>NZ_JABFNH010000017.1:185438-211060 GCF_017168435.1 Micrococcus sp. KRD070
CCCCGGATCCGCACCGCCCCCGGCGCGCGGGGCCCGCACCGGGCCAGCCTGGGACCAGCGGCCCGGCCGGGCCGTCACCACCGCCCCGCACCGCGGGGCCCACTCCAGGAGGACCACCATGACCCACCGCTCCCACTCCGCCCAGCCCGCCGTCACTCGCCCGAGCGAGCGCGACCGCCTCGCCCGCGTCGTCGACGCCGCGAGCGAGGAGACCGGCGCGATCACGGCCGAGTACGGCATCCTCACGCTCGCCGCCGTGGGCTTCGCGGGCGTGCTGGCCGTCGTGCTCACCAGCCCGGACGTGCAGTCGCTGCTCGTGGACCTCGTCTCCGGGGCGCTCCAGCGTGACTGAGCACCCGATCTCCGCCCCGCCGTCCGGGCGCCGCACGGGCGCCCGGACGGCGGGGTGGCCCCGGGCGCTCCGGGGCGGCGAGACCGGGGCCGTCACGGCCGAGTACGCGGTGCTGCTGCCCGTGATCGCGTTCGTGCTCGTGTCCGTCCTGCTGGCCGGCGCCGCCGCGGTGCAGCAGGTGCGGGGTCAGGACGCCGCGGCGTCGGCCGCCCGCATCCTCGCCCGGGGCGACGACGAGGCGGCGGCCCGGGACGCGGTGGCGCGCATGGCCGGCGACGACGCCTCGCTCTCGCACACCGTCGAGGGCGGGTGGGTGACCGTCGAGGTCGTCCAGCCCGGCCCCGGGCCGCTCGCCTGGGCCGAGGTGCTCACCCTCACCGCCCACGCCGCCGCCCCCGACCAGCGGCCCGGAACGCCCGCCGCCTCACCGGAGGACCGGTCATGACCCGCGGGAGGGCGCCCGCGCGGGGCGAACGCGGCTCGGGCACCGTGTCCGTCCTGGGCACGGCCGCCCTGGGGGCGGGTCTGCTGCTGGCGGTCGCGGCGCTCGGGCAGGCCTCGGTCACCGGCTCCCGGGCGGCCGGGGCCGCCGACCTGGCGGCGCTCGCCGCCTCCGACGCCCGGCGCGGGCTCTCCGACCACGAGCCGTGCGTGCTGGCCGGGCGGACCGCCGAACGCAACGGGGCCGTCGTCGTGGCGTGCGAGGTGCGCGAGGACGGGACCGTGCGCGTCGCGGTCGAGCTCGCCCGCGCCCCGCTGCCGGCGGCCACGGCCGACGCCGTCGCGGGTCCGCCGCGGTCTCAGGCCCCGGGCGCCGCGTCCGCGGCCCCGCCGGGGGCGCCGCCCGAGCCGTCGGCCGAGGCGTCCGCCGGGACGAGGTGATCGGCGTGGTCCATCAGGAACCGCAGGACGGTCAGCGCGCCGGCCTTGTCCAGGGGGCTGTTGCGGTTGCCGCACTTGGGGGACTGCACGCAGGACGGGCAGCCCTCCGCGCACTCGCAGGCCGCGATGGCCCCCGCCGTCGCCTCGACCCAGCGTCGCGCCTGCTCGAAGCCGCGTTCGGCGAAGCCCGCCCCGCCGGGCCGGCCGTCGTAGACGAACACGGCGGGGGAGCCCGTGTCCGGGTGCAGGACCATCGAGACGCCGCCGATGTCCCAGCGGTCGTTCGAGGCGACGAGCGGCATCATGCCGATCATCGCGTGTTCCGCCGCGTGGAGGGCGCCGGGCAGGCGATCCGTGGTCAGACCCGCGGCGATGAGCTCGTCCGAGGCCGCCTGGAACCACACCGCCGAGGTGAACAGGTCCCGCGCCGGCAGGTCGAGGGGCTCCTCGCCGAGCACCTCCCCGGAGGCCAGGGCCTTGCGCTGGAAGGACACCACCTGGGTGCGGACCTGCACCTCCCCGAGGCACCAGCGCAGGGTGCTCTCGCGCGCGTCCAGGCGACGGTGCACCGCGACGATCTCGATCTCCGTGACGTCCCGGGCCTGCGTGGTGAAGTCCGGCCAGGCCCGCGTGACCACCACGGCGTGCGCGTCCTCGTCCAGCTCCGCCACGAGGTACGTGCGGTCCTGGTGCACGTACACCGCGCCGGGATGCGCCTGGTAGTGGGTCTGGGGCGAGTCCATCGTGCCCAGCAGGGCACCGGACTCGGCGTCGATGATGTCCATGGGCCCGCCGCCGTCGTCCCGCAGGGAGACCATGCCGGCGGCGTGCTCGGGGTGCGTCCAGAACCAGCCGGCCGGCCGACGGCGCAGCAGCCCCTGCTCGACCAGCACGTCCAGCAGGGCGCGCACCCGCCCCGGTTCCCCGAACCAGCCGAACGCCTCGGGCGTGATCGGCAGTTCCGCGGCGGCCGCGCACAGCTGCGGGCCGAGCAGGTGCGGGTTCTCCGGGTCCACCACGGTGTCCTCCACGCCCAGGTCGAACACGGCCTCCGGGTGGTCCACCACGAACGTGTCCAGGGGGTCGTCCGAGGCCACGAAGAACGCGAGCGCATCCTGGCCACCGCGCCCGGCGCGGCCGATCTGCTGGAAGAACGACGCGCGGGTGCCCGGCCAGCCGGCCACCACCACCGCGTCCAGCCCCGCGACGTCGATGCCCATCTCCAGCGCCGGCGTCGAGGCCATGCCCAGCAGCCGACCCGAGCGCAGGTCCGCCTCCAGCTCCCGCCGCTCCTCGGGCAGGTAGCCCGAGCGGTAGGCCGCGATCCGCGTGCCGAGCCCCGGCTCGACCTCCTCGAGCTGCCGCTTGGCCGCGCTGGCGATGGCCTCGGCCCCGCGCCGCGAGCGGATGAACGCCAGCGTGCGCACCTGCTGCAGGGCCAGGTCCGTGACCAGGTCGGCGGCGGCGGCCATCGCCGAGCGGCGGACGGGCGCGCCGTTCTCGCCCCGACGGTCCGTCAGCTCCGGCTCCCAGAACGCCACCGTGACCGCCCCGTGCGGGGACGCGTCCTCGGTGACGGCCGTGGCCGGCGCCCCGATCAGTCGGGCGAAGTGCCCGGCCGGATCCGCCGACGTCGCGGACGCTCCGATGAACACGGTCTCCGGACGGTCCCCGCGGTAGTGGGCGGCGATGCGCCGCAGCCGGCGCAGCAGGATGCCCACCTGCGAGCCGAAGACGCCCCGGTACGTGTGCGACTCGTCCACCACCACGAACGCCAGGTTCCGGAAGAACGCGGCCCACCGCTCGTGGTGCGGCAGGATCCCCACGTGGAGCATGTCCGGGTTGGTCATGAGAACGGTGGCGTGCTCGCGAGCCCAGATCCGGTCCTGCGGTGCGGTGTCGCCGTCGTAGGGGGCCGCGCGCAGCCCCGGGGCGCCGTCCCGCTCGAGGGCGCGCCAAGAGGTCAGCTGGTCCGCCGCGAGGGCCTTGGTGGGGGCGAGGTAGAGCGCGGTGGCCCGGGGGTCGGCGGCCAGCCGGGTGCCGACCGCCAGCTGGTAGCCCAGCGACTTGCCCGACGCCGTGCCCGTGGCGAGCACGGTGTGCGTCCCCGCGCCGGCCAGGGCCGCGGCGCGCACCTGGTGCAGCCACGGCCGCTCGACGCCGCGTGCCGCGAACGCCCTGACCAGGCCCTCCGGCGCGTCCGCGGGCCAGTCCGTGTGCCGGGCCTGCCGGGCGGGCAGCTCGGTGACGTGGCGAATCTGCTCGGGCAGCCCGGTCCGGCCCAGCGCCGCACGGAGTCCGGCCCCCGCCGGCGTGTCCGGGCGCAGGTCGCCGGGTGCCGTGACGGACAGCCCGGCCACGACGTCGGCCACCACCTCACCGACGGGCTGCGGCTCCGGTCCGGAGCAGTCCGGGGCGGCGTCGTCCACGCCCGGCGCGGCGTCCGCCGTGCCGGGCGGCCCCCAGCCGCCCGCGGGATCCGCCCAGGGATCGTGCTCCGGGAGGTGGCCGGTCACGCCCCCATGGTGCCGGTGTGCTCGGCGGTGGGGTTGTCCTCGGCCAGGCCGCGACCCCAGATGGACACGGGGCCGAGGTCGGTCCAGGCCAGGTGGCGGTACAGCTTCTGCCCGTCCGGCGAGGCGACGAGCAGGCCGCGGCTGATCTCACCCTCGCTCATGACCTCGGAGGTGAGGTAGCGCATCACGAGGGAGCCGAGGCCGCGGCGACGGTGGTTCGGGGACGTCCAGATCCGGTCGTAGACGGCGGTGCCGTCCTCCTCGGTGACCCAGCCGAGGGCGGCGAGCTCTTCCTCGCCCTCCGGCGCGGTCGAGGCGCCGACGGCCAGGATGCGCAGGCGACGGCTGCCCTCCATCGGCTGGTCCACGCGGGCCTCATAGCCCTCGGGCAGCAGCGGGGGCTCCACGTCCTGCAGCTCGGGGTCCATGTCCATGGTCATGAAGCGCTCCGGCTCGGCCTGGGCCTTCAGACCCATGGCCTTCGGGTCCTCGCCGGCGTCGCCGAACACGGTGAGCAGAATCTGCTCCTGGTCCCGCACCGCCTCGCGCAGGTCCTCGAGCTCCGCGCGGGAGGGGTTCACCACCACGTACTCCCACGTGGCCGGCACGTCCACCGTGGCGCGACCGGAGCCGCCGGGGATCATGCGGGCGGGGCGAGGGGTGCGCAGGGCCGCGCGTCGCCCCGCTTCCTGGCTGATGCGGTAGCCGCGCGATCGCGACCAGGCCGCGAACCAGGTGTCGACCAGTGCCGGATCCAGATGCTCAGTCATGTCTGAAGGGTAAGGCGTGAGGCCGGTGCGGGCCAGGTCCCGCCCGTCCCGCACGGCCGTCACGTCCGGGGTCGCGCACTAGCCTGGACCTCGATGAGCACCGCCCCCCTCTCCCGCATCGCGCTGTACTACCGGTTCACCCCGCTCGCCGACCCCGAGGCGGTGCGGTTGTGGCAGCGCACGCTCGCCGCGTCCCTCGGCCTGACCGGCCGGATCATCGTGTCGTCGCAGGGGATCAACGGGACCGTCGGCGGACCGGTCGACGCGGTCAAGCGCTACGTGCGCGGCACGCGGGAGCATCCGGCGTTCCGGGACCTCGAGGTGAAGTGGTCGGACGGCTCGGCGGCGGACTTCCCCCGCCTCTCCGTCAAGCTCAAGCCCGAGCTCGTCGCGTTCGGGGCCCCCGAGCGCGTCTCCGTGGACGCGGACGGCGTCGTCGGCACGGGGGAGCGGCTCACCCCCGCCCAGGTGGACGCACTCGTCGCCGAGCGCGCCGGCACCGCGAACCCCGTGCGCTTCCTCGACGGCCGCAACACGGTGGAAGCGGCCATCGGCCGATTCGACGGGGCCGTGGTCCCGGACGCGCACACCACCCGCGACCTGCTCGCCGCCGTCGACTCCGGGGCCCTGGACCACCTCAAGGACGCGCCGCTGATCACCTACTGCACGGGCGGCGTGCGCTGCGAGGTCCTCTCCGCCCTGCTCAAGGACCGCGGCTTCGCCGAGGTCTACCAGCTCGACGGCGGCATCGTCCGCTACGGCGAGGCCCGCGGCGACGCCGGACTGTGGCGGGGCGAGCTGGCCGTGTTCGACCGACGCCTGTCCACCCGCTTCACCGCCGACGCCGAGACCATCGGCCGGTGCGTCACGTGCCAGGCCCCGACCTCGGCGCTGCGCAACTGCGCCGACCCGGCCTGCACCACGCTCGAGGTCCGCTGCGCGGCCTGCGCCGTCGACGACCCCGAGCACCGCTGCCCCGTCTGCGCCCACCGCCCCCACCCCGCTGAGAGGACCGAGGCATGAGTCCCGTCCCGACACCTCCGTCGCCCCCCGCCCCGCGGCTGACACCGGCCACGGCCGTGGCCCTCGCCGCGGACCTGGCGGCCCTGCCGTTCACCACCGCCGCCGTCGAGGGGCTGCTCGGACCCGTGGCCACGCTCGCCCTGGACCGCGAGCACGCCGAGGCCGCCCGCCGCGTCGTCGCCGGTCACCTGGCGGGCCCCGACCGGCACGACGACGCAGCCGGCCCCGGCGACCGGCACGGCACGCGGGCCCTCGCCGCCGCCGTCGGGGCCTGGCTGCTCGGCGAGCCCGTCCCCGCCGCCGACCTCGACGCCGCCCTGCCCAGCCTCGGCCTGGCCGGGGCCGTGGCGGCCGGGCTCGTCGTCGAGGGGCCGGACGGACGCGTGCGCGGCGCGGTGGACCTCTCGCCGTATGAGGCGGACGAGCCGGGCCGGATGTGGATCGCCTCGGACCTGACGGCCCTGCAGCGGCGCGGCCCGCTGCCTCCCGAGCACGTGCTCGGCGTCGGTCGGGCCTCCCTCACGCTCGCCGGCGCCACGCAGCGCCGTCCCGTGGCCCGCGCCCTCGACGTGGGGGTGGGCTGCGGGATCCAGACCCTGCACCTGCTCGCCCACGCCGACCACGTCACCGCCACGGACCTGTCCGAGCGCGCCCTGGCCTTCACCCGGTTCAACCTGCTGCTCAACGCGGACGTGCTCGGCCTCGACCGGGAGCGGCTCGAGGACCGGGTCCGGCTGGCGGCCGGCGATCTGCTGGCGCCGGTGGCGGGGGAGCGGTTCGACCTCGTGGTCTCGAACCCGCCGTTCGTGATCACCCCGCGCACGGACCCGGACGCGCCCGTGCTGACCTACCGCGACGGCGGCCGCGAGGGCGACCGGATCGTCGCGGAGCTGATCGCGGCCCTGCCGGACGTGCTCGCCGAGGGCGGCACCGCGCAGCTGCTCGCCAACTGGGAGATCCCGGCGGGAGACACCGCCGACGCCGACACCGCACCCTGGGACGCGCGCCCGCGCTCGTGGCTGGCGTCGGGGATGCAGGCCTGGTTCATCCAGCGCGACCGGCAGGACCCCGCGGGCTACGCGGAGACGTGGCTGCAGGACTCCTCGCTCGAGCTCGACCCGCCCGCCTATGAGGCCGCCTACCGTGGGTACCTGGACGACTTCGCCGCGCGCGGGGTCGCGGGCGTGGGCTTCGGCCACGTGTGGCTGCGTCGGCCCGCCGCGGACGGCTCCCAGGGCCGGGGGTGGGTGGTCGCCGAGGAGCTGACCCAGGCCGTGGACGAGGCCCTCGGCGCCGCGTGGGCCGCCGCCGTCGCCCGCCGGGACCGGCTGGCCGCGGGCGCCGGGACGGGGGTCGACGTCGGGGACCCGGCCCTGGCCGCGCTGCGCGGCCTGCACCTGCGGGTGGCATCCGACGTGACCGAGGAGCGCCACCAGCGGTTCGGGGCGGAGCACCCCGAGGTGATCCTGGCCCGTCAGGGCTCCGGGTTCCGGCGTGTGGCGCGCCTGGACACCGCGACGGCGGGCGTCCTCTCGGCCAGCGACGGCGAGCTGTCCGTGGGGCAGCTGGTGGGCGCGGTCGCCGCGCTGCTGGAGCTGGACGAAGCGGGCCGGGCCGGCCTGCTGGCCGCGCTGCGGGAGCTGCACGAGGACGGTTTCCTCGTGGAGGGCTGAGCGGACGGCCCGGCCCACATCTCAGATCAAGCCGAGCCGCGCAGCGTGGCGCAGATGGCGCACGAACATCTCGTCGTCGGGATCCCCGCGGCGCATCACCGGCACGGCCTCGCCGAAGTCCGGGTCCGGCTCGGGGAAGCCCACGAGTCCCTCGAGGTGCTCGTCCACCATCTGCCCGAGCACGCCCTCCACCGTGAAGCCGGTCACCGCCCCGTCCTCGACCTCGAGGATCGCGGTGACGCGCTGACCCAGTGCGTGCTGGGTGAGGACCAGCCCGTAGGGGTGGTCCTCCTGGGGGACCTGACTCTCCAGCCCTGTCCAGTAGGCGACGTCGGCACGCTCGGCGCCCTCGTCCCACTCGGCTGCCGCGTCCGCGTCCTCCCGCTCCGACTCGAGGTGCAGGAGATACGCATCGAGGGAGCCGAAGGCGTGCCGGGCGAAGTGCAGCAGGGTGACGGTGTCCGTGACCGTCCACAGGAGCTTCTCCGTGTGGTTGCGCAGCTCCTCGTCGTGCTGCAGATGGCCGCCCGAGAGGATCTCGCGTGCCAGAGGTCTCGCGCGGTAGCACTTCTCCAGCAGGGAGCCCACGTCCGTCGCCGTGGGGTTCGGCCGAGCCGCGGACTCCCAGCGGCGGACGAGGTCCGCCGTCGACCCCGGGGCCGTCAACACCTCTCCTGCCCGGCCACGCCGTCGAACGCGTGGACGCCTTCGGGCTTGCGGTTGTCGCCGTGGTGGTGGCAGTACGTGCCCGAGCCCGACGTGTCCTTCTCCGGACCCACAGGCCTGAGGCCGGAGCCTGCGGACCGGGCGACGTGGACAGCACCCTGGACCGTGTGGGACGTGGCGCGGGACCGACGAGGATGCATGGCCTGAGCATAGGCTGAGTGTCCGGAGGCGGGCAGGAGGACCCGAGCCCGTGTCCGGCGGACGGGGCCCGCCCAGGGGCCTGTCAGGCTCCGGGCGTTATCGTGGTCAGCGCGCCCTACGATGTGGGGACGTCCGCCCCCGGCGGACACGGGTCGGCTCGCGTCGGCCCCGGACCCGCAGCCATCCCGTCCCAGGAGGACCCGTTGTCCACTACCCCCGCTTCCGTGACCGCTTCCGTGCCCGAGGGCAAGAAGCTGGTCATCGTGGAGTCCCCGGCCAAGAGCAAGTCCATCGCGAAGTACCTCAACGCGGTGGGCTCCGGCTGGGTGGTGGACTCCTCCGTGGGGCACATCCGCGACCTCCCCAAGCCCTCGGACCTGCCGGCGGACATGAAGAAGGGCCCGTTCGGCAAGTTCGCCGTGGACACGGAGCACGGCTTCACCCCGTACTACGTGGTGCACCCGGACAAGAAGAAGAAGGTCACGGAGCTCAAGCGCGAGCTCAAGGACGCCGAGGCCCTCTACCTCGCCACGGATGCGGACCGCGAGGGCGAGGCCATCGCCTGGCACCTGCTGGACACCCTCAAGCCCACGGTGCCGGTGTACCGGATGACCTTCGGCGAGATCACCGAGGAGGGCGTGCGCCGAGGCCTGGAGAACATCCGTGAGCTGGACACGGCCCTCGTGGACGCCCAGGAGACGCGCCGCATCCTCGACCGGCTCTTCGGCTACGAGCTCTCCCCGGTGCTGTGGCGCAAGGTCTCCCGCGGCCTCTCCGCGGGCCGTGTGCAGTCCGTGGCCACCCGCCTCGTCGTCGAGCGCGAGCGCGAGCGCATGGCCTTCGTCTCCGCGCAGTACTGGGGCGTGGAGGGCACCTTCACCGTCGCCGAGGGCGCGCAGGCCGCGGACGCCGTGGGCAGCTCGTTCACGGCCCGCCTCAGCACGGTGGACGGCGAGCGCGTGGCCACGGGCCGCGACTTCGACGACACCGGGCGGCTCAAGGCCTCCGCCGGCAAGAAGGTGACCCACCTGGACGAGGCCGGCGCCCGCTCGCTGGCCGAGGGTCTGCGCGGAGCGGACTTCACGGTCGACTCGGTGGAGGACAAGCCGTACACCCGCCGCCCGGCCGCCCCCTTCACCACCTCCACGCTGCAGCAGGAGGCCGCCCGCAAGCTCCGCATGAGCTCCCGCGTCTCCATGCAGGTGGCCCAGCGCCTGTACGAGAACGGCTACATCACGTACATGCGCACGGACTCGGTGAACCTCTCGCAGGAGGCCGTGCAGGCCGCCCGGCGCCAGGCCACCGAGCTCTACGGGGCGGACGCCGTGCCGGCCCAGCCGCGCGTCTACGCCAAGCGCAACGAGACCGCGCAGGAGGCCCACGAGGCCATCCGGCCCGCGGGGGACTCCTTCCGGACCCCGGCCCAGGTCAAGGCCGAGCTGCGCCCGGACGAGTTCCGCCTGTACGAGCTGATCTGGAAGCGCACCGTGGCCTCGCAGATGGCCGACGCCAAGGGCTACACCGCCACGCTGCGGCTCTCGGCCACCGCGCAGGACGGCCGCCTCGCGCAGTTCAGCGCCTCGGGCACGGTCATCACGTTCAAGGGCTTCCTCGACGCGTACGAGGAGGGTCGGGACGCCGAGGTCGACGGCGAGAACGCGGAGGCCAAGGACCGCCGACTGCCGCAGGTGGCCCAGGGCGAGCGCCTCACCGGTGACCCGATCGAGGCCACCGGGCACGAGACCTCCCCGCCGGCCCGCTACACCGAGGCGTCGATCGTCGCCGAGCTGGAGCGCCGCGAGATCGGGCGTCCCTCCACGTACGCCCCGACGATCTCCACGATCATGGACCGCGGCTACGTGTCCAAGCGCGGCACCGCGCTCGTCCCGTCGTGGACCGCGTTCGCGGTGATCGGCCTGCTCGAGGACTACTTCGCGAAGTACGTGGACTACGACTTCACGGCCCGCATGGAGGACGACCTCGACCGGATCGCCGCGGGCGAACTCGGCCGCGAGGCCTGGCTGCAGACCTTCTACTTCGGGGCCCCCGCCGCGGAGACGGAGAAGGGCGTCGAGGGCCTCAAGCACGTGGTGGACAACCTCGGCGAGATCGACGCGCGGGCCGTGAACTCGCTGCCGATCACCGAGGACATCACCCTGCGGGTGGGCCAGTACGGTCCGTACCTGGAGCGGTCGCTGCCGGCCGACGCGGAGGCGGGCGCCACCCCGCCGCGCGCCAACGTCCCCGAGGACCTGGCCCCGGACGAGCTCACCCCGGCCAAGGCCGAGGAGCTGTTCGCCACCGCCCAGCCCTCCGAGCGCGAGCTCGGCACGGACCCGGAGACGGGCCGGACCATCGTCGCCAAGGACGGGCGCTACGGGCCCTACGTCACCGAGGTCATCCCCGAGATGACCGAGGAGGAGCTGCAGGCCTGGCTCGACGCCCAGCCCACCGAGTACTACAAGAACGGCAAGCCCAAGCCGAAGAAGAAGCCGGCCAAGGAGAAGCCCCGCACCGGCTCCCTCTTCACGAGCATGTCCGTGGACACCGTGACCCTCGAGCAGGCGCTGCAGCTGATGTCCCTGCCGCGCGTCGTGGGCGCGGACGCCGAGGGCGAGGTCATCACCGCCCAGAACGGCCGCTTCGGGCCCTACCTGAAGAAGGGCTCGGACTCGCGCTCGCTCGAGTCCGAGGACCAGATCTTCAGCATCACGCAGGAGCAGGCCCTCGAGATCTACGCCCAGCCGAAGCAGCGTGGCCGCGGGGCCGCCAAGCCGCCGCTGGCCGAGTTCGGCGAGGACCCGGTCTCCGGCAAGAAGGTCACTGTGAAGGAGGGCCGCTTCGGCCCGTACATCACGGACGGCGTCACCAACATCACCGTCCCGCGCGGCCGCCAGCCCGAGGAGCTCACGGCGGAGGAGGCCTACCAGCTGCTCGCGGACAAGCGCGCCAAGGGCCCGGCCACCCGCGGCGGTGCCAAGAAGCCGGCGGCGCGCAAGGTCCCGGCCAAGAAGACCACCGCGCGGAAGAAGGCCTGAGCGCCATGCGCCTCGGCGTCCTGGACATCGGGTCCAACACCGTCCACCTGCTGCTCGTGGACGCCCACCCGGGGGCCCGCCCGGTCGCCTACGCGGAGCACAAGCGCTCCCTTCCGCTGATCCGCTACCAGGACGCCGACGGGGCGATCACGGAGGAGGGACAGCGGGAGCTCGTGGACTTCGTCCGTGAGGCCGCCGCGTTCGCGGAGGAGCATCGGGCGGAGGACATGATCTCGTTCTGCACCTCGGCGATCCGCGAGTCCGCGAACGGCGCCGCCGTGCTGGCCCGCGTGCAGGCCGAGACCGGTGTGCACCTCTCCGAGCTCACGGGGGACCAGGAGTCGGCCATGACGTACTTCGCCGTGCGCCGCTGGCAGGGCTGGGGCGCCGGCTCCATCCTGAACTTCGACATCGGCGGCGGCTCCTTCGAGATCGCCTACGGCCAGGACGAGCTGCCCTCGCACGCCCTGTCCCTGCCGCTGGGCGCCGGCCGCCTCACCCGCGACTGGGTGCTCGAGGACCCGCCCAGCCCCAAGGCGGTGAAGAAGCTCCGCAAGCACGTGGAGAAGCGACTCGAGGAGGCGTATACGGCCTTCCCGCGCATCGAGTCGCCCGTGGTGGTCACCGCCACCTCGAAGACGTTCCGCTCCCTCGCCCGGATCACCGGGGCGGCGCCGTCGGCGGCGGGCCCCTTCGTGAAGCGGCACCTGCGCGCGGACGACCTGCACCTGTGGGTGAACCGCCTCGCGGCGATGACCGTCGCGGAGCGGGCGGAGCTGCCCGGCGTCTCGGACGTGCGCGCGCACCAGGTGTTCGCGGGGGCGATCGTCGCGCTGACGGCCATGCGCACGTTCGGCATCGCCCAGCTCGAGATCTGCCCGTGGGCGCTGCGCGAGGGCCTGATCCTCAACCGCCTCGACGCGCTCATGCTCGAGGGCCACCTCACCCGGGACGGCCGGCCCGGCGTCGGCCACGTGAACCTCAACCCGGACACCCTCCTGCCGGGACTGAGCCTGGGGGTGCGCTGAGCATGGCGGACGCCACCGCGCACCTGGCCCCCGCGGCGCGCTTCGGCGCGGACATCCCCGTGACCCTGTCCTCCTCGTCCGTGTTCCCCCTGGGCACCCAGGACGTGTTCGCCACCGCCGAGGACCTCGGCTACGACGGCGTGGAGGTCATGGTCACGCACAACGCGTGGAGCCAGGACGCGCGGCGGCTGACGCGGCTGTCCGAGCGTCACGGGATGCCCATCGACTCCATCCACGCCCCCACCCTGCTGTTCACGCAGCAGGTCTGGGGCTCCGCGTGGTCCAAGATCCGCCGCTCCGTGGAGCTGGCGCAGGCCGTGGGTGCGGCCACCGTGGTCGCCCACCCGCCGTTCCGCTGGCAGGGCACGTACGCGGTGCGCTTCGCCGAGGGCATCCATGAGCTCATGGCGGAGACCGGCGTGGTGATCGCGGTGGAGAACATGTACCCGTGGCGGGCCTACGGCCGCGAGGCCAAGATGTACCTGCCGCACTGGAACCCGCTGCCCGAGCCGTACGAGCACATCTGCTGGGACTTCTCCCACGCGGCCATCGCGCGGGCGGACTCCCTGGCGGCCGTCCGCGAGCTCGGCCCGCGGCTGCGGCACGTCCACCTCACCGACGGCAACGACTCCGGCAAGGACGACCACCTGCTCCCCGGCGAGGGCACGCAGCGCGTGGCCGAGACCCTGCGCCACCTGGCGGCCGAGGGCCTGGCCGGTGCGGTGTGCGTGGAGGTGGGCACCCGCGGCGTGGAGTACGCGGGCCAGCGCGAGGAGAAGCTGGCCGCCTCGCTCGCCTTCGCGCGCGAGCACCTGGCCGCCGGCGGGACCGACCACCACGACGACGACGGCGTTCCGCGCCCGACCACGAAGGAGACGGACCGACCATGAAGCTGACCATCCTGGGCCTGGGCACCATGACCGGCGCGATCCTCGCCGGAGCCCTCGACGCCGGCGCCGTGCGCGCCGAGGACGTCACCGCCACCACCCGCTCCGCCGCCTCCGCCGAGAAGGCCGCCGCGCAGCACGGCGTCACCGTGACCTCCCAGGAGCGGGACGAACGCGCCAACCATGCCGCGGTCGCTGAGGCGGACATCGTCCTGGTGGGCGTGAAGCCGAAGGACATGGTCGCCACCCTCACGGACCTGGCGCCGTCGCTGCGCCCCGAGACCGTGGTGGTGTCCGTGGCAGCCGGCGTCACCGCCGCGACCATGGCCGCCGTGCTGCCGGCGGGGCAGCCGATCGTGCGGACCATGCCGAACACGCCCCTGACGGTGGGCTCCGGCGTCGTGGGCGTGGCCCCCGGGCCGGGCGTCACCGAGGAGCAGACCACCGCCGTGCGCGCTCTCTTCGAGGGCTCCGGCCTGGTGGTGCCGGTGGCCGAGGAGCAGCTCTCCGCCGTGGTGGCCACCGCCGGCTCCGCCCCGGCCTACGTGTTCCTGCTGGCCGAGCTGATCGCCGCCCACGGTGCGGAGATGGGACTGGACGCCGCCTCCGCCGAGGCCATGGCCGCGGCCACCGTCAAGGGCGCCGGCATCATGCTCCAGCAGGAGGGGGCCAGGGCCGAGGCTCTGCGCAAGGCCGTGATGAGCCCGAACGGCACCACCGAGAAGGCCGTGGAGGCGTTCCTGGACGGCGGCATGGGCGACCTCGTGAACCGTGCCATGGACGCGGCCGCGCAGCGCGACAAGGAGATGGCCGAGGAGTTCGGGGCCTGACGGCTCCGGCGTGCCTCAGGGCCGGGCGGCGAACCGGTCGATGAGGTCGGTGTGGCCCGAGACGATGAGGGTGTCGCGCGGGCCCACCCGGGTGTCCGGCTGGGCGTAGGTGAAGTCCTCGCCCGGGGTCTTCACACCCACCACGGTCACGCCGTACTTGGAGCGCACGTGGGACTCGGCGAGCGTGAAGCCCACGCACTCGGCCGGCGGGTACATCTTCACGATCGCGAAGTCGTCGTCGAACTCGATGAAGTCGAGCATGCGCCCGTTCACGAGGTGGGCGGCGCGCACGCCGGCGTCGTGCTCCGGGAAGATCACATGGTTCGCCCCGATCCGCTTGAGGATCGTGCCGTGCGCCTCGCTGATCGCCTTCACCCAGATGTGCGGGATCTCCAGGTCCACGAGGTTCACGGTGATCAGCACCGATGCCTCGATGGAGGTGCCCACGCCGACCACCGCCGTCGAGAAGTCCTGCGCACCGAGCTGGCGCAGGGCCTCGGAGTCGGTGGCGTCCGCCTCCACCACGTGGGTCAGCGAGGGGGCGTAGCGCTGCACGAGGACGGGGTCCCGCTCGACGGCGAGCACCTCGCGCCCCTGTGCGACGAGCTCCTCGGCCGTGGCGGCGCCGAAGCGGCCCAGCCCCACGACGAGCACGGGGGCGTTGGGATCGGTGCGCTGCGGGGTGTCAGCCAATGACCGGCCTCTCGACGGGGTAGCGGTAGAGCACGCGCCGCTGGCGCAGGGCGAGGGCGGCGGCGAACGTGATCGTACCAACGCGGCCCGCGAACATCATGGCCGTCAGGACGTACTTGCCGGCCGGTGGGCTCTCCGCGGAGACGCCCACGGAGAGCCCGCACGTGCCGAACGCGGAGATCACCTCGAACAGGGGCCGCTGGAGGGACTCGTCGGTGATGTGCACCAGCGCCAGAGTGGCCACGAGCACGAGGGTGGCCCCGAGTGCGAGCACCGCGATGGCCACGCGCAGGGACTCGGGGGCGATCGTGCGGCCGTGCGCCGTCACCTCGCGGTCGCCGCGCGCCTCCGCCACGATCGCGAGGAACATGATCGCCAGCGTGGTCACCTTGATGCCGCCCGCGGTGGAGGCGGACCCACCGCCCACGAACATCAGCGCGTCCATGAGCAGCAGGGACTCGGGCTGGTGCGCGTTCGTGTCGTCGATCGCGAAGCCTCCGGAGCGGGTCATCACGGAGCCGAACAGGGAGTGCCCGACCCGCTGCCAGAAGCCCATGCCGGCCTGGGTCGCCGGGTTGCCCGCCTCGAAGAAGAAGAGGGCGACGGCGCCGAGCACCAGCAGGGCCAGCGTCACCTCGACCGTGAGCTTGGTGTGCAGGTTCCACTCCCGGAACCGCCACCCCTTCTCCAGCAGCACCATGACCACGGGGAAGCCGAGCGCGCCGAGGAACACGCCGACGCCGAGCACCGTGATGACCACCGGGTCGTGCATGATCTCCGGCAGGCCGTCCACGTGCAGGGTGAACCCCGCGTTGTTGAAGGCGCTGACCGAGTAGAAGACACCGTGCCACAGGCCGGTGAGCCACGAGCCGGAGATGGCCGCGAACCGCGGCACGAGGACGAGCGCCAGCGCGGCCTCGGCGGTCAGCACCGTCACGACGACGACGCGCAGCAGCTGGCCGACCTCGCCGAGACTGCCGGAGGTCATGCCCGCCTGCTGCGTCGCCAGCTTCGACCTCAGGCCCAGATGCCGGGAGACGGCCAACGTGAGCAGCGAGGCCATCGAGAGGATGCCCAGGCCGCCGATCTGGATGGCCACGAGGATGATCACCTGGCCCGCGGGGGACCAGTGCTCGGCCGTGTTGACGGTGGTCAGACCGGTCACGGAGAAGGCGGAGACCGCGGTGAACATGGCGTCGTGCAGGGGGGTGGCGTGGCCGTCCGCCGCGGCCCACGGCAGGGCGAGGAGCCCGGTGAACACCAGGGCCATGAGGGCGAAGGCGGAGAGGGCGGCGCGGGCCGGGGAGCCGCCCACCACCGAGCTGACGGCACGGCCCGAGCGCCGCAGCGCCGTGCGCAGGTCGGTCGAGGACTCCAGCGTGGAGGCCTGGCCGGGCCGGGGGAGTCCGCCGGGCCGGCGCACCCCGCCGTGGCGGCGGGCGTGCGGGGTCGGACGGGGACCTGCCACGGGGCACCTCCTGCACGGGGACGGGGAACGGACCGGCTCCCAGTATCGCGCGCCCCTGAGGCCCGCGCGTCACGTGGGTGAGACATCCGAGGCGCTCGTCGCCACCGTGCCGCCCGGAGCCCTAGGCTGGACCGTGATGAGCACCACGTCCACCCCTCCCGCTCCCACCCCCGCCGCTGTGGTGTGGGACTCCAGCCTGCTCCGCTACCGGTTCAGCGCGGAGCACCCGATGGCGCCCCTGCGGCTGGACCTCACGCACCGGCTCGTGGAGGCGTTCGGCCTGCTGGACGCGCCCCACGTGCGGATCGTGGAGCCGCCCGTGGCCACGGACGAGCAGCTCGCCCTCGTCCACGATCCCGAGTACGTCGCCGCCGTGCGCCGGGCCGCGGCGACGTCGTCGGACGAGGACGGCTGCTTCGGCCTGGGCACCGAGGACTGTCCCGTGTTCCCGGACCTGCACGAGTCCGCCGCCCGGATCGCGGGCGGCTCCCTCGTCGCCGCGGAGGCGATCTGGTCCGGCGAGGTGGACCGCGCCGTGAACTTCGCCGGCGGCATGCACCACGCCGCCCGGTCCTCGGCGTCCGGGTTCTGCATCTACAACGACTGCGCCGTGGCCATCCAGCGCCTGCTGGACCTCGGCGCGGAGCGCGTCGCCTACGTCGACGTGGACGCGCACCACGGCGACGGCACGCAGTCGATCTTCTACGACGACCCCCGCGTGCTCACCATCTCCCTGCACGAGACGGGCATCAGCCTGTTCCCGGGCACGGGCTTCGCCAACGAGATCGGCGGCTCGGCCGCTCAGGGCACAGCGGTGAACGTCGCGCTGCCCCCGCGCACCGGCGACGCCGGCTTCCTGCGCGCCGCCCACGCCGTGGTCCCCCCGCTGCTGCAGGCGTTCGCCCCGGACGTGCTGGTCAGCCAGCACGGCTGCGACGGTCACCGCACGGACCCGCTCGCCGACCTGCGGCTGAGCGTGGACGGCCAGCGCCAGCTCGCGTTCGACGTCGGCGACTGGGCCGACCGGTTCGCGCACGGCCGGTGGCTGGCCACCGGGGGCGGCGGCTACAACCCGCTGCGGGTGGTGCCGCGCGCGTGGGCCCACCTGACCGCCGCCGTCCTGCAGACCCCGATCCCGGTGAAGAGCGAGATCCCCGCCGCCTGGATCGAGCACGTCCGGACCCTCACCGCGGACGAGCTGACCGGGGACATGTCCGTGCACGAGGGGGACGACGCCGAGCGGATCCCCACCGTGATGGGCGAGGACGCGGATGTGTGGTGGCGCTCGTGGGAGGTGGGCTACGACCCGGCCGACCCGGTGGACCAGTCGATCATGGCCACGCGCCGCGAGGTGTTCCCGCTGCACGGGCTGGACCCCTGGTTCGACTGAGACGGCCCGCGTCCCGGTTCGACCGCGGCCCGTGCGGCCGGTATTGTGGCCGAGAACGTTTCCAGGCGTTCCACATCCGGTGGAATGCGGGTCGGCGTGTCCGGCGCCCCGGATGCCTGCGGTCCCACGACCGCCGACCCTCGCCCCGATTCAAGGAGTCCCCATGGGATCTGTGATCAAGAAGCGCCGCAAGCGCATGTCGAAGAAGAAGCACCGCAAGCTGCTTCGCAAGACCCGTCACCAGCGTCGCAACAAGAAGTGACGCCCGCGCCCTCCGGGCGCTGACGAGACGAAGCCGCCGTCCCCTTCCGGGGGCGGCGGCTTCGTCGTGGACGGCGATCCGTAGAGTGGGGGCCATGACCGCCGACCTGCCCGCCGCCACCGCCCGCGTCCAGCTGCTCGTGAAGCCCGGCTGCCACCTGTGCGCCGACGCCGAGGCCACGGTGGCGCAGGTGTGCGACGCGCGGGGCGAGGCCTGGGAGGCCGTCGACGGCGCCGCGCACCCGGCCCTGCTCGAGCGGTTCGCGGACGAGGTGCCCGTGCTGTTCGTCGACGGCGTCCAGCGCGACTTCTGGCGCGTGGACCCGGCCCGCCTGGGCCGGCTCCTGGACGCCCCGCGGGCCTGAGCGGGCTCAGCGGCGCGCGAAGCGCTGCCAGGCCTTCAGCCGCATGTACTCCGTGGCGTCCGGGCGGTAGGCGAGCACGATGCCGGCGACGCCGAGGCCCACCCACACCAGGTCCAGCGAGCTGAACGCCCCCATCACCGCGTTGGAGACCAGCACCAGCACGGACAAGGACGCCAGCACCGTTCCGACGATGCGCGCGGCGCGCGAGCCGCCGCGGATCGCGAACGCCACCCACAGGTAGACGAGGAACGCGAGCACGCCGAACACGGCCGCCGTCGTGGCGAGGGCCGGAAGCATCCCGTCCGTCATGGCGCGCATCTGCTCCGCCTGGTCGGCGGGCAGATTCATCTGCTCGACGGACCGGTCCAGCTCCTGCTGGATCGCGGCCTGGCCCTCCGGCTGGGTGATGGCGAAGGCCGCCAGCAGGGTCGTCGCCAGCAGCAGGAGGCCGCCCGAGACGATCAGCCAGAACGCGGCCGTCAGGGAACGCGGCCGCGGGGGCAGCTCGACCGGGCCGGGAGACTGCCAGCCGGCCGGGCCGTGGGGGGAGGGGGCCTGGGGCATCCCCGCCTGGCCCGGGGCGCCGTACGGAGCCGCCGGCGGTGCGCCGTAGGGGTTCTGGCCGTACGGGCTCGCGCCCGACGGGTCGGGGGAGCCCGGGGTCGGCCCCTGCGGGGCGGCGCCGTACGGGTCGGAGCCGTACGGGTTCTGGCTGCCGTGGGGATCGGTGGGCGAGGTGCCGGACATGGGGCCTCCTAGCGACGCCGACGCTCGCGGCGCCTCGGTGCGGACGGGGGTGGCGGCGCGGTCGCGCCGAGCTGTGCCCCACGCTACCGCCGGGGCCACCGGTCCGCCTCTGCCAGACTTGCCCCATGCAGACGCTCGCCACCGTCCACCTGGTCCGCCACGGAGAAGTCCACAACCCCGATCGTGTCCTCTACGGCCGCTTGCCGGAGTTCGGGCTCTCGGAGCTCGGCCACGAGATGGCCCGGGGCGTGGCCGCGTGGTTCGAGGAGCGCGCCGCGCAGACCGGCCGGGCGCCCGCCGTCGTCGCCGCCTCCCCGCTGACCCGCGCGCAGCAGACCGCCGCGCCCATCGCGGCCGCGTTCGACCTGCCGCTGGTCACCGAGCCGGACCTGATCGAGGCGGAGAACGCCTTCGAGGGCATGTCCCAGGTGGCGGCGTCGCTGAAGCGGAACCCGCGGCTGTGGCCCCGGCTGCGCAATCCCCTGCGCCCGTCCTGGGGCGAGCCGTACCGCGCGCAGGCCGCCCGGATGCTGGCCGTCGTCGACCGGCTCCGCGGCGAGACCGTGGCCGCCGACGGGCCCGGCGCCGAGTCCGTGCTCGTCTCGCACCAGCTGCCGATCTGGGTGACGCGCCTGGCCGTCGAGGGCCGTCCGCTGTGGCACGACCCGCGCCGGCGTGAGTGCTCGCTGACCTCCGTGACCTCGCTCGTGTACGAGGAAGGGCGCAGGGTGCCGCGCGTCGAGTACCGCGAGCCGAACCAGGCCCTGCTGAAGGACGCCTCCTCCCTGCCGGGCGCCTGAGGCCCCGACGGCGGCCGGCGTCGACGACGCCGTCCGTGGCCTCCCACGGGGTGGGGGTGTGACGTCCAGGGTTCAGTCAGAATGCGGGGCGGACAGTAGACTCCCCAGGTCCCCGGAATCCAGCCCCGCGCGTCCCCTGGAAGGCAGCCCGCCATGCAGACCCCCCGTCCGTCCCGTCGCACCGTGCTGACCGGCCTCTCGCTGCTCGGCCTCGCGCCCGTCCTCGCGGCGTGCTCGGGGGACGACTCGCTGACGCAGCAGGCCGGGAACGCGGACGGCAAGAACTACATCGCCGGAGACGGCTCGGTCCGCGAGATCGCGCCGGAGGAGCGCGGCGCCCCGGTCGAGTTCTCGGCCGAGCTCTTCGACGGCAGCCCCGTGACCGGCGCGAGCCTGCGCGGCGCCCCGGCCCTGCTGAACTTCTGGTACGCCGCATGCGCCCCGTGCCGCGTGGAGGCCCCCCACCTCGTGGCCCTGCACGAGCAGTTCGAGCCGCAGGGCGTCCGGTTCCTCGGCGTGAACGTGCGGGACACCGCCACCACCGCCCAGGCGTTCGAACGGACCTTCGAGATCCCGTACCCGTCCGTCGAGGACGCCCGCGGCGAGGTCCTGCTGAACATGACCGACCACGTGCCGCCGCAGGCCGTGCCCTCCACCCTCGTCCTGGACGTCGAGGGCCGCGTGGCCGCCCGCGTGCTCGGCGCCGTGGAGGAGTCCACCCTGCGCGCCCTGCTCACCACCGTGGTGGACGAGGCCGCGGCCTGACCCGGCCGCCGTGTCCATGCAGAGCAACCCCTTCGCCGAGATCGCCCTCGACGGCTCCCTGCTGCTGGCCGCGCCGATCGCCGTGCTGGCCGGCCTGATCTCCTTCCTCTCCCCGTGCGTGCTGCCGCTCGTGCCCGGCTACCTCGGCTATGTCACCGGCCTCGGCGGGGACGTGCTCACCAGCCGCCGCCGCGGGCGCCTCGTGCTCGGCTCCGTGCTGTTCGTGCTCGGGTTCGCCGTGGTGTTCGTGGGCATCACCGTGGTGTTCACCCAGGCCATGGTCTGGCTGCGGCGCGACGGCGCCTGGGTCACCCCCGTGCTCGGCGTGCTCGTGATGCTCATGGGCCTCGTGTTCCTCGGCGGCGGCGGCCGGCTTCAGCAGGAGCGCCGCGTCCACTTCAAGCCCGCCGCCGGCCTGGTCGGCGCGCCCCTGCTGGGCATGACCTTCGGCCTGGGCTGGGCGCCGTGCATCGGCCCCACCATGGCCGCCGTCCTGGCCATGTCCACGGCCAGCTCCGGCTCCGTGGGCCGCGGCGCCCTGCTCGCCTTCCTCTACTGCCTCGGCCTGGGCCTGCCGTTCGTGCTCATGGCCCTCGGCATGGAGCGCGGCATGCGGGCGGTCGGGTTCTTCACGCGGCACCGCGTGCTGATCATGCGCCTCGGCGGCGCCCTGCTGATCGCGCTGGGCCTGCTCATGGTCACCGGCGTCTGGACCGCCTGGACCACGCAGCTGCAGCTGTGGTTCGCCAACGAATGGGAGATGCCCCTGTGAGCTCCAAGGCCGCCCGGACGCGCTCCGAGCCCGTCACCCTGCCGCGCCTCGGCCTGGCGGGCACCCTGCGCTGGATCTGGACCCAGCTGACCAGCATGAGCACCGCGCTCATGCTGCTGCTCCTGCTCGCCGTCGCCGCCGTGCCCGGCTCCCTCGTGCCCCAGCGCCGTGCCGGCCCCGAGATCGTGGACCAGTGGATCGAGGACAACCCCGTGTGGGGCCCCGTCCTGGACGCCCTGCAGTTCTTCGACGTCTACAACTCCGTCTGGTTCTCGGCCATCTACCTGCTGCTGTTCGTCTCCCTCGTGGGCTGCGTGTGGCCGCGCGCCATCCAGCACGCCAAGGCCCTGCGCCAGCCCCCGGCCCGCACCCCCCGCAACCTGACGCGCCTGCCGGCCTCCGGCGTCGTCGTCCTCGAGGAGGGCGGCCCGAGCCCCGAGGAGGCCGTGGCCAGAGCCCAGGCGTGGCTGCGCAAGCGCCGCTACCGCGTGGAGCGGCGCCTCGAGGCCGGCGGCGCGTCCGTGGGCGCCGAGCGCGGATACCTGCGCGAGATCGGCAACATCCTGTTCCACGTCTCGCTGATCGGCGTGCTCGTGTTCATGGCCTACGGCGGCATGACCAAGTACGGCGGGCAGAAGATCATCGTGGAGGGCGAGGGCTTCGCCAACAACCTCGTGGCCTACGACTCCTTCACCCCCGGCACCTACTTCAGCGCGGACGACCTCCAGCCGTTCTCCCTCACCCTCGACTCCTTCGACGCCGTGTTCGACCGCGAGTCCGAGACCCACTACGGCCAGCCGCTGGACTACACCGCCGTCATGGACGTCCGAGAGGGCTCCGGCGGCGAGCTCCAGCGCCAGATCCTCAAGGTCAACCAGCCGCTGGACATCGACGGCGTGCGCGTCTACCTCGTGGGCAACGGCTACGCGCCCGTGGTGACCATCCGCGACGGCGCCGGGGACGTGGCCTTCCAGGGCCCCGTGGTCACCCGCGTGTTCGACCAGAACTACGGCTCGCAGGCCACCATCAAGGTCCCCGACGCGCGGCCGGACCAGCTGGGCTTCGTCGGCTTCTTCCTGCCCTCGGCGGTGGAGGACGAGAAGGGCGCCGCGTTCTCCGCGGACCCCGAGCTGCTCAACCCGGAGCTGCAGCTGAACTCGTACTACGGGGACCTCGGCCTGGACACCGGCCGCCCGCAGAACGTGTACGTGCTGGACACCGCATCCCTCACCGAGCTCAACAGCCGCACCAACGAGAACGGCGGCATCGTGCTCAGCCCGGGCCAGACGTACGAGCTGCCCGAGGGCAAGGGCTCCATCAGCTTCGACGGCGTCCGCCGCTACGTCGGCCTGGACATCCACTACGACCCGGGCAAGTGGGGCGTCGGCGTGTTCGCCGGCACCGCCCTGCTCGGCCTGGCGATCAGTCTGTTCGTCCGCCGCCGCCGCGTGTGGGTGCGTGCCCGCACCGACGACGACGGCCGCACCCGCGTGGAGTACGCGCTGCTCGCCCGCGGCGAGGAGTTCGGTCTCCACGAGGAGCACGTGGCCCTGCGCGCCGCCATGGAGAAGTGGTGGCCCATCGTCGCCGCCACCGAGACGGCCGACGACGCCGCGGCCGGTGCCGCCCCCCAGTCCACCCCGCCGGCCCCGCCGACGCCCGATCAGGAGACTGACAGTGTTCAACCCCACGGCCCCCGTGAACGAGCAGCTGGCGCTGTACAGCGACCTCTTCATGCTCATCGCCGCGCTCGTGTACGCGGCGGCGTTCATCCTGTTCACCATCGACATGGCCACCGCCTCGGCCACCATCCGCCGCCTCGAGGCCGACCTCGCGGCCCAGCGCGGGCAGGTGCGCACCGCTCCGGCCCGCGAGACCGTGGGGGCCGCCGTCGGCGGGTCCACGGCGGTCGGCGCGAGCGCCTCCGACGCGGCCCGTCCGACCGGCGCCGCCGAGCGCGGCGTCGACGCGGACGGCGCCCTCGTGGACGAGGACATGGACTACACGGGCGGCGGCCGCCGCCCGGTCGCCAACGTGGCGGTGGCCGTGCTGGCCGTCGGCTGGGCGCTGCACGCGTTCGCCGTCGTCGCCCGCGGCCTCGCCGCCTCCCGCGTGCCGTGGGGCAACCTGTACGAGTTCATGACCACGGGCGCGCTCGTGATCACGACCGTCTACCTGCTGTTCCTCTTGCGCAAGGATCTGCGCTTCGTGGGCACGTTCGTCACCGGCATCGTCGTGGCGATGATGTGCGCGGCCACCATGGGCTTCCCGACGCCGGTGGGCCACCTCCAGCCGCCGCTGCAGACGCCGTGGCTCGTCATCCACGTGTCCATCGCCGTGCTTGCCAGCTCGCTGTTCGCGCTGACCGCCGCGATGTCCGTGCTGCAGCTGGTGCAGGACCGCGCGGAGAAGCGCGCTGCGGCGGGCGAGCGCTCGTGGGCGTTCCTGCGCCTCGTGCCGGCCGCGCAGGGGCTGGAGAACTGGTCCTACCGCCTCAACGCCGTCGGCTTCGTCATGTGGACCTTCACGCTGATCGCCGGCGCCATCTGGGCCGAGGCCGCGTGGGGCCGCTACTGGAACTGGGACACCAAGGAGGTCTGGACCTTCGTGATCTGGGTGGTCTACGCGGCGTACCTGCACGCCCGCGCCACCCGCGGCTGGACCGGTGCCCGCGCCGCGTGGCTGAGCATCGTCGGCTTCGCGTGCATCGTGTTCAACTACACGATCGTCAACACGTACTTCCCGGGCCTGCACTCGTACGCGGGTCTGCCCGGCTGAGTCCGGCGGGGCCCCTCAGGCACGCGGCCCGTCGCCGTCCGGGTCGGCGTCGTCGTCGCCCTGCTCCCGACGACGGCGCAGCTCCTCCTCGCGGGCGCGCAGCTCGGCCTCGCGGCGGTCCAGGTCCTGCTCGCGGGCGACCTGGCGGCGCTGCACGCGCAGGCTGCGCAGGAACGCCTCGTCGTCGTCCGGGGCCCCGGTGGGTCGGGGCGCGGGGCGGCCGCCCGCGCCGGCCGGGCGAGCGCGCCCGAGCAGCAGCCACAGCAGCGGCCCCACGAGCGGCACCAGCACGATGACCGCCACCCACGCCGCCTTCGGCAGGCTGCGCACCTCGCGGGCGGGGGTCAGCAGCGCCTCGAACAGCGCGTAGAGGGTCAGACCCGCGAGGATGATCGCGGCGGGGATGATGAAACGGCCCATCCCGCCAGTCTAGGCGCGGGCTGTGGGGTCGGCGGGCGGGCGGGCGTCCCTGCTCGTAGGATGGACCGGTGCGCATCTTCTTCTACGGTCTGGTCCGCGTGGTCCTCTTCGTCGCCCTGTGGGCGCTGTTCTACTACGTGATGGACCTCTGGATGATCTTCGCGGTGATCGCAGCGGCGATCCTGGCGTTCGCCGTCAGCTACCTCTTCCTCGACCGCCTGCGCACGGGGGCCACCGAGGACCTGTCCGCCGCGTGGGAGGGCCGCCCGGGCCGCCGGGGCCGCACCGAGACCGCCGACGCGGACGCCGAGGACGCCTACACCGAGGGCCGGTTCCGCGAGTGAGCCCCGCGGGGCGACGGGGCGGATGCCGCCGCCGGCGCCGCCGTCATCCCGTGCGGCTCAGAGCAGCGCGCCGAGGGTGAACGTGATCGCGTAGACGATCCCGATCACGCCGGTCGCGCGCAGCACCGGGATCAGCGCCCGGCGGTCGTCGGCGCGCAGCACCGTGCGGATCGGCCGGATCGCGAGCAGGCCGCCGATCGGCACGAGCAGCAGCCCCGGGTGCACCGCCACCCAGAACAGCGGCAGCAGCAGGGCGACGGCCAGCATGACGCCGTAGGACGCCCGCGCGGGTCCGTCGCCCAGGCGGGCGGCCAGCGTCATCTTCCCGACCTCGCGGTCCGTGGGGATGTCCCGGATGTTGTTGGCCATGAGCAGGGCCGTGGAGATCAGCCCGCAGCCGATCGCGCCGGCCCAGGCCAGGCCGCTGACGGCGTCGGCCTGGGTGTACGTGGTGCCGAGGACGGCCACCAGCCCGAAGAACACGAACACGAACACCTCGCCGAGGCCGAGGTACCCGTACGGCCGCTTCCCGCCGGTGTAGAACCACGCGGCCAGCACGCAGGCGACGCCGACCAGCAGGAACCACCAGTGCCCCGAGAGCAAGATGAGTCCCAGGCCGGCCAGCCCGGCGAGGCCGAAGAACGCGAAGGCCGCCTGCTTCACCCGGGCCGCGGGCACGAGCCCGGAGACGGTGAGCCGGAAGGGGCCGACACGCTCGTCGTCGGTGCCGCGGATGCCGTCCGAGTAGTCGTTGGCGTAGTTCACGCCGATCTGCAGCGCGAGCGACACCACGAGGGCCAGCAGCGCCGCGCCGAGGTGGAAGGAGCCGAGCTCCGCGGCGGCGGCCGAACCGACGATCACGGGGGCGATCGCCATGGGCAGCGTGCGCGGGCGCGCGGCGGCGACCCACTGGGAGAGCGTGGCGGCCATGGGCGGGGGTTCCTCCTGGGGAG
>NZ_JABFNH010000018.1:0-4255 GCF_017168435.1 Micrococcus sp. KRD070
CACGGGGATCGGCCGGATCGTCTTCAGCGTGATCGCGGTGCTCACCGTGCTCGCGGCCTCCGTCTTCTCCATCCGCTCGGCCTCGGGAGGCAACGACATCCGCACCAACCTGACCCTCATCGCCCCCGCGGCGCGCGAGGCACAGCTTGCCGGTCATGCCGAACTCCGCGGTCACCGCCGTCGCCTCGGCGAGCTTCACGCCGGTGGAGCCCACGGTCGGCCCGTCGATCGCGCCCGGCAGCCCCGTGGCCCGCGCCGCGATCGTGAACTGGGACCGCGTGTACGCCAGCGCCTGCGGCGACTCGCCCAGGCCGGTGTCGCGGCGGAAGTCGCCGATCCCGAAGGCCAGCCGGAACGTGCCCTTTGCGGCGGCGATCGAGTCGATCCGCTGCAGCCCGCGCGCCGTCTCCACGAGCGCCACGACGGGCACCCCGGGCAGCCGTCGGGCGGTCTCGTTCACGTGGTCCGTGGACTCCACCATCGCCAGCACGACGCCGGCCAGGCCGCCCTCGGAGACCGGCCCGCCCAGGTGCGCGGGCAGGGCCGCGGCGAGCGCCTCGACGTCCTGCTCCCACCACCGTGAGCCGTAGCCGTTGAGCCGCACCCAGCCGGTGTGCCCGGAGGTCAGCCAGGCGACGGCGTCCGCGCGGGCCTGGTCCTTGTCCTTGGGGGCCACGGCGTCCTCGATGTCGAGGATGACGATGTCCGCGGCCGAGTCCTCGGCGGGCTGGAACCGTTCGGGCTGGGCGGCGTTGACCAGCAGCCAGGAGCGGGCGAGCTCCGGGTCGATGCGCTGGCCGGGCACGGGCTGGAACGCGGGGGAGGGGGTGATCGCGGCGGGCAGGGTCACGGTCATGAGGGGCTCCTTCACGGCGCCGGCGGCGGATGGGACTCGTTCCAGCGCGAGCTGCAGCAGACCATGCGCGTCAACGGGCTGGTGAACAACGTCCAGGTGGTCAACATCCCCGGTGCCGGTGGCACCATCGCCCTCGGTCAGCTGACCACGCTCGAGGACGCGAACAACCTCATGGTGGGCGGCACCGGCCAGATCGCCGCCCACGCGGCCCGTGGCACCGGCCCCGAGCTCTCCCAGGTCACCGCGGTCAGCCGCGTCGTCGAGGAGTACAGCCTCGTGGTGGTCCCGGCGGACTCGCCGTACCAGAGCATGGACGACCTGGTGACCGCCTGGCGCGCCGACCCCGCCCACGTGGCGTGGACCGGCGGCGGCTCCTTCGACCAGCTCGTCATGGCGGACATCGCCCGCACGGCCGGCGTGCCGGTCGCGGACACCACCTACATCCCGTCCGACGGCGGCGGCGAGGCCATCCAGGCCCTGCTCAACGGCACCGCCCAGGCCTCCGCCGGCGGCTTCGCGGACATCTACCCGCAGGTCCAGGCCGGCCGACTGCGCGCCCTCGGCGTGGTGGCGGCCGAGCCGCTGGCCTGCGTCGAGGAGATCCCGACCCTGCGCTCCCAGGGCTACGACGTCACGCTCACCAACTGGCGCGCCCTGTTCGTGCCGCCGGGCGTCTCCGCGGAGGAGCGCACCGAGCTCGAGACCCTCATCGCCGAGGCGGTCGACACCCCCGAGTGGAAGGAGGCGGTGCAGCGCAACTACTGGAACCCCGTGCCCCTCTCCGGCACCGAACTCGAGGAGTTCATCGCCGCCGAGAAGGAGCGCATCGGCACGCTGACGGAGGAGGTCAAGTGAGCCACGCATCCACCGTCCCCCCCGCCGCCGACGCCCCCTCCCGCTGGGGACGCGCCGCCGGGCTCTCCGGACTCGTCATGCCGGCCGTGCTGGCCGCGTTCAGCCTCTACCTGCTGCTGGGGTCCCTGACCATGGACACCGACGGCGCCGACTTCCCCGGCCCGGACTTCTTCCCGCTGATCCTCGCGGTCACAGGTCTCGTGATCGCCGCCGCGCTCGCGGTGGAGGTCGTGCGCGTGCGCCAGGCCCCCGAGGGTCAGGCCGACGCGGACGGCGAGGTCGGCCAGGTGGCCGGCCCGCTGACCCTGTTCCACTCGGACTTCGGCGCGCTGGCCTGGTGCTTCCTCGGCTTCCTCGCGTTCGCCGTCCTGCTGCCCTGGCTCGGGTGGATCCTCGCCGGGGCGCTGCTGTTCTGGTGCATCACGCGGGCGTTCGGCGCCCCGCACCCCGTGTTCGACATCCTCGTCGCCCTGTTCGTCTCCTCGCTGGCCTACCTCGGCTTCGCGGTGGCCCTGGGCCTGACCCTGCCCTCGGGCATCCTGGGAGGTGGCTTCTGACATGGAGACCCTCGGACTCCTCATGGAGGGCTTCGCCGGAGCCCTCACCCCCATGAACCTGCTCTGGGTGGTGCTGGGCTGTCTGCTCGGCACCGCGGTCGGCGTGATGCCCGGACTGGGCTCCTCGATGGCCGTGGCCCTGCTGCTGCCCATGACCTTCGCCCTCGAGCCCACCGCCGCGTTCATCATGTTCTCCGGCGTGTACTTCGGCGGCCTCTTCGGCGACTCCACCATGGCCATCCTCATGAACACCCCCGGCCAGGCCTCGGCCATCGCCTCCACGTTCGAGGGCCACCGCATGGCCCAGGACGGCCGGGCGGCCCAGGCCCTGGCGACGGCGGCGCTCGGCGCCTTCATCGGCGGCATGGTGGCCTCGGTGTGCGTCGTGTTCCTCGCCCCCGTGCTGGCGGAGTTCTCCACGAGATTCGGCCCCGCGGAGTACTTCGCGCTCGCGCTCTTCGCGTTCGTGGCCACCTCCTCGGTGGTCGCCGACTCGGTGCTGCGCGGCCTGGCCTCTCTGGTGCTGGGACTGGGCATCGCCGTCGTCGGGATCGATGCGGTGACCGGCACCGAGCGCTTCACGATGGGCTCGCCGCAGCTGTTCGACGGCATCCCGCTGGTGACCGTCACGGTGGCGATCCTCGCGCTCGGCGAGGTGTTCCACGTGGCCTCCCGGGTGCGCCGCGAGCACGAGGACCTGCGCATCCGCCGCACCGGCCGGCCGTGGCTCTCGGGCGCCGAGTTCCGCGAGGCCGCCCCGGCGTGGCTGCGCGGCACGGCGATCGGCCTGCCGTTCGGCATCGTGCCGGTGGGCGGCTCCGAGGTGCCGACGTTCCTGGCGTACTCGGTCGAGCGGCGCCTGGACCGACGCCGAGCGCATCCGCAGTTCGGCCGCGGCGCGATCCGCGGGCTGGCGGCCCCCGAGGCGGCGGGCAACTCGACCACCGGCATGGCGATGGGCGCCCTGCTTACGCTCGGCCTGCCCGTCTCCGCGACGGCGGCCATCATGCTGGCGGCGTTCCGCCAGTACGGGCTGCAGCCCGGCCCGCTGCTGTTCGACCGCAGCCCGGACCTCGTGTGGGCGCTGCTGGCGAGCTTCTTCATCGCGATGATCGTGCTGCTGGCGATCAACCTGCCGTTCGCGCAGCTGTGGGCCAAGCTCCTGCTCATCCCGAAGCACTACCTCTACGCGGGGATCACGCTGTTCTGCGGGCTGGGCATCTACGCCACCACGGGCGCGGTGTTCGACCTGCTGATGCTCCTGGGGATCGGCGTGCTGGGCTTCCTGATGCGGCGGTACGGCTACCCGCTGGCGCCGCTGATGATCGGCATGGTGCTCGGCCCGCTCGCGGAGACCAGCCTGCGCGACGCCCTGCTCAGCTCGGTGGGCGACCCGGCCGTGCTCGTCTCCACCCCCATCACGTGGGTGATCTACGGGATCCTGGCGATCGTGCTGGCGTTCTCGGTGCGGGCCGCCGTCGTGAGCCGGACGCGCCAGGACGTGTGAGCGGAGGCGGGATCCGCGCCCCCCGAGGCAACGCGGGTTGAGTTGTCACCGGTGTGCGGCCTCCGCACCCGTGACAACTCAACCCGCGTTTCTGGTGGGCGGCGGCCCCGCTCAGTAGTGGTACGTGTCCGACGGCGCCGTGATCGCGTTGTCCTGGTCCGGGTACCGCGTGGAGTGCACGCCGAACGCGGTGGCCAGCCCGAGGATCTTCTCCGCGCGCGCCTTGCGGGGCAGGTCGGAGCCGTTGCGGATCTCGCCGCCGTCGGCCTCGAAGTCCGCGAGGAACTCGTGGGCCCACGCCAGCTCCTCCTGGGACGGGCTGAGCCCCTCGTTCACGGCCGCGCACTGCTCCGGCGCGAGGCACAGCTTGCCGGTCATGCCGAACTCCGCGGTCACCGCCGTCGCCTCGGCGAGCTTCACGCCGGTGGAGCCCACGGTCGGCCCGTCGATCGCGCCCGGCAGCCCCGTGGCCCGCGCCGC
>NZ_JABFNH010000018.1:4355-10109 GCF_017168435.1 Micrococcus sp. KRD070
GCGCGAGGCACAGCTTGCCGGTCATGCCGACCTCCGCGGTCACCGCCGTCGCCTCGGCGAGCTTCACGCCGGTGGAGCCCACGGTCGGCCCGTCGATCGCGCCCGGCAGCCCCGTGGCCCGCGCCGCACACCCGCGGCGCGTCCACAGCACAGTACACGCCGCTGTGTCCGACGTCACCCGGGTGGGCGTGGATCTCGGCTCAGAAGGGGTGACGGGTGCGGGGGGAGCGCGTAGCGTTCATCGGGGTCCGGACGACGTCGGCCGCGCAATGGGGCGCGGCCCTCCGCGCGTCGGTCGGGCCGCGACACACCCCTGCCCACCGGACCACGAGGACGCTCAATGACGAGGATCCCCGCCGAGGACGAGGCCGTGACGGCGCCGTCCTCCCCGCTCGACAACGCCCTGGCCCAGCTCTCCGCCGCCGTGAAGACGCTCGGCTACGACGAGGGCCTGCACCAGATGCTCGCCGCCCCCCGCCGCGAGATGGCCGTCTCCATCCCCCTGCGCCGCGACGACGGCTCCACCGAGGTGCTCCGCGGCTACCGCGTGCAGCACAACTTCTCCCGCGGCCCGGCCAAGGGCGGCGTGCGCTTCAGTCAGGACGTGGACCTGGACGAGGTCCGCGCGCTGGCCATGTGGATGACCTGGAAGTGCGCCCTGCTGGACGTGCCCTATGGCGGCGCCAAGGGCGGGGTGGCCATCGACCCCCGCCAGTACTCGAAGGCCGAGCTCGAGCGCGTCACCCGCCGCTACACCTCCGAGATCCAGCCGATCATCGGCCCCGAGGTGGACATCCCCGCCCCGGACGTGGGCACGGACGAGCAGACCATGGCCTGGATGATGGACACCTACTCGGTGAACGTCGGCCACACCACGCTCGGCGTGGTCACCGGCAAGCCCGTCTCGCTCGGCGGCTCGCTGGGCCGCGCCTCCGCCACCTCGGCGGGCGTGGTCCACGTGGCGCTCGCCGCGCTCGAGCACCTCGGCATCGAGCCGTCGCAGGCGACGGCGGCGGTCCAGGGCTTCGGCAAGGTCGGCGCCGGCACGGTCGAGCTGCTCGAGGCGGCCGGCGTGAAGGTCGTGGCCGTGTCGGACCAGTACGGCGCCGTGCGCGACGACGAGGGCCTGCACTACGACGCCCTGCAGAGGCAGCTCTGGGACACCGGCTCCGTGAAGGACACCCCCGGCACCGCGTCCATGGACGCGGACGAGCTGCTCGAGATGGACGTGGACCTCGTGGTCCCGGCCGCCGTGCAGTCCGTGCTGACCGAGGAGAACGCCCCGCGCGTGCGCGCCCGGCTGGTGGTGGAGGGCGCCAATGGCCCCACCACGGGCGAGGCCGACCGCATCCTCTCCGAGAAGGGCGTCCTGGTCGTCCCGGACATCCTGGCCAACGCCGGCGGCGTGATCGTCTCCTACTTCGAGTGGGTCCAGGCGAACCAGGCCTACTGGTGGAGCCGCGAGGAGGTGGACGAGCGCCTGAAGCGGCGCATGGTCGCTGCGTGGCAGGCCGTGCTGGCCACCTCCGAGAGTCGCCGCGTGAGCCTGCGGGAGGCCGCCACCCTGACCGCTGTCCAGCGCGTGGCCGAGGCCCACCGCACCCGCGGCCTCTACCCGTGACGGGGGGCGGCCCCGCCGCCTGACCCCGTCCGGCCGCCCGAGCGCGGCCCCGCTGCCCGACCGCGGGCCGGCGGCCCGGAACCCCCGGAGGTTCCGGGCCGTCGTCGTGGGCGGACTCGTCCCTGATGTGCCCCCGGCCCGTGACGTCCGTCTCTATTTCGAATTTTGACGATCGAGCGTGGACGGACCGCCCGGATGATGTTTGAATTTGAAACAAGATCGGAGGCCGAGGCGCCGCCCGCCGTGGCGGCCCACCCCGGACACACCAGACAGACCCGCTGAAAAGGAGCACCCCATGCACGCCATCACCCCCGGAACCTGGAACCTGGACCCCGCGCACTCGGACGTCGACTTCGTCGTCCGCCACGCCGGCATCTCCAAGGTCCGCGGCACCTTCCACGCCGTGGAGGGCCAGCTCGTCATCGCCGAGGAGTTCACCCAGTCCTCCGTCGAAGTGACCGTCGACGTCGCCTCCATCAGCACCAAGAACGAGGGCCGCGACGCCCACCTGCGCTCCGCCGATTTCTTCGACGTGGAGCAGTTCCCCACCATGACCTTCCGCTCCACCGAGGTCCGCGGCGAGCCCGAGGAGTTCACCCTGGTCGGCGAGCTGACGCTGCACGGCGTCACCCAGACCGTGGAGCTCGAGGCCGAGTTCGGCGGCCAGGACAAGGATCCCTTCGGCGTGACCCGCGTGGGCTTCGAGGCCACGGGCGAGATCTCCCGCAAGGACTTCGGCCTGACCTGGAACGCGGCCACCGAGGCCGGTGGCCTCCTGGTCTCGGACAAGGTGAAGCTCGAGATCGGCGCCGCCTTCGTGCTGCCCGAGGCCGACGCCCAGGCCTGAGCCTGAGTCGACCTCGCGCGTCGAGACCGGGTCCCTCGATGAGGGGCCCGGTCTGCTCGTAGGGTGGGGCCCATGATGGCTTCGAAGACCCCGCACCAGAACGTCACGTTCGACCTGCCCACCAAGGACGCCGGCCAGGACGGCGACCGGACGGGCCACGGCTACCTCGCGCTGCCCGCCTCCGGGAAGGGCCCCGGCGTGATCGTGATCCAGGAGTGGTGGGGCCTGGTGGACCACATCAAGGATGTGTGCGACCGCCTCGCCGACCTCGGCTTCGTCGCGCTCGCCCCCGACCTCTACGGAGGCTGGATCGCCCACGACGGCGACGAGGCCGGCGAGATGATGCAGAACCTGCCCGCCGAGGAGGGCGCCCGCCAGCTCGCCGGTGCCGTCGACTGGCTCCTGGCCCGGGACGAGGTGACCTCGCAGACCGTGGGCGCGATCGGCTTCTGCATGGGCGGCGGCTTCGTGCTCGCCCTCGCGGCCCAGCAGGGGGACAAGGTCTCCGCCGCCGTGCCCTTCTACGGCGTGGGCCAGGGCGTGCCCGGTGACTTCTCCGGCGTCACCGCCGCCGTCCAGGGCCACTACGCCGAGCAGGACGACTCCTTCCCCGTCGAGGACGCGCGGAGGCAGGAGCAGCAGATCCGCGAGGAGTCCGGGGCCGACGTCGAGTACTTCTACTACGACGCCCCGCACGCCTTCCACAACGACGAGAACCCCCAGGGCAACTACCGGCCCGAGGCCGCCGCCCTCGCCTGGGACCGCGCGGTCTCCTTCCTGAAGGAGAAGGTCCGCTGAGCGGCTCCCGTGGCGGCCGGGGCGGGAAGTCCCGCGCGAGCAGGGGCGGCCCCGCCCGGTCCACCCGCTCCGGCGGGCGTGGCGTGGCCAAGGGCTGTCTCTTATACAAATCTAAAAAAAAAAAAACCATCAGTTTGGCGGTCGATGTCACTCTTTTTGGTGCCGCTTCTGCTGAGCAATGTGCTGCAATCAGTCGGTGCAGCTCGTCAACCACGACGACGCGGCCCAGCTGGCCCACCTCGCCCACGACGACGCCGGTCAGCCCCGCCACTTCCTGCCGCAGCTGGGCTACGTGCGGCGCCGGCGCGACGTGTCCGCCGAGGAGTTCCTGCGCGCCGGCGACATCGACCCGTGGCACGTGCACCTCGTGGGCGTGTACTCCGAGCTGCCGGTGGTGTGCGTGGGCAGGGACCACCTGCTCGCCGCGTGGGACGTGGACGCGGACGGCCCGGTGCCGCCCGCCGAGCTCGACCCGGACGAGGAGCTGGAACCCGCCCGCTTCGCCCCGGCCCCCAGCCCGGAGCCGATGGACGCCGCCGAGCTGCCCGGCGCGGGCGAGCGGATGGCGCTGGAGATCGCCGCGTCCGGCGCCGGCCACGTCGTGCTGCCGATGTCCGTGGCCCGCATGTTCGGCCGCAAGGACGTGATCGTGCTGCCGCTGGCCTCCACCCTCGACGACACCGTGGGCCTGTCCCGCGCCGACCGCGAGGCCGCCGCCACGCGGGCCGCGCTCGCGGACGAGCAGGCGCGGGCCGAGGCGGAGGCGGGCGCCGCCGTCGTCGACGGGCCGGATCCCGCGCGCCACGGCGACGACGAGGCCCGGCACCCCGGCTGGGACGTCGCCCTGGCCTGGCTCAAGGCGGCCGACTCGGAGCGCGTGCAGGCGTTCGTGGGGGTGGCGCGCGGGCGGCGGGGCGCCAGCTCGCGCTGAGGGCGGGCGCCCGGACGTCGGGGCACGGATCGGGGGCGAGGTCATCAGCCGGACGCGCCGGGACGCGCCCCGGCGGGCCTGCCTATGCTCGGAATGACCCGCATCACACCAAGGAGGGCGCATGTCCGAGCATCAGCAGCACGTCGGTCGCCGGGACCCCCGGATCAGCGACGAGGCCATCGAGCGGGGCCGCCGCGCCCACGAGCTCGACCGCGCGCACGTGTTCCACTCGTGGAGCGCGCAGCGCGATCTGAATCCGATGACCATCCTCGACGCCGAGGGGTCGTGGGTGTGGGACGGCGAGGGTCGGCCCATGGTCGACTTCAGCGGGCAGCTCGTCTTCACGAACGTCGGCCACCGCCACCCGAAGATCGTGGCCGCGATCCGCGAACAGGCCGAGACGCTGGCCACCGTGGCCCCGCAGCACGTCAACGACGCCCGGTCCGAGGCGGCCCGGCTGATCACCGAGTGGCTGCCGGAGTCCATCAACCACGTGTTCTTCACGAACGCGGGCGCGGAGGCCAACGATCACGCGGTGCGGATGGCGCGCCTGCACACGGGCCGGCACAAGGTGCTCTCCGCATACCTCTCGTACCACGGCGCCACGCGCCTGACGGCGAACCTGACCGGCTCCCTGCGGCGCGTGGGCTCGGACTCGGCCTCCGACGGCGTCGTGCACTTCCAGCCCGCGTACACGTACCGCTCCGCGTTCGGCTCGGAGAACGATGAGCAGGAGGCCGAGCGCGCGCTGGCCCACCTGCGCGACGTGATCGAGCTCGAGGGCCCCTCCACCGTGGCCGCCGTGGTCCTCGAGGCCGTCCCCGGCACCGCGGGCATCTTCATGCCGCCGCCCGGTTACATGGCCGGCGTCAAGGAGCTGTGCCGTGAGCACGGGATCCTGCTGATCATCGACGAGGTCATGGTCGGCTTCGGCCGCGTGGGCGAGTGGTTCGGCCACCAGCTGACGGGCGTCACCCCGGACATCGTCACATTCGCCAAGGGGGTCAACTCCGGGTATGTGCCGTTGGGCGGCGTCGCCATGAGCGACGACGTCTACGAGAGCTTCGCGACCACGCCCTACCCCGGCGGCCTGACCTACTCGGGCCACCCCCTCGCGTGCGCGGCCGCCGTCGCCGCGATCACCGCGATGGAGGAGGAGGGCATGGTCGCCCATGCGAAGCGCATCGGCGATCAGATCATCGGGCCGCGCCTGGCCGAGATCGCCGCGGCCCACCCGAGCGTGGGCGACGTGCGCGGCGCCGGCGCGTTCTGGGCCGTCGAGCTGGTGAGGGACCGGCAGACCCGGGAGCGGCTGGCCCCGCTCGGTCAGGTGGCGCCCGTCATGGGGCGGATGATGGCCGAGGCGAAGGACCGCGGGCTGCTGCTGTTCATGGCCGAGAACCGGTTCCACCTGTGCCCGCCGCTGAACATCTCGGACGAGGACCTGCGCTTCGGCCTCGACGTGCTCGACCAGGTCCTCACCCTCGCCGACGAGGAGGAGTTCGAGGCCTCGGAGGCCGGCCGGCTCGGCTGACCCCGATCCCGCGCCACGCGCAC
>NZ_JABFNH010000018.1:10209-11648 GCF_017168435.1 Micrococcus sp. KRD070
CGCCCTGCCCGCCCCCGCCCAGCGTTTTCGAACGTGAAAGGGGGGTTCTCAGCGCTTTCGGTCGTGAGATTGGCCCTATCTCACGACCGAAAGTGCGCGTGGCGCGGGATCGGGGTCAGCCGAGCCGGCCGGCCTCCGAGGCCTCGAACTCCTCCTCGTCCTCGGGCACCGGCTCGGTGCCGCGGGCGCGGGCGATCGCCGTCATGAGGTGGTACACCACCAGGGCGGCGACCGTGCCGAGCGTGATGCCGCCGAACACGAGCCCGCCGACCACGAGCTGGGGGTCGGCGATCGCGATGATCAGGCCCGCACCCGCCGTCATGAGGTTCACGGTGTTGGAGAAGTCCACGCGGTTCTGCACCCAGATGCGCACGCCCATCATGCCGATCATCCCGTAGAGGATGATGCCCGCGCCGCCGGCCACCCCGGCCGGGATGGTGGCGACGGCGGCCCCGAACTTCGGCAGGAACGCGAGGGCGATCGCGGTCAGGCCGGCCACCCAGTACGCCGCCGTCGAGTAGACGCGCGAGCTGGCCATCACGCCGATGTTCTCCGCATACGTGGTGGTGCCGACGCCGCCGCCCGCGCCGGAGAGCATGGTGGACAGGCCGTCCGCGATCAGGGCACGGCCGGTGAGCGGGTCCAGGTCGCGCTTGGTCATCAGCCCGACGGTCCTGACATGGCCGATGTTCTCCGCGACCAGCACGAGCACGACGGGCAGGAACAGGGGCAGCAGGTCCCAGCGCAGCTCCGGGCCGTGGAAGGGCGGCAGCCCGATCCAGGCGGCCTCCCCGACGGCGGCGAAGTCCACCTGGCCCTGCGCGAGGGCCAGCACGTAGCCCACCACGATGCCCACGAGGATGGACAGGCGGCCCAGGAGCCCCCGGAACGTCACGGCCGTGAGCACCACCGCCAGGGCCGTGCCGAACGTGGTGACCGGCACCTCCTGCATGGCCGTCGTCGTGGCGCCGGCGAGGTTGAGGCCGATCAGGGCCACGATCGTGCCCATCACCGCCGGCGGCATGAGCGCGTGGATCCACCCGGTGCCGGCGCGGTGCACGATCGCGCCGATCACCGTGAGCAGCAGGCCCGTCACCAGGATGCCGCCGAGCGCGGCCCCCGTGCCGCCGATCGCGGCGGCGGCCGTCAGGGGTGCGATGAACGCGAACGAGCTGCCCAGGTACGAGGGCAGGCGGTTGCCCGTGATGACCAGGAAGAGCAGGGTGCCCAGGCCGGAGAAGAGCAGCGCCGTCGTCGCGGGCATGCCGGTCAGGGCGGGCACGAGCACGGTGGCGCCGAACATGGCCATCACGTGCTGCACGCCGATGCCCACGGTCCGGGGCCAGCTCAGCCGCTCGTCCGGGGCGACGACGGTGCCCGGGGTGATGGTGCGGCCGTCGCCGTGGAGGCGCCAGCCGGGGCCGCGCGAGGGCCGGGTG
>NZ_JABFNH010000018.1:11748-21776 GCF_017168435.1 Micrococcus sp. KRD070
AGATGTGTATAAGGGACAGGTCGGGGATGGGGGTGTCGGGCGTTTCTCGGGGGCCTGGAAGCCTGAGCACAGCCCCGGTTCCGCGCCGGTGATTAGGGTACCGTGGGGCGCGTGGCTCAGTACTGTGGTGTGATCGGAGAGGCGCTCGTCGACGTCGTGGTCTCGGACACCGCGACCCCCCGCGTGCACGTCGGGGGCAGCCCCCTGAACGTGGCCGTGGGCCTGAGCCGGCTGGAGCGGCCCGTCCTGTTCGCCGGCCGCCTCGGCCGCGATGCGCACGGGGACATGATCGCCTCGCATCTGCGGGAGAACGGCGTGCGCTGCCTGCTCGAGCCGGATGCCGCCGCCACCTCCGTGGCCACCGCCCGCCTGGACCCCACGGGCGCCGCCAGCTACGAGTTCGAGCTGGACTGGACGCTGCCGCCCGCCGCCGCGCTCGCCCGGGACTTCGACGACGCCGCCGGCGGCCCGCTGCACCACATGCATGCCGGCTCCATCGCCACCATGCTCGCCCCCGGCGACGCCGAGGTGATGGCCCTGCTCGAGCGGATCTCGGCGGTCACGACCATCAGCTACGACCCCAACGTGCGGCCCACGATCGTGCCGGACCGGGCGTTCGCCCGCGCCCGCGCGGAGGAGTCCGTGCGGCTGGCGGACGTGGTGCACGCCTCGGACGAGGACATCGCGTGGCTGTACCCGGACCGCCCGCTGCGCGAGTCGCTGCAGGCGTGGCAGCAGATGGGCCCGGCGTTCGTGGTGATGACCCGCGGCGCCGAGGACATCGTGGCCGTCACCGCGCACGGCGTGGTGGAGCGCCCGATCGTGCCCGTGGACGTCGCGGACACCGTGGGCGCCGGTGACTCGTTCACCGCCGCCCTGCTCGCCGCCCTCGACGACCGCTCCCTGCTCGGCGCCGCGAACCGCGGCCGCCTGCACGCGATGGACCCGGCCGACGTCGAGTCGGTGCTGATCTACGCCTCCCGCGCGTCGGCGATCACGGCCTCCCGCCCGGGGGCGGACCCGCCCACGCGGGCCGAGCTGGCGGACTGACCCCACGCCCTCCCGTCCTCGCACGAATCTGTTGCGCATCCGACCCTTCCGGCGGGCGGGGACGCCCCCAGAAGGGTCAGAGACGCAGACGATCCCGGCCGCCTCAGAGCAGGCCCAGCCCTCGCACGGCGTCGCGCTCGGCCTCCAGCTCGGCGACGGTCGCGGCCAGCCGCCCGCCCTCACCCGGCAGCACGGACTCGTCCGGCTCCAGCCCCGGCACGATCCGCCACGCGGTGCCGCCGTCGGACGTCACGGGGAACGAGCTGATCAGCCCCTCCGGCACCCCGTAGGAGCCGTCCGAGACCACCGCGGCCGACGTCCGGCGCGGCGCACCGTCCGCGTCCACACCGGTGCCGAGGGTCCAGTCGCGCAGGTGATCGATCGCCGCGGACGCCGCCGAGGCCGCCGAGCTCGCCCCGCGCACCTCGATGATCTCCGCGCCCCGCCTCGCCACGCGCGGCACGAACTCCTCGCTCGCCCACACCGGGTCCACCACCTCGAGCGCCGGCCGCCACGTCCCGTCCACCCGCACGCGGGCGTGGGTGAGGTCCGGGAACTGGGTGGCGGAGTGGTTGCCCCAGATCGTCACGCCGGACACGTCCGTCACCGCGACGCCGGCCCGCGCGGCCAACTGCGCCACGGCCCGGTTGTGGTCCAGCCGGGTCAGCGCCGTGAAGCGCGCGGCCGGCACGTCCGGGGCGTGGGCGGCGGCGATCAGCGCGTTGGTGTTGGCCGGGTTCCCGACGACGACGACCCGCACGTCCTGCGCCGCGTGGTCGTTGATCGCCCGGCCCTGAGGCCCGAAGATCCCGCCGTTCGCCTCGAGCAGGTCGCCGCGCTCCATGCCCTTCGTGCGCGGCCGCGCGCCGACGAGCAGCGCGTGCTGGACCCCGTCGAAGGCGCGGGCCGGGTCGTCCGTGACCTCCACTTCGGCCAGCAGCGGGAAGGCCGCGTCGGCGAGCTCCATGGCGGTGCCCTCCGCGGCGCCCAGGGCGGCCGGGATCTCGAGCAGGCGCAGCCGGACCGGGGTGTCCGGGCCGAGCATCCCGCCGGCGGCGATGCGGAAGAGCAGCGCGTAGCCGATGTTGCCGGCGGCGCCGGTGACGGTGACCGTGCGGGGCGTCGTCGACGCGGGGTCCGGGGCGGTGTCCTGTGCGGTGGTCTGCTGTGCGGTGTCCACGCCCCCATCGTGCCCCCGCTCGCCCGCGGAGGACACCCCGGCCCGCCGCACGGCCCCGGCCTAGACTGGGCGCATGCCCGCCCTGCCCCTGCCCTCGCGCCGTCCGCGGATGATCGCGACGGACCTGGACGGCACCATCATCGGGTACCGGCACACGCGGTCGGGGCGCCTGAGCCCGCGCACCATCGCGGCGCTGCGGGACGCCCACGACGCCGGCGTCGAGGTGGTGTTCGTGACCGGCCGTCCCCTCCGCTGGCTCGGCCCGCTGAGCGCGCAGCTCGGCCCCGTCGGACCGGTGATCTGCTCCAACGGCGCCGTCGTCGTGGACACCGCCACGGACGACGTCCTGATCGCCCACCCCATGCCCGTCGAGGCCGTGTGGACCGCCACGGACCGGCTGCGCGCCCTGGACCGCACCGTGTCCTTCGGCGCCGAGACCCTCGAGGGCTTCTTCTGGGAGCACGCGTTCTCCGAGCGCGCCGAGTTCCGGGCCGAGGTCCACGCGGCGGCCACGCTCGAGGCCGCGCTGCCGGGTCGGCTGGGCGTGGTGAAGCTGCTGGCCCGCTCGGACACCCTGTCCCCGGACGCCTTCCTCGCCGCGGCCCGCGCCGAGCTGGACGAGCTCGTGAGTGCCACGCACTCCGCGCCCGGCATCGCGCTCGTGGAGATGTCCGCGCCGGGCGTGCACAAGGCCGCGACCCTCGCCGAGTTCGCCACGAGCCGGGGGGTCGCGCCGGCCGACGTCGTCGCGTTCGGGGACATGCCCAACGACCTGGAGATGCTCCAGTGGGCCGGTCTCGGCCTGGCCGTGGCCTCGGGGCACCCGTCGCTGCTGGCCGCGGCGGACGGCGTGGTCGGGGCGTGCGACGACGACGGGGTGGCCGCCACCGTCGAACGCCTGCTGGAGCTGCCCACGGACTGAGCCGCGGGCCGCCCCCGGCGGGTCAGAGGAACTCGTTCGGGTCGAACGCCTCGACGTCGATCACGCGCAGGCGCGGCAGGGACGAGTCGAACGCGCCCACCGCGTGCTCCAGGTCGAAGAACTCGACCCCGGGGATGCGGCGCAGCTCGTGGGAGAGGAACTCCTCGAAGCCCATGATCCCGGTGCGCCGGCCCGGCGTGGCCGCGAGGTCGGTGAGCTGGGGGGCGAAGTCGGCGTCGTGGCTGACGAGGACGACGTCGTCCTCCCGGCCCAGCAGCGCCTCCGCGGTGCGCTGGATGCCGATGTCCACGACCTTGCCCTCGCCCCGCAGCATGATCGGCTGGAAGCCGAGGGCGGTGAGCGCCTGGACGAACGGGATGGGGATCTCACCGTCGATGGCGAGGAAGAACAGGCCCTTGACCGGCTGGTCCCAGCGGTCCTCGAGGTAGCCGAGCAGGCGCTTCCAGCGTGGCCGCTCGTCGGGCTGGGGGCGCCGCTGCAGGATGGACGTGCCGAGGGTGGCGTCGATGTTCTCGCCGTCGATCAGCAGGTAGGTGGTTCGCTCGCTCACGCTCTTGAGGCTACCCGCTGGGGTGGACGTCGGTCAGCGCGCGCGGTCGAACGGGGCCGTCAGCAGGCGGATGACGCCCTCCAGCGGCCCCGCGCGGAACGGGCCGACGCGCACGACGGCCCGCCACAGCGGCGGCAGCAGCAGCGCGCCGGCCACCAGCACGGCCAGGTTGAACCACGTGTCGTCCGTGCCGGTGGCGCTGCGCCACGGCCCGGGTCCGAGCCCCCGCACCCAGCCGAGGTACCACAGGTGCGCCACGTACACGGACAGCGTCATCGCGCCGGGCACGGCCAGCAGCCCGGCCCGCCGCGGCGCCAGGGCCGCGCACGCGCCGAGCACGGTCAGCACGAGACCCGTGTCCAGCAGGGCCTCCGCCGGGGTCGCCGTGTAGGGCACGGGGGCGGCGCCGGTCTGCGTCCGGGACAGGGCGAGCACGACGCCGGCCAGCGCGGTCCCGCCGGCTGCCCAGCCGAGTCCCGTGAGGCGCACGCGCCGGGCCGGGGCCGCCGTCGTCGTGCCGTGGACGGTGGCAACCAGCACCGCCCCCAGCAGCGCCCACGCGAGGAACAGGGGGAGACGGTACGGGCCGTCCGTGAGGAACGCGGAGACCCACGGGGTCAGCGTCGCGCGGCTCAGCCCGAGGGCCTGAGCGAGGGGGAGGAGCCGGTCGACGACGTCGGCCGTCGGCGTGGCGGCGAGCAGGAGGCCGCCCCCGCCGCTGAGGAGGGCCAGCACGAGGTGCGCGCCGAGCGGGAGGGCGGCCAGCAGTGCCATGAGCACCGTGAGCACGGCCAGGTGCGCCAGCACGTTCACGACGGCCGCCCCGAAGTGCCCGGCCAGCCACGCCGCCCCGCACAGGGCGGCCGCCCGCACGAGCGCGCGAGGCACGGCCCGGCCACGGCCCAGCCACTCCGCCTCGAGGCGCGCGCCCACGCCCACGAGCGCCGCGAACAGGGGCGCGGTGAGGTACTCGGAGAGGTGGAGCACCCCGCCCGGGCCGCCGGTGGGCGCCGCGTGGGCGACCATCATCGAGACCAGGGCCAGACCGCGCGCGACGTCCACCCAGACCAGGCGGCCCCGGGCGGTGTGGGTGGCGGCGGGAGCGTGGGAGGAGGGGCGGGCACGGCGACCTCCGAGGTGGGGGACTCAGTCCAGGACGCGGGTGAGGTCGGCGTCCTCGTAGCGGACCGGCTTCGAGCCGGTGACGAGCTTGTGGCCGAGCCACAGCGCGAGGAACAGGGGCAGGCCGAGGTACGCGCTGGCCACGGCCACGAGGTCCACATCGCCCATGAACGCCTGGTAGTTCTGCCCGAGGATCACGACGGCGCACATGACCAGCGCGACGATCGGGCCCAGGGGGAACAGGAAGGCGCGGTAGGGCAGGTCCTTCGGGTCGTGGCCCTGCGCGACGTAGGCCCGCCGGAACCGGTAGTGGCTCCAGGCGATGCCCATCCACACGATGAACCCGGCCAGGCCCGAGGCGGAGACGAGCCACACGTAGGCGGCGCCGTCCCCGATGAACGTGGTCAGGAAGCACGCCGCGCCCACCGCGGTGGTGGCGTAGAGGGCGTTCATGGGCACGCCGCGCCGGTTCACCCTCGCCAGGAAGCGCGGGGCCTTGCCGGAGTCGGCCAGGGCCCAGAGCATGCGGGTGGAGGCGTACAGGCCCGAGTTGCCCGCGGAGAGGATGGCCGTGAGGATCACGGCGTTCATCACGGAGGCGGCGGCGAGCACGCCCGCGTTCTCGAAGACGAGGGTGAACGGGGAGATCGAGATGTCCTCGACGTCGCTGCCCAGCAGGTGGGGGCTGGTGTAGGGGATGAGGAAGCCGACGACGGTGATCGCGCCGACGTAGAAGAGCAGGATGCGCACGAACACGGTGCGGATCGCCTTGGGCACGTTCTTCTCCGGGTCCTCGGCCTCGCCCGCGGCCACGCCGACCAGCTCGGTGCCCTGGAAGGAGAAGCCGGCCACCATGAAGATCGCCAGGATGCCGGCGCCGCCGCCCACGAAGGGGGCCTCGCCGTCCGTCCAGTTGTGGAAGCCGGGGGAGGAGCCGCCGAGGATGCCGACGATCATCAGGACGCCGAGCACCAGGAAGATCACCACGGTGGCGACCTTGATGAGCGAGAACCAGAACTCGCTCTCGCCGTAGGCGCGCGTGGAGAGGGCGTTGAGGCCGAAGAGCAGCGCGAGGAAGGTCGCGGACCAGATCCACGAGGGCACGTCCGGGAGCCAGTACCGCATGATCAGGGCCGCCGCGACGAGCTCGGCGGCCACCGTGATCGCCCAGTTGTACCAGTAGTTCCAGCCGATGGCGAAGCCGAACGAGGGGCTCACGAAGCGGGTCGAGTACTCCTCGAACGCGCCGGAGACCGGCAGGTACGTGGACATCTCGCCGAGCGACTGCATCAGCAGGAACACCATGAAGCCGATGGCCACGTAGGCCGCAAGGGCGCCGCCGGGGCCGGCGGTCGCGATGGTGTTGCCCGAGGCCACGAACAGGCCCGTGCCGATGGCGCCGCCCATGGCGATCATCGTCAGGTGCCGGGATTTGAGGGTGCGCCGCAGGGAGCCGCCCTCGGGGGTGGCGTGGGCGGCGGAGGCGCGCGGCGTCGACGGGGACGTCCGGGGTGCGCTGGTGTCCACGGTGGCCTTTCGGTGGAGGAGCGGTCGGACGCGCGTCGAAGGCCGCGGCGTCCCACCCTGCTGCACGGTGGTAGAAGGGTATCCCGGCCGGGCGCGTCCGTCAGGCGGCGGGGACGAGTTCGGCGCGCAGTGCGGCCGTGAACGCGTCCACGTCCTCCTCGGTCGTGTCGAAGCCGCACACCCAGCGCACCTCGCGGCGCGCCGCGTCCCAGTCGTAGAACCGGAAGCGGGCGCGCAGCCGGTCGGCCACGCCCTCGGGCAGGACGGCGAACACGGCGTTGGCGTCCGTGGCCTGCGTGAACTCGACGCCGGCCAGCGAGCCGTCGGCGACCCCCGCCTCGATGCCGGCGCGCAGCCGGGCGGCCATGGCGTTGGCGTGGCGGGCGGAGCGCAGGTACAGGTCGCCGTCGAAGAGGGCGAGCAGCTGCGCCGAGACGAAGCGCATCTTCGAGGCCAGCTGCATCTGGTTCTTGCGCAGGTACACGAGGCCGTCCGCGGCGTCCGGGTCGAGCACGACGACGGCCTCGGCCAGCAGCGCCCCGTTCTTGGTGCCGCCGAGGGAGAGCACGTCCACGCCGACGTCGGTGGTGAAGGCGCGCAGCGGCAGGCCCAGGGAGGCCGCGGCGTTGGCGATGCGGGCGCCGTCCATGTAGACGCGCATGCCGTGCTCGTGGGCGTAGTCCGTGATGGCCTTGACCTCGTCCGGGGTGTAGACCGTGCCGAGCTCGGTGGACTGGGTGAGGTAGACGACCAGGGGCTGGGCACGGTGCTCGTCACCCCAGCCCCAGGCCTCGGCGGCGATCAGCTCGGGGGTGAGCTTGCCGTCGTCGGTGGCCACGGGCAGCAGCTTGATCCCGGCGGACTTCTCCGGCGCGCCGCCCTCGTCCACGTGGATGTGCGCGGTGTCCGCGCAGATCACCGCGCCCCAGCGGGGCAGCATGGCCTGGAGCCCGACGACGTTCGCCCCGGTCCCGTTGAACATCGGCCACGCGGTGGCGTCCTTGCCGAAGTGCTGGGCCACGACCTCCTGCAGACGCGCCGTGTACACGTCCTCGCCGTAGGCGACCTGGTGGCCCCCGTTGGCCTCGGCGATCGCCGCGAGCACCTCCGGGTGGACGCCGGAGTAGTTGTCCGAGGCGAAGCCCCGCTCCTGCGGATCGTGGATCCTCTGCATGTCAGTTACGTTCCCTTCTCCTGGAGCGTGAGGACGGCGTCGTTCAGCGCGCCCGCCTCAGCCTTCCACAGTCGCGTGCACTCCTCGGCCAGCCGTTCCTCGAGCCCGGCGAGGGACTGCACACGGAACACGACGGCCGCCGAGCGCAGCGGGGTCCCCGCGTCCCGGGCGGCCTTGGCCCAGCCCTGCGCCACCGCGCGGGTCCATGCCTCGCTCGCCGCCTTCACCGCGGCGTAGTTCGCGCCGCCGGCGAGCGGCCGGGTCACCGCCGGGGACGAGACGATCGCGAGGCGACCGGCGGACGAGGCCCGCAGGTCGTCGTCGAGGGCCCGGCTCACGTGCCGCAGCGCCGTGAACGAGGCCTCGAGGGCGCGGTAGTCCTCCTCGGTCTGGCCGGCGAGGCCCCCGCCGCCGCGCCAGCCGCCCACCAGGTGGAGCAGGCCGTCGATCCGGGTGCCGCGGGCGTGCAGGTCCTCCACGAGGCCGCGGACGGCGGCCTCGTCCGTGAGGTCCAGGGCCGCGGTCTCGGCGCCGAGCGCGGCGAGGGGGGCGAGCTTCGCGGCGTCGCGCCCGGTCGCGACGACGTGCGCGCCGGCGTCGAGGAGCGTGCGGGCGGCGGCCCGGCCCGAGGCGCTCGTGGCGCCCGCGATCAGGACCGCGCGGTCGGTCAGGGCGGCCACGGGTCAGTCGCCCGTGCCGCGGATCCCGGCGGTGGACTCGATGACGCCGCGCATCTTCTTCTCGAGGGCCTCGAAGAACATGGACAACGGGAACTCGTCGTCGAGCACGAGGTCGGTGTAGCCCTTGGGCGGGCCGGCGAGCACCTCGCGCGGCAGGCCCTGCGCCCAGACGGAGGCCGGGTGCGGGGTGACCACGGAGGAGACGAGCTCGTAGGCCTGGAGCCAGTGCACGGTCTTGGGGCGGTCGATGGACTCCCAGTAGAGCGTGTCGATGGCGTCGCCCAGCTCGACGACGGCGTCGGCGAGCCGGTCCCAGTCCACGCTGAGCTCGACGTCGCGCCAATGGATCACGTCCTTGCGGTGCAGCCAGGCGAAGAGCAGCTGGCCGCCGAGGCCGTCGTAGTTGCGGACGCGGGAACCGGTGAGGGCGAAGCGGAAGACGCGGTCGAAGAGGACGGCGTGCTGCACGAGCCCGGCGTGGCGGCGGGTCTGCTCCTCGAGCGCGGTGAGCTGCTCGCCGGCGGCGGCGCGCGCCGTGAGGCGGCGCTCGATCGCCACGCACTCGCGGAAGGCGGTCATGTCGCAGCGCATCTCCTCGAGCGTGTAGAGGAAGAAGGGCATGCGCTGCTTGATCATGAACGGGTCGAAGGGCAGATCGCCGCGCATGTGCGTGCGGTCGTGGATGAGGTCCCACATCACGAAGGTGCCCTCGGCGAGCTCCTGGCTGGAGAGCAGTTCGGCGAGCTCGGCCGGGAGCTCGAGCTGGGTGATCTCGGCGGCGGCGGTGATGACCCGGCGGAAGCGGGCGGCCTCGCGGTCCTGGAAGATGGCGCCCCACGTGAAGGTGGGGATCTCGCGCATGGCCACGGTCTCGGGGAAGAGCACGGCCGAGTTCGTGTCGTAGCCGGGGGTGAAGTCGATCAGGCGCAGGGAGACGAAGAGGCGGTTGCCGTAGTCGCCGGCCTCGAGTGCGGCGATGAACTCCGGCCAGATGGTCTCGACGACGAGGGCCTCCACGTGCCGGTCGGGGGAGCCGTTCTGCGTGTACATCGGGAAGACCACGAGGTGCCGGACGCCGTCGACACGGTGGTCCTGCGGCTGGAAGGCGACGAGGGAGTCCAGGAAGTCGGGCTCGGCGAAGCCGCCGTCGGCCCAGCGGGCGAAGTCGCGGGGCAGGGTGGCGAGGTAGGCGGCGTCGTGCGGGAAGAGCGGGGCGAGCTCCTCGACGGCGGCGACGATGGTCTCCACGTGCTCACGCGCGGCGGCGTGGTCCGCGGGGTCCGGGATGGAGCCGTCCTTGACCTGCAGGGGCTGGAGGGCGGTGGCGGCGGCCTTGAGGCGGAGCCAGGCCGGGTGGGTCTCGACGGTGCGCGCGTCGCCCGGGGTCTCCGGGGCGACGACGTCGGCCCGGGCGGGCTGCAGAATGGTGGACATGGAACCCTCCTGAGGTCGAAGCGCCGGAAAATATCCGGTGATGCGAATCACTTGCCGGAAGGGTTCCATGAGGGCATGGGGCTGTCAACCCGGCGGCTGGGGCCGGCTGATAGCGTGCGGCGCATGGACGACCCTGTCGACGCGCGGCTCGCGGCCGCCGTCTCCCATGACCCGCGCGCCACGCTCGCCCAGCTCTCCGAGCGGGTCGGCCTGTCGACCTCCGCGGTGCAGGCGCGCCTGCGCCGGCTCGAGAGCACGGGCGTGATCACGGGCTACCGTGCGCTGCTCGACCCCGAGGCCGTGGGCAGGCCGCTCTCCGCGTTCATCGAGATCAGCCCGCTGGACCCGCGCCAGCCCGACGACGCCCC
>NZ_JABFNH010000018.1:21876-25934 GCF_017168435.1 Micrococcus sp. KRD070
CCGCCTACCTCACCGACTCCGTCCCCGCCCGTCGCGGCCACCCCCTGGGGTTCGCGCACCGGGGCGCCGCCGTCGACCGGGAGAACTCCCTGGCCGCGTTCGTGGACGCCCACGCCGCCGGGTTCACCTACCTCGAGCTGGACGTGCGCACCACGGCGGACGGCGAGCTCGTCGTGTTCCACGACGAGGCCCTGGACCGTGTCAGCACGGGCCGTGGCCGGCTGCGCGACCACACGTGGGAGCGGCTGGCGGACGTCACGGTCGGCGGGGAGCCGCTGCTGCGCTTCGCCGAGCTGCTGACGGCGCTCCCCGAGGCCCGCCTCAACGTGGACCTCAAGGACCGTGCGTCGGCCCCGGCCCTGGCCCGCATCCTCGCCGAGCACGGCGCCTGGGACCGCGTGCTCGTCGCGTCGTTCCACGACTCGCGGCGCCGCCTCTTCCGGCGCGCCCTCGCCCGCCTCGGCCACCCCGAGCGGGCGTACGGGCCGGAGCGGGTGGCGACGTCGGGCGGGGCGGCCGCCATCGCGGCGCTCGTGACGCTGGGCCCGCTGGGACTGACCCGCTGGCTGCGCCGGTACGCCCTCGACGTCGACTGCGTGCAGGTGCCCGTCCGGCACGGCCGCGTGCCCGTGGTGCGGCCCGCGTTCGTGCGCCGGTGCCACGCGGCGGGCCTGCCGGTGCACGTGTGGGTCGTGGACGAGCCAGGGGAGATCGAGCGCCTGCTCGACCTCGGCGTCGACGGGATCATGACCGACCGTGCCGACGTCCTCGCCGAGGTCTACGCCCGCCGCGGCTTCTGGCCGCAGCGCTGATCCCCGCCCCCTCAGAGCATCTTCGGCAGCAGCGCCCGCTTCATCCGCCCGTACGGCGGGTACGCGGTCTTGAGCGTGTCCACTTGGTCCGACTTCGTGATGGACGGGCGCAGGTGGGAGAACGTCTCGAACCCGTGGATGCCGTGGTACGCGCCCATCCCGGACGCGCCGATCCCGCCGAACGGCAGCGTCGCGATGCCGGCGTGCAGCAGGCCGACGTCGTAGCCGAGGCCGCCGGCCTGCACCTGGTCGTCGAACGCGCGGTGGTAGCTCGGCCGGTCCGTGAAGAGGTAGGCGGCCAGCGGGTGCGGGCGCTCCGCGATGAAGTCCAGGGCGTCCTGGAAGGTGTCCACGGTCAGCACGGGCAGGATCGGGCCGAACAGCTCCTCCTGCATGAGCGCGCCGTCGGGCCGCACGCCCGTCACCACGGTCGGCGCCATGTACCGTCCTGCCACATCCACGTCGCCGCCGACGAGCAGCTCGGCGCCGGCGTCGAGGTCCGTCTGGAGCATCTCCCGCAGCCGCTCCGCGTGCTCGGCGGAGATGAGCCGGCCGTAGTCCTTCGACGCGCGGGGGTCGTCGCCGTAGAACTCGCGCAGGGCGGCGGGGATCTCGGCGGTCACCTGGCGCAGCGCGGCCTCGCCGACGGCCAGCACGTAGTCCGGGGCCACGCACGTCTGGCCCGCGTTGGTGAACTTCGCCCACGCGATGCGGCGGGCCATCGCTCCCGTGTTCCGCGACGGCGTCACCACCGCCGGCGACTTGCCTCCCAGCTCGAGCGTCACGGGGGAGAGGGTCTTCGCCGCCGCCTCGTAGACGATCCGGCCCACGCGCTCCCCGCCGGTGTAGAGGATGTGGTCCCACGGCTCCGCCAGCAGCGCGGTGTTGCACTCCTTGCCGCCCGCCACCACGGAGACCAGCGCGGAGTCCAGGTACTGCGGCACCAGCTCCCGCAGCGCCGCCGCCGTGGCCGGGGCCTTCTCCGACGGGCTGAGCACCACCGTGTTGCCGGCCGCCAGCGCACCCACGACCGGGGCGAGCGCGAGCTGCACCGGGTAGTTCCACGCGCCGATGACCAGCACGAGACCCTTGGGCCGCGGCCTGACCTCCGCGCTCGCGGGCCGCAGGGCCAGCGGCAGCTTCACGGGCCGCGGCTCCATCCAGTCGGTCAGGTGCAGCAGCGCGTGGTCCACCTCGGAGCGCACCGAGACGATCTCCGTGATCAGCGCCTCGGTGGCCGGCTTGCCCAGGTCCGTGCCGAGCGCCGCGACGAACCGGTCCGCGTGCTCGGTCAGCATCCGCTTCAGGCCCTTGAGCTGGCGCACCCGCGACCGCCGAGCAGAAGGCGAAGCTGAAGACCCTCTCCCCCGACGACGTCCCCGTGACCGAGCTGGCCGGCGAGACCATCCTTGCGACGCTGACCAACGCCCCGGGCAACGATGCCCCGATCGGCGGGCTCAAGGTGGTCACGCAGCACGCGTGGTTCGCGGCGCGGCCCTCCGGCACCGAGGACGTCTACAAGATCTACGCGGAGTCCTTCCGCGGCCCCGAGCACCTGACGCAGGTGCAGGCGGAGGCCTGTCTCTTATAACACATCTAAAAAAAAAAAAAAAAAACGGGGCATCGTTGCCCGGGGCGTTGGTCAGCGTCGCAAGGATGGTCTCGCCGGCCAGCTCGGTCACGGGGACGTCGTCGGGGGAGAGGGTCTTCAGCTTCGCCTTCTGCTCGGCGGTCGCGGGGGCGTCGATGCGCGCGTACGCCGGGTCGCCGTGCAGGGCGACGAGGTCGCGGTACCGCTCGGACGGGGACTGGCCCGTCACGGCGATGATCTCCGCAGCCAGCAGGCACAGCAGCAGCCCATCCTTGTCCGTGGACCACGGGCTGCCGTCGAACTGCACGAAGGACGCGCCCGCGGACTCCTCGCCACCGAACACACCGGTGCCCGTCAGCAGGCCCGGCACGAACCACTTGAAGCCCACCGGCACCTCCACGAGCTCGCGGCCCAGGTCCCCGGCCACGCGGTCGATCATCGAGGAGCTCACCAGGGTCTTGCCCACGCCCGCGCTCTGGGGCCACTGCTCGCGGTGGCGGTACAGGTAGTCGATGGCCACGGCGAGGTAGTGGTTCGGGTTCATCAGCCCGCCGTCGGGGGTGACGATCCCGTGCCGGTCCGCGTCGGCGTCGTTGCCGGTGGCGACGTCGAAGGGCGCCTGCCCGTCCGCGTCCGGGGTCATCCGCTCGATCAGCGAGGCCATCGCGTTCGGCGACGAGCAGTCCATGCGGATCTTGCCGTCCCAGTCCAGGGTCATGAACCCGAACCGCGGGTCCACCTCCGGGTTCACCACGGTCAGATCCAGCCCGTGGCGGTCGGCGATCTCGCCCCAGTACGCCACGGACGCCCCGCCCATGGGGTCGGCGCCGATGCGCACGCCCGCCTCGCGGATCGCCTCCACGTCGATCACCTGCGGCAGATCGGACACGTACCGGTCCAGGAAGTCGAAGCCGCCCAGCTTCGCGTGGCCGGCGACGTCGGCGCTCGCCACCCGATGCACGCCCGCCAGCCCGGCGGCGAGCAGCTCGTTGGCGCGGTCGGCGATCCACGTGGTCGCCTCGGTGTCCGCGGGGCCGCCGTGGGGCGGGTTGTACTTGAAGCCGCCGTCCGCGGGCGGGTTGTGCGAGGGGGTGATCACGAGGCCGTCCACGAGGCCGGCGTTGTCCCCGTCCACCGCGAAGCCCGACGGCGACAGCTCGCGCCCGGCGTTCAGGTGCAGGATCGCGTGGGACACGGCGGGGGTGGGCGTGTAGCCGCCGCGGGAGTCGACGAGCACCTCGACGTCGTTGCCGAGCAGCACCTCGACGGCGGTGTCCTGCGCGGGCCCGGACAGGGCGTGCGTGTCCCTGCCGACGAGGACCGGCCCCGTGATCCCGTGGTGCGCGCGGTACTCGACCACGGCCTGCGTGATGGCGGCGATGTGGTCGTCGTTGAACGAGGTCGTGAACGCGGAGCCGCGGTGGCCGGAGGTGCCGAACACGACCTTCTGCGCCGGGTCCGTCACGTCCGGGTGACCGGTGTGGTACGCCTCCAGGAGGGCGTCGACGTCGATCAGGTCCTGCGGCAGGGCGGGGAATGGCCGGTGCGCCGGGGGCGAAGCGGCCCGCTCTTTCTTGACATGTTCCAGAGAACCGGATGGGATCGACTGGCATGGAGACCACGACGCGGGACGAGGACGAGCGCACGCTGCTGCG
>NZ_JABFNH010000018.1:26034-31824 GCF_017168435.1 Micrococcus sp. KRD070
GTTCTCGGTCATGTGCCACACCTTGGCACGGGCGGGCGGACGGGGGAAGACGCGCGGCCCACCGGGGCGACGCCGGCGGTCACTCCCGGCAGCCGTCGCACAGCCCCCAGTAGTAGACCTCGGCCTCGTCGACCGCGAAGCCGTGGCCCTCGGGGGCGTCGAGGCACGGGGCAGAGCCGGTGCGGCACGGCACGTCCACGACCGTGCCGCAGCCGCGGCACACGAGGTGGTGGTGGTTGTCGCCCGTGCAGATCTCGTAGCGGGCCGGGGAGCCGGCGGGCTGCAGGGAGCGCACGAGCCCGGCCTCGGTGAGCGCGTGGAGGCAGTCGTAGACGGCCTGGTGCGAGGTGCCGGGCAGGGCCCGACGCACGGCGGCCAGCACGGTGGACGCGTCCGCGTGGGGGTGGTCGGCGAGGGCGGTCAGCACCGCCAGGCGGGGCCGGGTCACGCGCAGGCCGACGCCGCGCAGCAGCGTGCGCTCGTCCTCGTCCCGCGTCGTGGTCTCCATGCCAGTCGATCCCATCCGGTTCTCTGGAACATGTCAAGAAAGAGCGGGCCGCTTCGCCCCCGGCGCACCGGCCATTCCCCGCCGTCCCCGTGCTGACTACGGTGAATCCTCGACCCCGGGGCGCACCGGCCCGGGCGCCGTCGACGAGGAGGTCCCCACCCATGGCCCAGCCCGAGCCCGTCCGTCTCGTCCCGGGTGGAGCCGTGGACCGCCCGGCCGAGCAGGCCCTCCTCGCGGCCGCCGCGGCCTGCGACGGGGACGTCGACGCGATGGTCGAGCTGCTCCGTGCGGCGTCCGGCGCCGCGTCCGACGAAGACGCCGCCCCGCTCGACCTGCCGCTGACCGGCGCGGGGCGCACCCGGGAGCAGTGGGAGCTGCTCGCCTCCGTCGCCGCGCAGGACCTCTCGGCCGCCCGCGTGCTCGAGCCCCATCTGGACGCGCTCTCGATCCTGTCCCAGGCCGGCGTCCCCGCCCCGGCCGGGCTGCTCGGCGTCTACGCCTCCGAGTCCGGCGGCCGCACCCCCGCCCTGCGCCCCGTCCCGGACGGCCCCGACACCGCCTGGCTGCTCGACGGCGAGAAGCCGTGGTGCTCGCTCGCGGACCGGTGCGCGGCCGCCGTCGTGACCGGCCGGGAGGCGGACGGCACCCGCCGCGCCGTGCTCGTGGACCTGTCCCACCCCGGCGTCGCCGAGACCGACTCGGCCTGGCCCGCGCTCGGCCTCGCCCCGATCCGCACGGTGGGCCTGGCCTTCGACGCCGTCCCCGGCAGCGCCGTGGGCGACGCCGAGTGGTACCTGCGCCGGCCCGGCTTCGCGTGGGGCGGCATCGGCGTGGCGGCGGTGTGGTTCGGCGGCGCCGTCGGCATCGCCCGCACTCTGCGGAACGCCACCGCCGCCCGCGCGGCCGAGGGCCGCGGACCGGGCCCGGACCAGATCGGCCAGGCGGCGCTCGGCCGCGTCGACCGGCTGCTCCACGCGATGGCCGCCCTGCTCGCCCGTGCCGCCGACGACGTGGACGCCGGAGGCCTGGACCACGGCCGCGGCATGGTCGAGGCCGACCGGATCCGCGGCACCGTGGCGCAGCTGTGCACCGAGGTGATGGACGTCGTCGGGCAGGCCACCGGCCCCGGCCCGCTCACCGGCAGCGCCGCGCACGCCCGCGCCGTCGCCGACCTGCAGGTCTACCTGCGCCAGCACCACGGACACCGCGACGACGCCCGGCTGGGCGCCGCGCTCCTGACCGGCGAGACCGACGGCGGCTGGACGTGGTGAGCTTCTCCCACACCGACGACGGCACGTCCGAGGCGGCCTGGGCCGAGGGCGGCGTCGGCGAGCTGCCGGAGCTGCGCCTGCCCGTCTGGGACGCGGAGACGCTGCTGCTCGTGGCCGTCGCCCACCCGGACGACGAGACCCTCGCCGCCACCGGCCTGATCCGCTCCGCCCTGCGCGACGGGGCACGCGTGCACGTGCTGGTCGCCACCGCCGGCGAGGCCTCCCACCCGCACTCGCCCACGCACACGCCCGAGGACCTGGTCCGGCTGCGCCGGGACGAGATGGAGCACGCCCTCGACGCCCTCGCCGCCGGCCTGCCCGCCTCCGCAGGCCCCGGCTCTCCGGCGCGGGACCGGCTGACCTGGGCGTCCCTGGCCCTGCCCGACTCCGGCGTGGCCGAGCACGAGGACGCCGTGCGCGACGCCGTCGCCGCGGCCCTCGACGCCCACCCCGGCCCCGCCGTGCTCGCCTCCCACGACCCGGGCGACGGCCACGCGGACCACGAGGCCGTGGGCCGGGCCGTCGGCGCGGTCGCGGGCGAGTGCGACCTGCCGCTCTACGCCTTCCCCATCTGGTTCTGGCACTGGGCCGACCCGGCCGACCTGCCCGCCCGCCGCTACCGGCGGCTGCCGCTCACCGACGACGACCGTGCCGCCCGCCGTGCCGCCCTCGACGCGCACGCCTCCCAGGTCCGGCCCCTCTCCGCCGCGCCCGGCGACGAGGCGATCCTCGGCCCCGCCGTGCTCGCCCACCACGAGCGCCCGTTCGAGGCCCACCGCGTCTCCGGCCCCGACGACGCCGACGCCCACCGGGCCGCCGCCGTCTTCGACCGGCTCTACCGGGCCCAGGAGGACCCGTGGCGCTACCTCAGCTCGTCCTACGAGGCCCGCAAGCGGGCGCTCACCCTCGCCGCCCTGCCCCGGCCCCGCTACGGGACCGTGGTCGAGGCGGGCGCGTCCATCGGCGTGCTCACCGCGGACGTGGCCGCGCGCGCGGACCGCGTGGTCGGCCTCGAGGCGTCCTCCACCGCCGTCGAGCGCGCCGCCGCCCGGCTGGCCGGCGCGCCGCACGCCGAGGTGCGCCGAGCCGTGCTGCCCGCGGACTGGCCGGCCGACGTCGCCGGCGCGGACCTCGTGATCGCCTCCGAGATCGGCTACTTCCTGCAGCCCGAGGAGCTCGACGCGCTGATCGACGACGCCGACGCCGCGCTCGCCCCCGGCGGCGAGCTGCTGCTGTGCCACTGGCGCCATCCCATCGAGGGCTGGCCGCTGGACGGGGATGCCGTGCACGCGCGCGTCGCCGCCGACCCGCGCTGGCGGCTGCGCGCCGAGCTCGTGGAGGACGACTTCCGGCTCAGCCTCCACGTGCGGGCCGCCGCCGCGACCCACGCCGTCGTCGTGGTGCCCGCCAAGGACGAACAGGAGCGGCTGCCGGCCGCGCTCGCGGCCCTCGCCGCCGCCCTGGACCGCTGGGAGGAGCACCACGCGCAGGGCACGGCCGCGGTCGTGGTCGCCGCGGACCGCTGCGACGACGCCACGGTGGCCGCCGCCCTCGAGGCCCGCGCCGCCGACCCGCGCATCCACGTCCTCGAACTGGGGGAGCCGACCGCCGGGCAGGCCGGCGTCGGGCGGGCCCGCCTCGAGGGCGCCCGCCGGGCCCGCGCGCTGTTCCCCGACGTGCCCGCCGAGCGCCTCTGGCTCGCCTCCACCGACGCGGACAGCCGCGTCCCCGCCGACTGGCTGCTGGCGCAGACCGTGGCCGCCGGCCGCGACGAGGCGCTCGTGCTGGGCACGGTGGACGTGCGCCAGGGACCGCTGCGGCAGGCCTGGCTCCGCGGCTACCGGCACGAGGAGGGGCACGCGCACGTGCACGGGGCGAACTTGGGGCTGCCGTGGTCGCTCTACGAGGCCGTGGGCGGATTCCCGCCGGTGGCCGAGCACGAGGACGTCGGCCTGGCCGAGGCCGTGCGGGCCCTGGCGGGGGAGCGCGACGGTGGTGAGGGCCGCCGGGTGCGCGTGATCGCCACCGACACCACCCGCGTGCTCACCTCGTCCCGCCTGGAGGGGCGGACCCCCGGCGGGTTCTCCGGGTACCTCAAGGCGGTGGGCCGGCCCGGGTGAGGCCGGCCGTGGAGCAGGGGTGCGGGGCCGGGCCGGGTCCGGGGGCACCGCCTAGACTCGGCACCGGACCGCGACGCCCCGAACCGGAAGGACCGTCATGACCGACCCCCACGCCTCCCACGACCCGCGCCGTGAGGCCGCCCGGCCGAGCTGGTACGGGTCCGAGGCCGGTGCGGGCTCCTCCGGCACCGGCTCCTCCGCCGCCGGCTGGCCCGACGCCCCGGCCGGCGACGCCGACCGCGCCGCCTGGGACCGGGCCCCCTCGTACGCCGAGCAGGAGGGGCAGACCCGCCCCGCCTACGGGCAGCCGTACGGCTACGGCCAGGACGCGAATACGGCCAGGACGCGAACACCGTCCCCGCCTACGGCTACGGGCAGGGCACGCCCGGCCACGGCTTCGGAGCCCCGCTGCAGCCCGGCCAGACCGACGGCGTCGGCCGCTCGGTGGCGTCCATGATCCTCGGCATCATCTCCGTGGTGGGCGGGTTCACGTTCCTCCTCCCGCCGATCGTGGGCGTGGTCCTCGGCCACATCGGCCTCAAGCGCGAGCCCCACGGCCGCGGCATGGCGATCGCCGGCCTCGTGATGAACTACGTGTCCCTCGCCCTGCTGCTGCTCGCCGTCGTGTTCCTCGTGATCCTGGTGATCGCCGGGATCTCCCTGGGCGACTACACCTCGACCTGACCGGCCGGCTCAGCCGGCCAGCAGCAGCTCGAGATGTGCGGCCAGGGCGAGCAGGGGCGCGGACGTGCCGGGCCGACCGATGAGCTGGACGGACCAGTTCAGGCCCCGCTCGTCCCGGAGCACGGGCACCGCGACCGCGGGCAGGCCGAGCACGTTGACCATCGAGGTGTAGGGCGTGAACGCGCACTGCGCCTCGTAGTTGGCCTCGGGCTCCATCGCCAGGAAGTGGCCGACCGGCGGGGGCGCGGTGGCCAGCACCGGGGTCATCACCACGTCGACGGCGGCGAACTGCGCCCGCACCCCGCGCGCCCACTCCTCGAGCCGGTGGGCGGCGTCGTCGAGCTCGGCGCGCCCTGCGGCCCGGGCCGTGCGCAGGAAGTGCGCGGCCACCGCGCCCACGTGGGCCTCGGCGTCCTCCGGCAGCGGCGCCCGGAGCAGTCCTGCGGTCCACACCGTGCGGAAGTCCCGGTGGTAGTCCTCGCCGTAGTAGGGGGAGAGGTCCTCGACCGCGTGGCCGCCCGCGTCCAGGGCGGCGGCGGCCTTCGTCAGGGCGGTGAGGGCGGGCCGGGCCAGGGAGATCTCGAGGTCGGAGGTGAAGGGCGAGGCCGTGGTGACGCCGATCCGGCGGACGTCGACGGCGCCCCCGGCCCGCGCGGTCTCCACGGTGCGGCGCAGGTCCGGCAGCACCCGGCCGGGCAGGCCCTCGGGGGAGAGCAGCACGTCGTAGAGCAGGGCGGCGTCCTCGACCGTGTGGGCCAGCGGGCCCGACACCGTGAGGTTGCGGACCGTGTCCGCGTGCTCGTCCATCGGCAGCTCCCCGCGGCCGGGCTTGAGGCCCACGAGCCCGCACGCGGCGGCGGGGATGCGGATGGACCCGCCCCCGTCCGAGCCCGGGGCGAACGGCAGGATCCCCGCGGCGACGGCGGCCGCGGCCCCGCCCGAGGAGCCACCCGCGGTGCGGGCGGGGTCCAGGGGGTTGCGGGCCGGCGCCGTGACGAGGTTCTCCGAGTAGGAGTCCAGGCCGAACTCGGGCACGGTCGTCTTGCCGAGGGTGACCGTGCCGGCCGCGCGCAGGCGGAGCGCGAGCGGGTCGTCCTGCGCGGCCGGCGGCGCATCGGCCAGCAGGGCGGAGCCGAACCGCGTGGGCATCCCGCGCACGTCGATCAGGTCCTTGTACGCCAGCGGAAGGCCGTGCAGGGAGGCGGGG
>NZ_JABFNH010000018.1:31924-32233 GCF_017168435.1 Micrococcus sp. KRD070
GGTGCGGCGTCGGAGGTCTGCATGCGGCCGAGCCTAACGGGCGTGGGCCGGGTCATGGACGGCGGGGCCTTCCTGGGACGTCCGGGCGGGTGGCTACGCTGAAGCCATGAGCGCCTTCGAGACCGTCGATGTGAACGAGATCCCCGCCGATGCGGCCATCCTGGACGTCCGCGAGGACGACGAGTGGGCCCTGGGCCGCGCCGCCGGCGCCCAGCACATCCCGCTGGGCCAGCTGCCGGACCGGCTCGAGGAGCTGGACCCGGACACGGACTACTACCTGATCTGCCGCACCGGCGGCCGCTCCGCCCG
>NZ_JABFNH010000018.1:32333-41769 GCF_017168435.1 Micrococcus sp. KRD070
CGCCGCCGAGTTCATGACCGGCCGCGGCTACTCGGCCATCAACGTGGCCGGCGGCTCCGGCGCGTGGCTCGAGGCCGGCAAGCCGATGGAGGCCGACGGCGACGCCGAGCCCACCGTCAAGTGACGGGGACGGACTCCGCTGACGCGACGCCGTCGCGCCTGCGCTACGCCTTCCTCGGCCCGGCCGGCACCTTCACCGAGGCCGCCCTGCGCAAGGTGGCGGACCCGGCCGAGGCCGAGTTCGTGTCTGCGGGCTCCGTGCTGAGCGCCGTGGCGGCGCTGCGCAGGGGGGAGGTGGACCGCGCCGTCGTGCCCATCGAGAACTCGGTGGAGGGCGGCGTCTCCGCCACCGTGGACGAGATCGCCCTCGGGGAGACGCTGCAGATCCTCGCGGAGGTGCACGTGCCCATCAGCTTCGTGCTCGTGGGCCGGCCCGGCGTCGCGATCGAGGACGTGCGGCGCGTGACCACGCACCCCCACGCCTGGGCGCAGGTGCGCGGCTGGGCCGAGACGGCGCTGCCGGGCGTGGAGTTCACGCCCGCCCCGTCGACGGCGGCCGGGGCCGGCCTCGTGGCCCAGGGCGACTTCGACGCCGCCGTGTGCGCCCCGCTCGTGGCCGAGCAGACCGGGCTGCCGGTGCTCGCCGAGCGGATCGAGGACGTGCCGGGCGCCGTGACGCGCTTCGTGCTGCTCTCCCGGCCGACGGCCCTGCCCGCGCCCACGGGGGCGGACAAGACCACGCTCGTGGTGCCGCTGCCGGAGGACCGGCCCGGCGCCCTCGGGCAGATCCTGGCCGAGTTCACCACGCGCGGGGTGAACCTCTCCCGCATCGAGTCCCGGCCGACCGGCGAGGGCATCGGGCGGTACTTCTTCTCCCTCGACCTCGAGGGGCACCTGGCGGAGGCCCGCGTGGGTGATGCGCTCGCGGCCCTGTACCGGGAGTACCCCGACCTGCGGTTCCTGGGCTCGTACGCGCAGGCCGAGCCCGTGCCCACGAGGGTGCCGGCCGAGTTCACCGACGCCGCGTATCGCTCCGGCCGCGCCTGGGTGGAGTCCCTCCGCTCCCGCTGAGGCGGTGCCGCACTTTCGTTCGGGAAACGGCGGCCCCCGGGCCACTTTCGTTCGGGAAACGGCGGCCCCCGAGGGACTTTCGTTGACGAAACGGGAGGTTCCTAGGCCCCTTTCGTGGCCGAAACGGGACGATCACCACGACGACGGGCCGTCGTCGTGCTTCCCGTCCGCGCGTCGCCCCGGCGCCCGTTTCCCGAACGAAAGCGCTGGGGAAGCCGCCGTTTCCCGAACGAAAGTGCTGGGGAAGCCGCCGTTTCCCGAACGAAAACGGTGGGGAAGCCGCCGTTTCCCGAACGAAAGCGGGGACGGGGGGTCAGATGTGCGGGGCCGGTTCCGGGACGGGGGCGGCGGCGGAGACGCCGTCGTCGCGGACGGAGGCGTCGTCCTCGGCCACGAGCATCACGACGAGCGAGTCCGGCTGCACGCGGGCGTCGAGGGCGGTGATGACCCCGGTGGCGTCGCCGTCGAGCTGGGAGGGCATCGGCTCGGCGAACTCGACCTTCACGCGCTGGGCCTGCTCCGTGTGCATCGCGGGGACGGAGCTGCGGTGCCGGGTCACGGTCTTCACGGCGATCCGCGCCCAGTCGAGCGCGTGCCGGGGCGAGAGGACCATGACGTCGAGGAGGCCGTCGTCGAGCTTGGCCTGGGGCAGCAGCTCGACGCCGCCCGTGAGCATCCCGCAGTTGGCCACCATCACGGTGCGCACCTTGAACCGGCGGGGCTGACCGCCGTCGAGGGCCACGGTCACCTCGTGCCGCTTGCCGCGCAGGTGCCGCATGCCGGCCTCGCTGTAGGCCAGCCAGCCGGCCAGGCTCTTCAGCTCGTCCTTGGTGTCGCCCATGATGTCCGCGTCATAGCCGGCGCCGCCGATCACGGTGAAGGTCTGCCGGGTGACGCGCCCGTCCTCGTGCGTGAAGCGGACGTCCACGGTGTCGATGCGCCGCTGCCGGCCCCCCACGGCGATCCGCAGGCACTGCTCGACGTCGTTGATCGGCAGGTCCAGGTTGCGGGCCAGCAGGTTCCCGGTGCCCAGCGGCACCACGCCGAGGGCGACGTCGGTGCCGGCCAGCTGCTCGGCCACGGTGCGGACCGTGCCGTCGCCGCCCGCGGCGATCACGAGCCGGGCGCCGGCGTCGAGGGCCTGCCGCGCCATGGCGGTGCCGGGGTCGTCCTCCTGCGTCTCGAGCACGAGCACCTCGCCGAGGCCCTCCGCCTCCGCGAGCCGCTCGAGCTCGCGCCGCACCCGGTCCGCGTGCGTCTTGATGGGGTTCAGCACCAGCGCGACCTCGTGGCGGCCCGTGCCGATGCCGGGCACCTCCTCCAGCCGGCGCTGCACGCCGCCCACCCGCGCGTCGAGGGCGTCCACCAGGAGACGCGTCCGCTCGTGCTGCACGCCGAGGCGGACCTGGCGCACCGCCAGCACCACCACGACGACGACCAGCAGGGCCAGGAGCACCAGGGCGGCCAGCGCCATCCACCACTCGGGAGTCATGCCCCGAGTCTAGGCGTCGGCCCCGCCCGCTAGGCTGGCGCACGTGATCGACGTCAAGGACCTCATCGAGCAGCCCGAGAAGTACCGCGCCTCCCAGGAGGCCCGCGGGGAGGACGCGTCCCTCGTGGACCGCGTGGTCGAGGCGGACGCGTCCCGCCGCTCGTCCATCGCGGGCTTCGAGCAGCTGCGCGCGGAGCAGAAGGCCTTCGGCAAGCGCGTCGCCCAGGCGAAGGGCGAGGAGAAGCAGGCCCTGCTGGCCGAGGTGAAGGACCTGGCCGCGCGCGTGAAGGAGGCCGAGTCGGCCGCCGGCGCGGCCGAGGCCCGCCTCGCGGAGCTGCAGCGTGCCTTCCCGAACCTGATCGTCGACGGCGTCCCGGCCGGCGGCGAGGACGACTTCGTGGTCCTCAAGGAGGTCGGCACCCCGCGCGACTTCGCCGCCGAGGGCTTCGAGCCGCGCGACCACCTCGAGCTCGGCGAGCTGCTCGGGGCGATCGACATGGAGCGCGGCGCGAAGGTGTCCGGCGCCCGGTTCAGCTTCCTCAAGGGCGTGGGCGCGCGTCTCGAGCTCGCCCTGATGCAGCTGGGCCTGGACCTGGCCCTGGAGAACGGCTTCGTGCCGGTCATCCCGCCCACCCTGGTGCGCCCGGAGACCATGCAGGGCACCGGCTTCGACGTCGAGCACGACGACGAGATCTACCGTCTGGAGCGCGACGACCTGTATCTCGTGGGCACCTCCGAGGTGGCCCTGGCCGGCTACCACGCGGACGAGATCATGGACGTGAGCGCCCCCGTCCGGTACGCGGGCTGGTCCACGTGCTACCGGCGTGAGGCGGGCTCGGCGGGCAAGGACACCCGCGGCATCATCCGCGTGCACCAGTTCAACAAGCTGGAGATGTTCATCTACGCCGCACAGGAGGACGCGGAGGCGGAGCACGAGCGCCTGCTGGCGTGGGAGGAGCGGATGCTGGGCGCCATCGAGGTGCCGTACCGCGTGATCGACATCGCCGCCGGCGACCTCGGCCTCTCCGCCGCCCGCAAGTTCGACTGCGAGGCCTGGGTCCCCACGCAGGGCACCTATCGCGAGCTGACGTCCACCTCGAACTGCACCACGTTCCAGGCCCGCCGTCTCAACATCCGCGAGCGGGTCCGCACGGAGGACGGTTCCAAGGGCGGCACCCGCATGGTGGCCACGCTCAACGGCACCCTGGCCACCACCCGCTGGATCGTGGCGATCCTGGAGAACCACCAGAACGCGGACGGCTCGGTCACCGTGCCCGCCGCGCTGCGTCCCTACCTCGGCGGGATGGAGCGCTTCGAGCTGGTCTGAGCGGACGACGTCGTCCCCCGGCGGCGTCGGCCGCCTCGCCCGCCTGCCCCGCGGCGCCCCCGCCGTTCACCCGCGCGTCGCCGTCGTGTCCGGGCCGTGTGGTTGGGTGGGGGCCATGACGAAGAAGCTCGTGTGCCTGGACGTGGACGGAACGATCGTGGACCATGACGGCCATCTGCATGAGCCCGTGCGCGCGGCCGTGCGGGCCGTGCTGGACGCCGGGCACCACGTGGTCATCGCGACGGGCCGCTCCCGCGCGGCCACCCTGCCCGTGGCCCGCTCCCTGGGGATCGGCGCCGGCTTCATGGTGTGCTCCAACGGCGGCGTCACGCTGCGCCTGGACCCCGAGCTGGAGGAGGGCTACGAGGTCACGGACCTGCGCACCTTCGACCCGCGCTCGGTCCTGACCCAGCTGCGCCACCGCCTGCCCAGCGCCAAGTACGCGCTCGAGCTGCCGGACGGCACCTTCCGCTCCACCGAGCGGTTCCAGGACATGTCCTTCGGCGTGGCCGCGGAGGGCGTCACGTTCGAGGAGCTCATGGACACCACGGCCGTGCGCCTCGTGGTGTTCTCCACGGACTCCTCCGCCGAGGAGTTCGGCCGCGCGGTGGAGGGCATCGGCCTGTCCGGCGTGACCTACTCCGTGGGCTGGACGGCGTGGCTCGACGTCGCCGCGGCGGGCGTGACCAAGGCCTCCGGGCTCGAGGCGCTGCGCACCGTGCTGAAGGTGGCCCCCGAGGACACCATGGCCGTGGGCGACGGCCGCAACGACATCGAGATGCTGCGCTGGGCTGGCCGCGGCGTGGCCATGGGCCAGGCCGTGGAGGAGGTCGTGGCCGCCGCGGACGAGGTCACCGGGCACGTGGACGACCACGGGCTCGCCACGGTGCTGCGCTCGCTCCTCGAGGAGCCGGCCGCGGCCTGAGCGGCGCGACCGGCCCGGGCCGCCGGGTCAGCCCCCCGCCAGCGTGAGCAGCCGCGCGGCGGCGGGGCGGCAGGCGTGCTCCTCGTTCCAGTAGGAGCGCTGCACCGCCTGCGAGACGGCCTGCGCCGTGATCCCGAGCGCGGCGGCCGCCGGCTTCTGCTGGCCGCGCACCCCGGGCACCAGCAGGTCCAGCACCGCCCACTCGGCGTCGGTCCGGGACCACACGAGCTGCCCGACGAGTCGCAGCACGGCCTCGGCCTCGGCGGCCGCCTCCTCGTCCCGGCCGCGCACGGCCAACGGGATCCGCGCGGTGGACACGGCCGCCGCCTCCACGGCCCGCCGCGCCGCCGCGAGACCGGGCCCGCCGGCGTCGTGCAGGTCCCCGGAGGCGGGCGCGCCCGCCGCACCGTCCGCGTGCGTCACCGTCCCGACGCCGACCCCCACGTTCCAGCGGCGCTGCCGCAGGGCGCGCAGCGCCACGTCCACGGCGACGCGCGGGTCCTCGACGGCGCCGATCAGCTCGTCGCCCACGGCGCGCTGGAACGGGAGCACGACGGCGTCGTCCAGCCCCGGCACGTCCTGGAGGGCGCGCAGGAACGTGTCCACGCGGTCGCCGGCGTCGAGGGTGTCCCGCTGGTTGATGGTGAGCACGAACATGGTCGTCGATTCTGCCAGCCCGCAGACGACGCCGGCCGCCCACCCCGAGGGGTGAGCGGCCGGCGTCGCGCGCGTGGGCGGTGCGGGGGTCAGCGGCCCTGGGGCTCGTCCGTCTCCTCGCCCTCCTCGGTGGCCGGCTGCGCCTCCTCGGTGTCCACCGCGCGGCCCTGGGGCTCGTCGGTCGGGGACTCCTCGCCCTCGGCGTTGAAGCGCTGGATGGAGGCCTCGAGCTCGGCCTCGGCCGCCGCGCGGCCCTCCCAGCCCTCGGCCTTGACCCACTTGCCCGGCTCCAGGTCCTTGTAGCGGGTGAAGAAGTGCTCGATCTCCTGCTTGAGGGACTCCTCCACGTGCTCGAGCTCGGTGATGTGGTCGTAGCGCTTGTCCGCCGGGACGCACAGCAGCTTGGCGTCGCCGCCGCCGTCGTCGGTCATGTTGAACACGCCGACCGGTCGGGCCTCGACGACGCAGCCCGGCACCAGGTCGAAGCCCGGCAGGTACACGAGGGCGTCCAGCGGGTCGCCGTCCTCGCCGAGGGTGTTCTCGAAGTAGCCGTAGTGCGTGGGGTACTGCATGGAGGTGAAGAGCACGCGGTCCAGGCGCAGGCGGCCGGTCTCGTGGTCGAACTCGTACTTCACGCGGGAGCCCGCGGGGATCTCGATGGTGACGTCGTGCGCCATGACTCTCCTTCGCACAGAGGGTGGGGTGTCCGGGCGGCGCGGCGCCGCCCGGCGGTGCTGCCGTCAGCCTACCGGGGGCGTCCGTCATGATGGACGCATGGGACAGGTGGACACGGGGCGCGCTGGGCGTCGGGATCGACGCACGGAACGCCTCCGGAGCCGCCCGCTCCCCGCCGTCCTCCTGGCCGCGCTCGCGGCCGTCCTGGTCGCCTGCGGGCCCGTGACCGCGCCGCCGGCCCCGTCGAGCGCGCCCGCCTCGTCGACGACCGCCGGGCCGACGTCGTCGTCCCCGTCCGCCGGCCCCACCGCGGCCGAGGTGGCGGCCGCCGTCGAGCCGGGGCTGGAGACGTCCCCGGGCACGGTCTCCGCCGAGTTCCGCGACCTGGCCACCGGTGAGGTGCTGTACGCGCGGGACGCGGACGAGCCCGTGGCCCCCGCGTCCTCGCTCAAGGTGCTCGCCGCCGCGGCCATCGTCTCCGCCCTGGGTCCTGAGACGACTCTGCAGACCACCGTGGTGGCCCAGCCCACCGCGGACGGCGCGGCCACCGAGCTGGTGCTCGTGGGTGGCGGCGACGTGCTGCTGGGCACGGGCGCCTCGGACTCGAAGCACGTCTCCGGCTGCGCGGGCCTGCGCACCCTCGCGGAGCGGACCGTGGCCGGGCTGGTCGAGGACGGCGTCACCGGGCAGGTGGTGGTCAGCACGGACCTGCGGCTCTTCACGGACCGGACGGCCCTGAACCCGCGCTGGACGTCGGACATCCCGGAGAGCGGCAACATCGCGCCGGTGCAGCCGTTGGCCACCTACGGCGGCCGTGAGGCCCCTGGCACCGGGGAGGACCGCATCGAGGACCCGGCGCAGTTCGCCGCGCTCACCTTCCAGGCCGCGCTCGACGACGCGGTGGCCGCCTCCGGCGCCGACCTCGAGGTGGGCCTGCGGGACACGCTCCCGGCCACCGAGGTGCCGCGCGCCACGGTCCTCGCCGCCGCCCCCGTCGCGGCGGTGGAGTCCGCGTCCGTGGGGGAGCAGGTCGCGTACCTGCTGGCCCACTCGGAGAACCAGGTGGTCGAGGCCCTGGCCCACACGGCCGCGCCCGCCACGGACCTGCCGGCCACCCACGAGGGCGCCACGCGGCTGCTGACGGCCACCGCCGAGGACCTCGGCGTGGACACCGCCGGGATGGCGCTCGTGGACTCCTCGGGCCTGTCCCCGGACAACCGCGTCAGTGCGGGCCAGCTGGCCGGCGTCGTGGCCGGGGTGGCCCGCACGCCCGCCCTGGCCACCGTGCTGGAGGGCCTGCCGCGGCCCGGCGAAGACTCCACCCTGGGCGACCGGTTCCCGGATGCCCCCGCGCGGCAGGCCGTGGCCGCGAAGACCGGCACGCTCGACCAGACGGTCTCCCTCACCGGCACCGTCACCACGACGTCCGGGCGGGTCCTCGCGTTCAGCATCATCTGCTCGGATCTGCAGTGGAAGCTGGAGCCCGCGCGCGCGGCGGTCGACGAGGCCGTCAGCGCCGTCGCCGGGCTCTGATCCGAGGTCCGGGGCCTGTGATCTGATGGAGCCATGAGCGACGACCACGCGACCGACCGCCCCCGCGCCGCCGCGGACGCCGAGCCGGGCGCCCCCGCCGAGCCGGGCCCCGCCGTCGCCCACCCGGTGGACTGGGCCTTCGCGGCACGGACCGCACGGTCCCTCGCCGCCGCCGGCCCCCGGTTCACGCCGCGGGAGGCGACGCGCGAGGCGGAGGGCCTGCGCGCCGCCGCGGAGGCCGCCGTGCCGCACGTCCACCGCCTGACCGGGCTCGAGGCGGCACGGGACCTGCGCGACTCGCAGGTGCTCGTGGTGGACCGCCCCACCTGGTCGCGCGCCGCCACCCAGTCCTTCGCCACGCTGCTGGACCCCACGTTCGCGCATCTGCGGGACACCCGGCCCCGCGAGCACGCCGCCGCCACCACCCGCGTCACCCGGCACGCCACCGCCCTGGAGATGGGCGGGATGCTCGCCTGGATGTCCGGGAAGATCCTCGGCCAGTACGACCCGTTCATCGCGCTGCCCGGCCCCGGGGGGACGGCGGCCGGCCCCGCCGGCGGACGCCTGCTGCTCGTGGCCCCGAACGTCGCGCAGGTGCGCGCGGAGATCAACGTCGACCCGGCGGATTTCCGCCTCTGGGTGTGCCTGCACGAGCAGACCCACCGCGTGCAGTTCGCGGCCGCGCCCTGGCTGCGCGAGCACCTGCGGGCCGAGATCACGGCGCTCACCGTCGGCCTGTTCGACAAGGCCGAGTCCCTGCCCGAGCGCCTGCGCACCGCGCTCGCGGCGACGAACCCGCTGGGTCGGGAGGCCGACGCCGGCCGGACTGGGGCGCGGGACGGACACGACGCGCAGGACGTGGCCCCGGCCCGACCCACGCCGGGCCTGCTCGGTGCGATCCAGGACGAGGAGGACCGGGAGCGCCTGTCCCGGCTGACGGCCGTGATGTCCCTGCTCGAGGGGCACGCGAACGTGGTGATGGACGGTGTCGACTCCTCCGTCGTGTCCTCCGTCAAGACCATCCGCCGCCGCTTCGACGAGCGCGGCGACCGCCGCTCGCCCCTGGACCGCATGCTCCGCCGCCTGCTGGGCATGGACGCCAAGATGGCCCAGTATCGCGACGGTCAGAGGTTCGTGGCCGCCGCCGTGGCCGAGCTCGGCATGGCCGGGTTCAACGTGGTCTGGGACGCCCCCGAGCTGCTGCCGAGCGAGGCCGAGCTCCACGCCCCCGAGACGTGGGGGGCGCGCATCCGTGCCCAGGCCTGAGGCGCGGGACCCGGGGCCGACGCCGGCGGGCGGGGTCGGCGGCCTGCCCGCGGTCGGCGCATGGCCGCCGCGCACCCGCTGGCCCGAGCCCCTGCACCGGGCCGTCGCGGCGGTGCGGGAGGCCCTGGCGGGCGACGGGCCCCGTCGCGCGGATGTCGTGCCGGGCCGGGCGGGGAGTCGTCCCCGCGGCCTCGTCGCCCTCTCCGGTGGCGCCGACTCCCTCGCGCTCGCCGTGGCCTGCGCCGTCCTCGTGGGCACCCGGGAGGGTGCGCGGCTCGGCCCGATCGGCGCGGCCGTGGTGGACCACGGGCTGCAGTCGGGCAGCGACGCGGTGGCGGCGGCCGCCGCCGACGTCGCCCGCATCCTCGGTCTGACCCCGGTCACCGTCACGCGGGTCGAGGTGGCCCGCACCGGCGACGGCCCCGAGGCCGACGCCCGGCGTGCCCGCCGGGTGGCCCTCGCCGCCGCCGCCCGGGAGGCGGGGCAGGGG
>NZ_JABFNH010000018.1:41869-66905 GCF_017168435.1 Micrococcus sp. KRD070
GTCTCGGTGTCCGCCCGCTGCTGGGCCTGACCCGGGCGGACACCGAGACGATCTGCCGCTGGGCCGGGCTGACCTGGTTCGAGGACCCGCACAACCGCGATCCCGCGCTGCTGCGTTCGCGGGTCCGCACCCGCGTGCTGCCCGCACTCGAGGACCCCGACGCCGGCCTCGGCCCCGGCGTGCGGGCCGGGCTGGTGCGCACCGCGGCCATCGCGGCCGAGGACGCCGCGGCCCTCGAGGCATGGGCCGGCGCCGAGGTCACCCGGCTGCGCGTCGACCCGCCCGCCCGGGACCCGCGCGTCGTCTCCCTGGATCTGGACGCCCTGGCCGCGCTGCCCGCCGCCGTGCGCCACCGCGTGATCGCGCGCGCCGCCCGCGCCGCGGGAGGGCAGGCCCCGCCCCGCGAACGGATCCTCGCGGTGGACGCCCTCGTGACGGGCGCCCGCGCGGGGTGCACGTCGGCCGGTCCGGTGGAGCTGCCCGGCGGGGTGGCCGCGCATCGGGCGTGTGCCAGACTGGACCTCATCCCCTGCCTGCCCGGTCCCTGACTGCGGCCCGGCCCGGCATTCCCGCACGAGCACTCACCAGGAGCGGCGCATGGACGCACAGGATGTCCAGAACGATCTCACCCACGTCCTCATGTCCCGCGAGGACGTGCAGGACACGATCACGGACCTGGCCCGCCAGATCGACCGCGACTACGCGGACAAGGACCTGCTCATCGTCGCCGTGCTCAAGGGCGCCGTGATGGTGGTCGCCGACCTCACCCGCGCCCTGCACTCCCACGTGGAGCTGGACTTCATGGCGGTCTCCTCCTACGGCTCCGGCACCAAGTCCTCCGGCGTGGTGCGCATCCTCAAGGACCTCGACGCGGACCTCACGGGCCGGCACGTCCTGATCGTCGAGGACATCATCGACTCCGGCCTGACCCTGTCCTGGCTCAAGGCCAACCTGGAGTCCCGCGGCCCGGCCTCGGTCGAGATCTGCACCCTGCTGCGCAAGCCGGAGGCCATGAAGGTGGACATCGACGTGAAGTACGTCGGGCGGGACATCCCCAACGAGTTCGTGGTGGGCTACGGCCTGGACTACGCGGAGAAGTACCGCAACCTGGACTTCGTGGGCACGCTCGCCCCGCACGTGTACAGCTGACCGGGGGCCCGGCGTGGCCCGGCGTGGCCGACCTGTCACGCGTGGTGTCGCTCTGATGCCGGATCTCCGCCCCATTCCGACTCCTTGCGTGACAGGCCGCCGGCGTCCCCGAGGTGACGGCGCACCTCCACGATCACGCGCGTGAATCCGCGGCGAGCGTCGGAGGAGGACACGGTGATGTTCCGGTAGCCCCGTCGCTCGAAGGCCGCGTTGCGCTGCACGTCGCGGTCGATCTGGCGATCCGCGCCGTGGTGGCCGCCGTCGTAGTGCAGGGCCACTCTCGCCTGCGGATAGCCCAGGTCCGCCGTCGCGGGGTGGTGCAGGGAGAACTCCGGGTCCCAGACCTCGAGCTGCAGTGCGGGCTCGGGGAGCCCGGCGGCCGTCAGCGCGAGCCGGAGCCGCGTCTCCTTCGGCGAGTGCGCCCCCACCCGGACCAGCGTGGCGGCGGTGCGGAGCCGTCGTCGCCGGTTGTGCGCGGACGGGCTGGTCTCGGCCGCCTGGGTCAGGGCCGCCCGGGTCCGCTCGGCAGCGTCGGGACCGCCGGACAGTTCCGCCCGGCGGACGAGATGGTCGCCGAGGATGACGAGCTCGTCGTCGTCGAGCAGGGCCGCGAGGTCGACCCAGAGACGGGGCGGGGCGGTGACGTACCAGGCCAGACCGCCGATCCGCACGCGCTCCACGTCCGCGGGCGGGAGCGCCGTCCGGTGGGAGGTGACGCCGGGGAGGGCGAGGCGGCCACGGTCCCGCGGGCGGCTCACGTGGACCTCGTCCCCCGCGTCCAGTCGCTCCGGCAGCCAGATCTCACGGGCGCGGGCCGCGGTCTGGTGCGACACCACCGTGGTGGCGCGGTGCCGGGCGAGTCGCAGCAGGAGCTCGTGTTGGGTGGCCGAGAGCGGGGTGCTCCACCGGTAGGGGGAGGAGCCGGCCGCGGGGCGCTCGACGGCGGCCGGGGCGGCCTCACGCCGGCGGTAGAGGCCCCGGGCGAGGCGTTCGACGTCGGAGCGACGCAGCCGGTTGTGGTCGATGCCGGCGGCCCTCGCCTGCGCGGCGGTGAAGGGGCCGTCCAGCAAGGACGCGGGAAGCGGGGTGGGGCGACGCATGGTGCCAGCCTGGCGCGTGGGGCGGGCGGCGTCCTGGGCCGCCGTCGGCCTGGGGAGGAGTTCGGGTGCGCGGGGGTCTGTGCAGGCGGGGACGCAGGGGCGTGGCCGCAGCGCCGGCGACCTGTCACGCGAGCGGTCGCTCTGAGGTGCGATCCACGCGCCATTCCGACCCCTCGCATTCCCGGTGGGTGCCAGGACGGTGCTGGCCGACGTCGGCGCCGGCTGACCGCCCGCGCCCTGTCCACCTGACGCGAACAGTCAGCGGACACCCGGGCGGGGCCGGTACCGTGGAGGCTTGACCCGGGCGCGACGTCGGCCCTGCGCCGGCCCCGGCTGCACGGCGGCCGCCCCGGGGAGCCCGGCCCCCGCGGCAGACCAGGAGACACTCGGACCGTGAAGAAGCTGTTCAACAAGCCCTACGTCTGGATCCTGCTGGGCCTGCTGGTCCTCGCCGTCGCGATCCCGCTGACCACGTCACAGAGCGGCCGCACCATGGTGGACACCAACGTGGGCATGGCCCTGCTGAAGGACGACAAGGCCGCGCAGGCCCGCGTGGTGGACGGGGACCAGCGCGTGGACCTCACCCTGCGTGAGCCCTACAAGCAGGACGACCGGGACCTCGGCAAGGAGGTCTACTTCTACTTCGCCACCGCGCGCGCCACGGACGTGGTCACCGCGGTGGACGACTCGGCCCTGGACGGCTACACGGACGAGCCGGTGCGGAGCAACTGGTTCCTCTCGCTGCTCGGCTTCATGGTTCCGTTCCTGCTCATCGCACTGCTGTTCTGGTTCCTGATGTCCCGCATGCAGGGCGGCGGTGGCAAGGTCATGCAGTTCGGCAAGTCCCGCGCCAAGCTGATCAACAAGGACAACCCGGACGTGCTGTTCAAGGACGTCGCGGGCGCGGACGAGGCCGTGGAGGAGCTCCAGGAGATCAAGGAGTTCCTCACCGTGCCGGACCGCTTCCGCGCCGTGGGCGCCAAGATCCCCAAGGGCGTGCTGCTCTACGGCCCGCCCGGCACGGGCAAGACCCTCCTCGCCAAGGCCGTGGCCGGTGAGGCCGGCGTGCCGTTCTACTCGATCTCCGGCTCGGACTTCGTGGAGATGTTCGTGGGCGTCGGCGCCTCGCGCGTGCGCGACCTCTTCGAGCAGGCCAAGTCCAACGCCCCCGCCATCATCTTCGTGGACGAGATCGACGCCGTCGGCCGGCACCGCGGCGCAGGCATCGGCGGCGGCAACGACGAGCGCGAGCAGACCCTGAACCAGATGCTCGTGGAGATGGACGGCTTCGACGCCTCCACGAACGTCATCATGATCGCCGCGACCAACCGCCCGGACGTCCTGGACCCGGCGCTGCTGCGCCCGGGCCGCTTCGACCGCCAGATCCCCGTGGACGCCCCGGACCTCGAGGGCCGTGCCAGGATCCTCGAGGTGCACGCGCAGGGCAAGCCGATCGCCCTGGACGTGGACCTGCGCTCCCTGGCCAAGCGCACCCCCGGCTACACGGGTGCGGACCTGGCCAACGTGATCAACGAGGCCGCGCTGCTCACGGCGCGCTCGAACAACAACGTGATCGACAATCACGCCCTGGACGAGGCCGTGGACCGCGTGATGGCCGGCCCGCAGAAGCGCAGCCGCCTGATGAACGAGCACGAGCGCAAGGTCACCGCCTACCACGAGGGCGGCCACGCGCTCGTCGCGGCCGGGCTGCGCAACTCCGCCCCGGTCACCAAGATCACGATCCTGCCCCGCGGCCGCGCCCTGGGCTACACGATGGTGGTCCCGGAGGACGACAAGTACTCCGTCACTCGCAACGAGCTCCTGGACCAGCTCGCGTACGCCATGGGCGGGCGCGTGGCGGAGGAGATCGTGTTCAAGGACCCGTCCACGGGCGCCGCGAACGACATCCAGAAGGCCACGGACACGGCCCGCAAGATGGTCACCGAGTACGGCATGTCCGCCAAGGTGGGCGCCGTCAAGCTCGGCGGCGGCAGCTCCGAGCCCTTCGTGGGCGGTGCCCCCGGCGGCTCCTCCCGCGAGTACTCCGAGGAGCTCGCGTACCTGGTGGACGCCGAGGTCCGCACCCTGCTGGACCAGGCCCACGCCGAGGCCCACTGGGTGCTCACGGAGAACCGGGACGTCCTGGACCGGCTGGCCTACGAGCTGCTCGAGAAGGAGACGCTCACCCAGGAGGCCATCGCCGCCATCTTCGCGGACGTGCGCAAGCGGCCCGAGCGCGGCGTGTGGCTGGCCTCGGACGACCGGCTCCCGCAGGACATCCCGCCCGTCCTCTCCCCCTCCGAGCGCCGCTCGCGCCACGACGGCGGGGAGCAGACCCCCGTCGGCGTCGAGGGCACCACGGTGCCGGTGCGTCCGGAGGGTGCGCCGCCGTCGTCGCTGGGCGGGGACGCGACCGGCCCCGGCCTGCCGCCGCACGGCGGTCCGAGCAACACGCCGGGCCCCGGCGAGGGACCGACCTTTTGACCGCGCAGGAGACCCGCATGACAGCCCACACCCCCGACGACGCCGTCCCCGGCACGTTCGACCCGGACTCGACCGCGGTCGACCGGCCGCGCATCGAGGCGGCGGTGCGGGAGATCCTGCTGGCGATCGGTGAGGACCCGGACCGCGAGGGCCTGGCGGACACCCCGGCGCGAGTGGCCAAGGCGTACGCGGAGTTCTTCGCGGGCCTGCACCAGAGCCCGGACCAGGTGCTCGGCACCACGTTCGACATCGCGCACGAGGAGCTCGTGCTCGTGAAGGACATCCCGTTCTACTCGACGTGCGAGCACCACCTGGTGCCGTTCCACGGCACCGCGCACATCGGTTACATCCCCTCCGCCGAGGGCCGCGTGACGGGGCTGTCCAAGCTGGCCCGCCTCGTGGAGCTGTACGCGCGGCGTCCGCAGGTCCAGGAGCGGCTGACCACGCAGGTGGTGGAGGCGCTCATGGAGCACCTGGCCCCGCGCGGGGCGATCGTGGTGGTGGAGGCCGAGCACATGTGCATGTCCATGCGCGGCGTGCGCAAGCCGGGCGCGAAGACCGTCACCTCGGCGGTGCGCGGCCAGCTGCGGGATCCGTCCACGCGCTCCGAGGCGATGAGCCTCATCATGCACGGCTGAGGACCACCGACGGCGGAGGAGGACACGTGGACGAGAGCATCGACGCGGCGGCGCGGGAGGCGAACCGCGCCCTGCTGGGGCGGCTGCCCGCGGGCCGGACCCTGGTCATGGGCATCCTCAACGTCACCCCTGACTCGTTCTCGGACGGCGGGGAGCACGCCACCGTCCGCGCGGCCGTCGAGCACGCCCGGCGCATGGTCGCGGACGGCGCGGACATCGTGGACGTGGGCGGGGAGTCCACCCGCCCCGGGGCCCGCGCCGTGCCGCCGGCCGAGGAGCAGGAGCGCATCCTGCCCGTGATCGAGGCGCTGCTGGCCGAGGACGTCGTCCTCTCCGTGGACACGCGCCACACCGCCACCGCCCGGGCTGCCCTGGCGCTGGGGCCGGTGATCGTCAACGACGTCTCCGGCCTCGCCCACGAGCCGGATATGCCGGCGCTGATCGCCGCGTCGGGCGCGCCGTACATCCTCATGCACAACCGCGGGAACCCGCAGACCATGGACGGGCTGGCCGTCTACGAGGACACCGTCCCGGACGTCGTGTGCGAGCTGCGGGACGTGGCCGGCCGCTTCCTCGCCGCGGGCGTCGAGCCCGCGCAGCTGATCGTCGACCCGGGCCTGGGCTTCGCGAAGGCCGGCGAGCAGAACTGGGAGCTGCTGCGCGGCCTCGAGTGGCTCCGCGCCATGGGCCACCCGGTGCTCGTCGCCGCCTCGCGCAAGCGGTTCCTGGGCACGCTGCTGGCGGACGACGACGGCACCCCGGCCCCGCCCGCCGCGCGCGACGCCGCCACCGCGGCCATCTCCGCCCTCGCCGCCGCCCAGGGCGCGTGGGGCGTGCGCGTGCACGACGTGCGCGCCAGCGCCGACGCCGTCCGCGCCGCCGCCGCCTGGGTCGGGGCGCACGCCCCGGGTGAGCCCGTCTCCGAGGACGTGCTGCCGTGAGCGCCCGGGACCGCATCCGCCTGGCCGGGCTGTCCGCCGTCGGGCACCACGGGGTCTTCGACCACGAGCGCCGGGACGGGCAGCCGTTCGTCACGGACGTCGTCCTCCACCTCGACGCCGGCCCCGCCGCGGCCGGCGACGACCTCGCCCGCACCGCCAACTACGCCGAGGTCGCGGACACGGTGGTCCGCCTGGTCACCGGGGAGCCGGTGGACCTGATCGAGACCCTCGCCGACCGGATCGCCCGCGCCGTCCTCGCCGAGCAGCCCGTGGTGACCGCCGTCGAGGTCACCGTGCACAAGCCGCAGGCGCCCATCCCGCACGACTTCGCGGACGCCGCCGTCACCGTGCACCGCACCCGGGAGGACCTCGCGTGAGCACCGTCGACTGGTCGCACCCGGCCGAGGGCCCCGCGCCCATCCCCGAGCTGGGCGCCCGCCCGGACGCGCCCGTCGCGGCCGTGCTGGCCCTCGGCGCCAACCTGCGCGAGCCCGCGCAGACGCTCGACGCCGCCGTCGCCGCCCTGTCCGCGCTGCCGCACATCACGGACGTCCGGGCCTCGCCCCGGGCCGTCACCACACCCGTGGGCGGGCCGCCGGGCCAGCCCGACTACCTCAACCAGGTGGTCACGCTGCGCACGGACCTCGCGCCGTGGGAGCTGCTCGCGGTGGCGCACCGGCTCGAGCAGGACCACCATCGGCGGCGTGAGGTCCGCTGGGGCGCGCGCACCCTGGACGTGGACGTGATCGCCTACGGAGACGTGCGCAGCGACCACCCGGACCTCACCCTGCCGCACCCCCGCGCGGCCGAGCGGGCCTTCGTGCTGCTGCCGTGGCTGTGGCTCGACGCGGACGCCACGCTCGCCGGCACGCCCGTCGCCGACCTCGCCGCCGTCGCCGCGGACGCCCCCGGGGTGCGCCGTCAGGAGCCCGAGCGGCACCGGCTGCTGGCCGGCACCGACGACGTCGCCCCGCTCCGCCCGGCACGCCCGGACGCCCTCGGGAGGGAGGCCACGTGATCGCGCTGCGCTCCGGGTGGACCCTGCTCGTGGTGCTGATGGCCGCCGTGCTCGGCTGGCTGGCCGGGCTCGCCGCGCCGTCCCTGGGCTGGCCGGCGCCCGTGGTGGGCCGCGGCGGCCTGATCACCGTGGCCGCGGTCTCCGTGCTGTGCCTCGCGCTGGGCTGGCGGGTGCGCCGCGACCGGGAGAAGCCCGCCGCCGCGCGGATGGACCCGCTCGCCGCGGCCCGCACCCTCGTGCTCGGCCAGGCCTCCGGCTTCGCGGGAGCGGCCCTCGGCGGGTGGCACGCCGGGGTGGCGGTGCAGGTGCTGCTGCGGGCCGGCGTGGAGGCACCGACCGTGCGGGAGGCCGCCCTGCAGGCCGTCGGCGGTCTCGTCCTGCTGGTGGTGGGGCTGATCGTCGAACGGTGGTGCCGGATCCCGCCTGAGGAGGATGCGCCCGAGGGCGGTCGTGGGCAGGATGGGTCCCCGGGCCGACCGGCCCGTCCCGAGACGGAAGGAGGGTATGCCCGTGCCCGGCATTGACCTGAGCGGCGTGGCCTTCACGCCGGCCTCGCCGCGGCTGGCGACGGTGAAGCTCATCGCCACGACCATCGGCCACCTGATCTGGCTCGCCGCGTTCTCCGTGCCGCTGATCCTCAAGCTCACCGGCCCGTGGGCGGGGATGGCCGCGTGGGTCGCGTGGGGGCTGCCGGCCGTCGTCGTCGTGTCCTGGATCGTGGACCTGATCCTGATCCCGCGGCGCGTGCGCGCGATGGGCTGGGCCGAGCGCGAGGACGACGTCCTGTGGCGCGAGGGCATCCTGTTCCGCAGCGTGCACGCGGTGCCGTACGGCCGCCTGCAGTACGTGGACGTGTCGGACGGTCCGCTGCTGCGCCGGGTCGGGCTGCAGACCCTCACCCTGAAGACCGCCGCCGCGGGCGGGGACGTCACCCTGGAGGGCGTGCCCCGCGAGAGGGCCGAGGAGCTGCGCGAGGTCCTCATGGCGCGCGGCCAGGCGCGGCTGGCGGGCCTGTGAGCGCGGCCGCCCCGCCCCCCGCCGACGACGCCGGCTGGGTCCGCGTCCACCCCGCCTCGCCCTGGGTGCGGGGCTGGACCTTCCTGCTGCTGATCCTGTTCTTCGCGGGCCGCAACGCGGTGGAGGACTTCGCGGCGGGCCGGCTCAGCGGGGAGGACGCCCCGGGCGGCGGCGACGGCAGCCTGCTCGTGGCCGGCGGCATCCTGCTGGGGGTCACCCTGCTGATCAGCCTCGTGTTCTTCTTCTCCTGGTGGTTCACCCGGTTCCGCTGCGGGGAGGACCGGATCGAGCTGCGCCAGGGCTGGCTCTTCCGCAGTCGCCGGCAGATGCGCTACGACCGCATCCAAGCGGTGGACCTGCAGCACCCCCTCGTGGCCCGGCTGCTCGGGCTGGCCACAGTGAAGGTCGAGGCGGCCGACGGCGGCGAGTCCGCGCTCGAGCTGTCCTTCCTGCGCCGCGCCGAGGCCGAAGCGGTGCGCCGGGAGATCCTGGACCGCGCGTCGGGGATGCTCGGGGGAGCCGGGGCGGACGCGTCCGCGCCGGAGCGGGCGGCCGAGCCCGGCCTCCCCGACGCCGACGCCGCGGACGCCGGCGAACTCATGCTGCAGGTGCCCGCGGGGCGGCTCCTCGGCTCCGTCCTGCTCTCCGGAGGCGTGCTGGGGGTGCTGGCCGGGTCCCTGATCTGGCTGGCCGGCCTCGCCCTCGTGGTCGCGCTGCTGCCCGAGGCGGTGCTGGACGAGGGGGAGACCCTGACCGGGATCGGCGCGGCCGCGTCCCTGCCCGCCCTGTTCTCCGTGGCCGGCGTCGCGTGGTCCCGGTTGAACGCCGGCTGGGGTTTCCAGGTGCGCCGCTCCACCGACGGGCTGCGACTGCGGCACGGGCTCACCGAGACCACCCACCAGACCGTCCCGCCGGGGCGGGTGCAGGGGGTGACCGTCTCCCAGCCCCTGTTCTGGCGGCCCTTCGGCTGGTATCGGGTGAACATGGCGGTGGCCGGGTACCTGCAGGAGTCCGACGGCGCCCGGGACGTCGCGCTGCCCGTCGGCCCGTGGGAGGACGTGCTCCGCGTCCTCACGGTCGTGGCCCCGGACCCGGGCCTGGACGGCGATCCGCGCGCCGCGCAGGGGCTGACCCCCGCCGGGCTCATGCACCTCGGCGTGCACGGCACCGGCACGGAGGGCGGCTTCCAGCACGTGCCGCGGCGCGGCAGGTGGTGGTTCAACTGGTTCGCCTGGCGGCGGACCGGCTTCACGACGACGCGGTCCCTGCTGGTGGTGCGCAGCGGCTGGTTGAACCGCCGGCTGCAGACCCTCCAGCACGAGCGCATGCAGGCGGCCGAGCTGGCGCAGGGCCCGGTGCAGCGACGCCTGGGCCTGGCCACGGTGCGCGTGTGGGTCGCGGGGGCGAACGCCGTGGTCCGCGACCTCGACGAGGACGTGGCCGTGGACCTGTACGCCCGGGAGGCCCGGCACGCGGCCGTCTCGCGTCGCCTCGCCGACCGCGACCAGTGGATGCGCCCCGAGGAGCTGGCCCGCTTCGAGCAGCGCACGCGCGAGGTCGCGGCCACCGAGGTGGGCCGCCGCGAACTGGCCCGGGCCGGCGTCGTCGGCGGCGCCGTCGTCGGGGAGGAGAGCGGGGCGCACGTCCCCGCCGTGCGCGGCGAGGAGGAGCGATGACCGGCGGACTCGACCTGAGCCTGGACCCGCATGACCCGGCGCAGCGGCCCGGGCGGCTGGGCGTCGGCGTGGTGAGCGCGGGTCGAGTGGGGGCCGTGCTGGGCTCGGCGCTGCGGGCTGCGGGCCACACGATCACGGGCGTGCACGCCGTCTCCGAGGCCTCGCGGGACCGCGCGGAGATGCTCCTGCCGGGCGTGCCCGTCCTGGAGATCCCCGAGATCCTGCGCCGCTCCGAGATGGTCGTCTTCGCCGTCCCGGACGACGCGCTGGGCGAGCTCGTGGCCGGCCTGGCCGCCGCGGGCCACGTGCAGACCGGCCACCTGCTCGTGCACACCTCCGGCCGCTACGGGGTGGGGGTGATGGAGCCGGTGCGCGCGCACGGGGCGATCCCCCTGGCGATCCACCCGGCCATGACGTTCACGGGGCTGAGCCTCGACGTCGCCCGGCTGCAGGACTGCGTGTTCGGCGTGACCGCGGACCCCGTGGTGCTGCCCGTGGCCCAGGCGCTCGTGGTGGAGATGGGCGGCGAGCCCGTGGTCGTGAAGGAGGCCGACCGGGCGGCCTACCACCTGGCGCTGTCCCACGGGTCGAACCACCTGGTGACGCTGACGGCGCAGGCCCGTCAGATCCTCGAGACGATCGGGGTGGCCGACCCGGAGCGGGTGCTGCGCTCGCTCATGACCGCCGCGCTGGAGAACGCGCTCACCGACGGCGACGGCGCCCTCACCGGCCCCGTGGCCCGCGGCGACGTCGACACGCTGCGGACCCACCGTGAGACCCTCGGCGAGCTCGAGGCCGGGGGACTGTCGGCGGACGTGCGGGCCGTGTGGGAGACCCTCGCCCGCGCGACGACCGACCGCGCCGAGACCCGCGGCGCCCTGCGCGCGGACACGGCGGCGCGGCTGCGCGAGGTCCTCGACGACTCCGACGACCCCCACGACGACTGATCGACCCCCGCCGCCCCCGCTTTCGTTCGGGAAACGGCGGGTCCCGGGCCGTTTTCGTTCGGGAAACGGCGGGCCCCGAGCCGTTTTCGTTCGGGAAACGGCGGGTCCGGCGGCGTTCGCGTCGCTGGGACGAGACCCCGGGACCGCGCCCCGGCCGTCAGAGGCGGCCGTCGCGGATCGCGGCGACGACGCCGTCCGCCGCGTCCTCGATCTGCCGGTACATCTCCTCGAACTGCGGCCGCGGATACCCGTACGGATCGGGGACCTCGCGCACCCCGGCGCTGTCCGCATCCGACGCGAACTCGCCCATCAGGTGGATCCGGTCCCGCTGCTCGTCCGTGGTCGCGAGCCGCCGCGTGTCGGCGAGGTTGGCCTCGTCCATCACGAGGATCAGGTCGGCGTCGTCCACGAGGTCGGCGGACAGCTGCACCCCCACCGTCGGGAACTCTTAGCCCAGTTCGCCGCCGACCTCGCGGGTGAGGTGATGCGGACGGGCGCCCACGTGCTCGTCGGACGTGCCGGCGGAGGTGACCTCGACGTCGTCGAGACCGGCCTCCGCGAGCTTGCGGTTCAGCACGGCCTCGGCGGCGGGCGAGCGGCAGATGTTCCCCAGGCAGACGGTCATGATGCGCATGGGGCCAGTGTCTCAAGTCCGGGCGGGGGCGGCGGACGACGACGGTCCGCACGCTCGCCTCGTCGCTGGCGGCGCGACGTCGGTTGCGTCCACGAGTGCTCCCGCTGGGGGATCAGAGGCCTCCGGCGGTCCGTCCCCCGGCTCCTCGCCGTTTCTCGAACGAAAGCGCTGCGACACGCCGCCGTTTCTCGAACGAAAGCGCGGCCGGCGCCGCCCGTTCCGGCGACGGCGGCACCGGACGCGCCTGGCAGGATGGAGGCCATGACCGACCAGCCCGAGATGAGCCCCCTGACCGAGCCCGAGCGGGAGTGGGTACGCGTCCGCCGCGACTTCGCCGCGCAGGAGGGCGTGGACCACCTGGACCTGGACGCGGTCGCCGCCTACTACGACGCCGTGCTGGCCCGCTCGCAGGCCGAAGCCGAGGAGCTGGACCCCGAGGAGCTGGCGGTGCTGCTGGACGTCGTCGCGGTGCTGCTCGGCGAGCACCTGGGCGCGCGCCACGGCATGCAGTGGGTGACGGTCGCGGACGAGGAGGGGCCCGCCCTCGCGCTGCGGGATACCCTCTCGGACGCCGTCGTCTTCCCGCAGCCGGTGGTCGGCCAGAGCTGGAACCATCAGGCCACGGGGGAGTGGATGGGCGAGTACGTCGACTGGCTCGGCGAGCAGCTCCAGCAGATCCGGGCCGACGCCGGCACGCGGCCCGGCGCCTGAGGCGCGGCGGGCACCGGGGCGGCCCGCCGTCAAGGCCGCCACCCCGCCGTCCTCCGTGTTGCCCGGATCACGTGCGGGCCGATAGAAACGAACGCATGACCTCCACCCCGGACACCCCCTTCCACGACCTCGACGCCTTCACCGCCCTGCCGCGCGTCGCCGGTCTCACCCTCAGCCCGGACGGCGCCCGCCTGGTGACCACCGTCGCCACCCGGGACGCGAAGGGCACCGGCTACGCCACCGCCCTCTGGGAGGTCGACCCCGCGGGCGAGCGCCCCGCCCACCGCCTGACCCGCTCCCGCGAGGGCGAGGCCGGCGCACAGTTCGCCGCGGACGGCACCCTCTTCTTCACCGGCACCCTCTTCTTCACCTCCGCCCGCCCCGACCCCGCCGACGCCGAGGCCGAGAAGCGCAGCGCCCTGTGGGCCCTGCCGCCCCGGGGCGGCGAGGCGCGCGTGGTGCTCTCCCGCCCGGGCGGCGTCGCCGCGGTCACGTGCGCGTCCGCGGCGGACCGCGTGGTCGTCACGGCGGACCGCCTGCTCGGCGCGACCACCGAGGCCGAGCACGCGGCCCTCGCACAGACCCGCAAGGACGCCGGCGTGGACGCCATCCTGCACACCGGCTACCCCATCCGCTTCTGGGACCACGACCTCGGCCCCGCCCGCCCCGAGCTCTTCGTCCTCGAGGCCGGCCCGGACCCGCAGGGCGAGCCCGCCACGGACGCCGGCGCCGCCGAGCCCGGCCCGGCCGCCTCGGGCCTGGCTCCCGAGGCCGACGACGTGGCGCACCACCTGCGCCACGTCTCCGGATTCCCGCGCTCCCACGCGTTCGGGATCGGCGCACAGGTGGCCCCGGACGGCTCGTTCCTGCTCACCGCGGCCGCCACCGCCGAGGCCCGCGGCAACGTGCGCGAGGGCACGGTGGTGCGCGTGGACCTGGCCACGGGCGAGCACCGCGTCCTGCACGACGTCCCCGGGGAGGACGTGGCCGTCGGCCCCGTCAGCCACGACGGCACGCGCGCCGTCGTCGTCCGCACCCCCGACTCCACCCCGCATTCCGCCGTGCACCCGCGCCTGTACGTGATGGACACGGCCACGGGCCAGACCACGCCCCTGGCCCACGGCTGGGACCGCTGGGCCGACGTCGTCGCGTGGCTGCCGGACGACTCCGCGGTGATCGCGCTCGCGGACTCGGAGGGTCGCCGCCCGGTGTTCCGCATCGAGGTGGCCACCGGCGCCGTCGCGCAGGTGACCCGGGAGGACGAGGCGTGGACCGACGTCGTGCTCTCCCCGGACGGGGCCACGGCCTACGGTGTCCGCTCCTCCTACCTGTTCCCGCCGGAGGTGGCGCGGATCGACCTGGCCACGGGCGAGGCCACGCGCCTGCCGAACCCTGTGGAGCGCCCCGCGATCCCGGGCACGCTCGAGGACGTGGAGACCGTCGCCGAGGACGGCACGCGCGTGCGCGGCTGGCTCGTGCTCCCCGAGGGGACGGCGCCGGCCGGCGGCCACCCGCTGCTGCTGTGGATCCACGGCGGGCCGCTGGGCTCGTGGAACGCGTGGAGCTGGCGCTGGACGCCGTGGATCATGGCGGCGCGCGGCTACGCGGTGCTGCTGCCGGACCCGGCGCTGTCCACGGGTTACGGCCAGGACTTCATCGAACGCGGCTGGGGCCGCTGGGGTCAGGCGCCCTACACGGACCTGATGGCGCTCACGGACGCCGTCGTGGCACGTGAGGACGTCGACGGCGACCGCACAGCCGCCATGGGCGGCTCGTTCGGCGGCTACATGGCGAACTGGGTGGCCGGGCACACCGATCGGTTCCGGTGCGTGGTCACGCACGCCTCGCTGTGGGCGCTGGACGGCTTCGGCCCGACGACGGACGCCGCGTTCTACTGGGCCCGCGAGATGGACGAGCAGATGCAGCAGGAGAACTCGCCGCACCGGTTCGTGGGGGAGATCGTCTCCCCGATGCTCGTCATCCACGGCGACAAGGACTACCGCGTGCCGATCGGCGAGGGGCTGCGCCTGTGGTCGGACCTGCTGGCGAAGTCCGGGCGGCCGGCCGCCGCGGACGGCACCACGGACCACCGGTTCCTCTACTTCCCGCACGAGAACCACTGGATCCTCGCCCCGCAGCACGCGAAGGTCTGGTACGAAGTCGTCCTCGGCTTCCTGGGCGAGCACGTCCTCGGCGCCGGCGCCCCGTCGGTCCCGGAGACGCTGGGACTGACGCGGCCGTCGTCGACGGCGGGCTGAGCCGCTGCGCCCGGTGCCGGGCCCGGCGCCGCGCATCGTGACGGGCGGCTGAACCTCTCCGATCAGCCGCCCGTCACCGGCTGTTCACCGGACGGGCCGGCTGTGGCCGGAGGGGGGCCACCCGGCCGACACCCGGATCTGGCCCACTGGAGCGGTCATCCCCTCCCGGAAAGGACCGTTCCATGACCTCCGTCCGTCGTCACGCCGCCCGCGGCCTCGTGGCCCTCGCCGCCGCCGCCGTCGCCGTCAGCGCCCCGCTGGCCGCCCCGGCCGTCGCCGCCCCTGCCGCAGCGGAGACCCCGGCCGCCGCGCAGTCCGCCACGGGCAAGCCCGTGGTGCGCCCCGACGTCGTCGGCCACCGCGGCGCCTCCGGCTACCGCCCCGAGCACACCCTGGCCGCCTACGAGCTGGCCGCCGCCCAGGGCGCGGACGTGATCGAGCCGGACCTGGTCTCCACCAAGGACGGCGTGCTCGTGGTCCGCCACGAGAACCTGATCGACGGCACCACGGACGTCGCCCAGCGACCCGAGTTCGCCGACCGCAAGACCACCAAGGTCGTCGACGGCGTGGCCCTCACCGGCTGGTTCACCGAGGACTTCACCCTCGCCGAGCTCAAGACCCTGCGCGCCAAGGAGCGCCTGCCGCAGGTCCGCCCGGAGTCCGCGTCCTACGACGGCCGGTACCAGGTGCCCACCTTCGAGGAGGTGCTCGAGCTGCGCGAACGCCTCTCGGCCCGGTACGGCCGGCAGATCGGCGTCATCCCCGAGATCAAGCACCCCACCTACTTCGACTCCATCGGCTTGTCCATGGAGGAGCGCGTCGTCGAGCTGCTCGACGAGCACGGCCTGAACAAGCGCAACGCCCCCGCCACCGTGCAGTCCTTCGAGCTCGCCAACCTGCGCGATCTCAACGAGAACCTCGGCCTCAAGGCCGAGACGGTCTTCCTGTCCAGCGCCAACGGCGCGCCCTACGACTCCGTGGCCGCCGGCGACACCGTCCGCGACTACGACTTCTACGAGACCGCCGCGGGCATGCGCGAGGTCCGCGCGGCCGGCGTCGACACGCTCGGCCCGGCCTTCGCGCAGATCATCACCAAGGAGAAGGACGGCTCGATGGGTGAGGAGACCGCGTTCGTCTCCCTCGCCCACCGCGCGGGCCTCGAGGTGGTGCCGTACACCTTCCGCGCCGAGAACCAGTTCCTCTACACGGAGTTCCGCTCCTCCGCGGACCCGAACGCCCAGGGCGACATGGTCGGCATGATCCAGCCGTTCCTCGACGCCGGGATCGACGGCTTCTTCACCGACCACCCCGACCTCGGCGTGCAGGCCGTGGACACCTGGATGCAGGGCAAGAAGGAGCACCCGGGCCGGGGCGTCGGCAAGACCGCCCAGCGGGGCCTGAAGGTGCGCTGACCCCGTCCCGACCGGAGACGATCCCGGCGGACCCGAGGTCTTCCGGCACGTCCGTCGCGGTGCTTACCTTGGCCCTCAGGACCGGTGGACCCGGTGACGTGGACGGCCAGAAGGGCTGGCCATGAGGGGCCGCCGACCCGGACGAAGGAAGGCACAGCATGACGACGAACACGCCGAAGAACGCCCACGGCTCCTCAGCCGAGGGCCGTGACGCCAAGGACCAGGCGAAGGACAAGGCCCAGCAGGCCGCGGGCGAGGCCCAGGGCCAGGCGAAGGCCGTGGCCCAGGACGCCAAGGACAAGGCCCAGGACCTCGCGGCCACCGCCAAGCACGAGGCCGGCCAGGTGAAGGACGAGGCCGCTGACCAGGTGCAGTCGCTGGTCGGCTCCGCCCAGGAGCAGGTCGGCGCGCAGGTGCAGACCCAGCAGGAGCGGTTCGCGGGCCAGGTGCGCAGCTACACCGACGACCTGCACCGCGTGGTCTCCGGTGAGCAGCCGCAGACCGACCTGGTGCGCCAGGGCGTCGCCTCGGTGGCGGACCGTGCCGAGGCCCTGACGCAGCGCCTGGAGACCGCTTCCCCGCAGGACCTGCTGCAGGACGTGCGCGGCTTCGCCGCTCGCCGTCCGGGCACGTTCCTGGCCCTCGCCCTGGGCGCCGGGCTGGTGGCCGGTCGACTGACGCGCGGCATCCGCGACGCCGCCCAGCCCGACTCCGCCGCCTCCACCTCGCCGCGCCGTCACACGACCCGTCCGGACGCGGTGCACGCGGACGTGACCCCGCACCACCTGGACTCGCAGGCCCCGGCCTACTCGAGCGATTCGCTCTCCCAGGCCGACGGCCGCGTCGCGGACGGCGCCGGGCCCCGCCGCGCGGCCGGCGTCGGGGACACCCCGTATGGCACGCAGGCGCCGGTCCAGCAGGGCCTGACCGCCGAGCGGCCGTTCGACCAGACCCGGCCCGGGGGTGACGCATGAGCACCGCCCACGAACCGTTCCGCGACGCGACGCCGCACTCCGGCGCGCACACCCCGCCGCCCACGCAGGCGGAGTTCCGTGCCGAGCACGAGAGCCTCGGCGAGATGTTCCAGAGCCTGTCGGCCAAGCTGTCGACGCTGGTCAGCCAGGAGATCGCCCTGGCCAAGGCCGAGGCCACCGAGTCCGCGAAGAAGGCCGGCAAGGGGGCAGGCCTGCTGGCCGGCGCCGCCGTCGGCGGCTTCTTCCTGCTGATGTTCCTGTCCCTGGCCCTGATGCACCTGCTCGACGTGTTCCTGCCGATCGGCTGGGCCGCGTTGATCGTGGCCGTGCTGTGGGGCGTCGTCGCGGCCGTGCTGGCCCTGCAGGGCAAGAAGGACATCGAGAAGATCAAGGGTCTGCCGCAGACCCAGGAGACGCTTCAGGAGATCCCCGAGACCCTGAACCCCGCGAAGGAGACGCGATGACCACGAGCAACAACCCCGACGAGATCCGCGCCGACATCGAGCGCACGCGCCGCGAGCTCGGCCAGGACGTGGACGCCCTCGCCGAGAAGGTGAGCCCCACGAAGGCCGTGTCCCGGCAGACCAACCGCATCAAGGACGGCTTCATCCACGCGAAGGAGAACATCATGGGCTCCCCGGAGCAGCACCGCCACGAGCCCTCGCTGGGCGATCGCGCGTCCGAGTGGGCCGACGACGCCCAGCACGCCCTGCACCAGGCCCCGGCTCAGCTGCGCGGCCGCACCGCGGGCAACCCGTTCGCCGCCGGGCTGATCGCCTTCGGTGCCGGCCTGCTGCTCAGCTCGCTGATCCCCGCCTCACGCGCGGAGCAGCGCGCCGCGGAGGGCCTCAAGGACCAGGCCGCCCCGCTGGTGGACGAGGCCAAGCAGGCCGCCCAGCAGCTGCGCGAGGACCTCGAGCCCGCCGCCCGCGAGGCCGCCGGGAGCGTGAAGGAGTCGGCCGCCGAGGCCGCTTCCCACCTCAAGGAGCAGGGCACGGACACGGCGCAGGGCCTCAAGGCGGAGTCCCAGGACGCCGCCCGCCAGGTGAAGGACACCGCGAAGGACGCCTGAGCCCGACCCGAGCACGACGCCGGCCGGTCCCGTTGACGGGACCGGCCGGCGTCGCGCGTGGCGGGGCCGAATCCGGCCCGCGGCTCAGGCCTTGGACCAGATGCGCGTGGTGAGGCGGAAGTCCTCCCCGAGGCCCCGTGCCTAGACTCGGAGGGTGACCCCTCTCGACCGCGTCCCCGACCAGCGCCCCGTCCCCGCCGGCACCGGCCTGACCCTCGAGGACGCCCTCCCCGCTCCCGTGACGGCCGAGGCCGACGGCGTCTCCGCGCGCCCGCGTCTGGCCCGGACCGTCGCCGAGATGCGCTCCGCTCTCCGTGAGCTCGTCGCCCACGCCACGGACGACGGCGACGCCGAGCCCGTCACCGTCGGCCTGATCCCCACGATGGGCGCCCTCCACGGCGGCCACGCGGCCCTGGTGCGGCGGGCCCGCGCCGAGAACGACGTCGTCGCGGTCAGCATCTTCGTGAACCCGCTCCAGTTCGGCGATCCGGCCGACCTGGAGCACTATCCGCGCACCCTGGACGCGGACCTGGACCTGCTGGCGGCGGCGGGCGCCGACGTCGTGTTCGCCCCGGACGTGCAGGAGATGTACCCGGGCTACCCGGACGCGCCGATCGTCACCGTCTCCGCCGGCCGCATGGGGGAGGTCCTCGAGGGCGCCTCCCGCCCGGGCCACTTCGACGGCGTGGCCACCGTCGTGGCGAAGCTGTGGAACATCGTGCGCCCGGCGGTGCCGGCCCTGCGCAGCTACTTCGGCCAGAAGGACGCGCAGCAGCTCACCGTCCTGCGCCGCCTGGCCACGGACCTGGACATCGACGTCGACGTCCGCGCCGTACCCATCGTCCGCTCGCCCGAGGGCCTCGCGCTCTCCAGCCGCAACACCCGCCTGGACGCCGCGGGCCTGGAGCACGCGCTCGTCCTCAGCCGCGCCCTGCGCTCCCTGGCCGACGCCGCGGCGGCCGGTGAGCCCGTCGACGTCCAGGCCGCTCGCCGGATGGTCGAGGACGAGCCGGGCGTCGAGCTGGACCACCTCGTGGTGGTGGACCGGGACACCTTCGCCGAGCTCGGTCCGGAGCTGCTGTGCCAGCCGCTGCGCCGCGAGGCCCTCGCCCTCGTGGCCGCGCACGTGCCGCCCGTCCGGCTGATCGACACCATGGTGCTGCCCGTCGCGGGGCCGCTGCCGTGACCCCGGAGCGTCTCGCCGCCGCCTTCGACGGCCCCTCGCCCGCGCTCGCCGCGACGCTGCTGGGGTGCCGGCTGACCGTCGTCGCCCCGGACGGCGCCGTCACCGTGCGGCTGACCGAGACCGAGGCGTACGGGAACGCGGGAGCGGACCCCGGCGCCCACTCGTTCCGCGGCCGCACCGAGCGCAATGCCGCGCTGTTCGGGCCGCCGCGGCGCACGTACGTGTACCTGAACTACGGCATCCACCGCTGCCTGAACCTGGTGGGCCACCCCGAGGGGGAGGCCGGCGGTGTGCTGCTGCGTGCGGCCGAGGTGCTTGCAGGAGGGGACCTCGCGGTGGCCCGCCGTGGCCGGGACACCGGCCCCAAGCTGCTCTCCGGCCCGGGCAACCTCGGCCAGGGCCTCGGCATCACCCTGGAGATGGGCCACGCGCCCGTGGAGATCGTCGCCGCGCCGCCGGAGGTGGCCGACGACGGTGGCACCTCGGCCCGCCTCGCCGCGCCGGCCGCGCCCGCCCGCTTCCTCCTGGCCCCGCCCGCGCCCCGCGATCCGGCCGAGCCGCCGATCGAGGTCGTGACGGGCCCGCGCGTCGGCGTCTCGGGGGAGGGCGGCTCCGTGCGCTTCCCGTGGCGGTTCAGCGTGGCCGGCCACCGCAGCGTGTCCGCGTTCCGGCGTGGCCGCAACGTGCCGGACTGACCCCCAGACCTTGTCGACCGCCCCGGCCCCGTGCCTAGGTTGATCCCATGACCGAGATGAACAAGACCGCCCACGGCGAGACCCAGCAGACCGTCACCCGGACCATCGACGCGTCCGCCAAGGACGTGTTCGACTTCCTGACCCTGCCCGCGAACCACGCGAAGTTCGACGGCTCGGGCATGGTGCAGTCCGACGACAAGACCCAGCGCATCCAGAAGGTCGGCGACGTGTTCACCATGAACATGCACGCGGAGCACATGGGTGGCGACTACCAGACCGACAATCACGTGGTCGCCTACGACCCGAACAAGCTGGTCGGCTGGAAGACCGCCCCCGCCGGCACCGAGCCCAAGGGTTGGCAGTGGGTCTACCGGCTCGAGGACAACGGCTCCGGCAGCACGGTCGTGTCCCTCACCTACGACTGGACCGCCGTGACCGACCCGGAGCTGCTGGCGAAGAACCTCTTCCCGATGGTGTCCGAGGAGCAGATGGAGGAGTCGCTCGCGAAGCTGGCCGCCGAGGTCGGCTGACCCCCGCCTCCCGACGGCGGCCTCCGGGCTGGCCGTCCCCTCGACGACGGGCACGCACCCGGCCAGGGTGCGGTGCCCGTCGTCGTGTCCGGTGTCACGGCTAGAGTGCCGTGCGAGACCGTCCACCCCCACGTCCAGGAGGATCCGCCGTGACCGCCACCGCCGAGCCCGAAGTCCCGTCGCCGCGCGAGGACCTGTACCGCCACGTCAACGCCGGGTGGCTGGACACCCATGAGATCCCCGCGGACCAGGGCGCCTACGGCGCGTTCCTCGAGCTGCGGGACGCGGCCGAGCTCGCCGTCCGGCACCTGTGCGAGGACGCCGTGCGCGAGGTCGGCACGGGCTTCGACCCCGCCCAGGCGCGCGTGCAGGCCACGGCCGCGGCCGGCGCGCACCGGGACGTCCCGCTCGCCCCGCTGGACGAGGAGGACGCGGAGGGCACGGAGCATCCGGAGCTCAAGCGCCGGATCGCCGCGCTGTACGCCTCGTTCATGGACGACGAGACCGTGGAGGCCCGCGGCCTCGAGCCGATCGCCTCGGACCTGGCGGCGGTGGCCACCGTGTCCACCCCCGCGGAGCTGCTCGCCCTGTCCGGGCGACTGCAGCGCCAGGGCGTCTCCGGCCTCATCAACACCGGCGCCCTCAACGACGCCGGGAACCCGGACCGCATGCTCCTGCACCTGCTCCAGGGCGGCCTGGGCCTGCCGGACGAGTCCTACTACCGGGACGAGGCCTACGCCGAGATCCTCGAGCAGTACACCGAGCACACCGGCCGTCTGCTGGCGCTGGCCGGGATCGGCGCGGACCGGGACGAGGCCGCCGCGCTGGGCGTCCGGGTGGTGGAGCTGGAGAAGCGCATCGCCGCCCTGCACTGGGACCTGGTCCGCAGCCGGGACGCCGTGGCCCGCTACAACCCCATGACCCACGACCGGCTGACGGAGCTCTTCCCCCTGGCCGACGCGTGGCTCGAGGGCGTGGACGCCGCCGGCGAGCGCGCCGCGGAGGTCGTGGTGTGGCAGCCGGACTTCCTCTCCGGTGTGCAGGGGCTGCTCGAGGGACCCGAGGCCGCCGACCTCGAGGACTGGCGTCACTGGCTGATCCTGCAGGTGCTGCGCTCCTTCGCCGGCTTCCTGCCGGACGCGTTCGTGCAGGAGAACTTCTCCTTCTACGGCCGCCGCCTGGCCGGCACCGAGGAGGTCCGCCCCCGCTGGAAGCGCGCGGTCGCGTTCGTCAACGGGGCGGCCGGCGAGGACGTGGCGCAGCTCTACGTGGCCCGCCATTTCCCGCAGGGCCACGTGGCCGCGATGGACGAGCTCGTGGGCCTGCTCCAGGAGGCCTATCGCCGGTCCATCGAGGAGCTCGAGTGGATGGGCGAGGAGACCCGTCAGCGGGCGCTCGAGAAGCTGGCGATGTTCCGCCCCATGGTGGGCTACCCCTCGAAGTGGCTGGACTACTCCGCCCTCGAGGTCCACGCCGGCGACCTGCTGGGCAACGCCCGCTCCTCCTCGGAGCTCGAGTGGGAGCGGGACCTGCGCAAGATCGCGGACGGGCCGGACCCGGAGGAGTGGCACATCACGCCGCAGACGGTGAACGCGTACTACTCCCCGCTCGAGAACGCGATCGTCTTCCCGGCCGCCATTTTGCAGCCCCCGTTCTTCGACCCCGAGGCCTCGATGGCCGCGAACCTGGGGGCGATCGGCGCCGTGATCGGCCACGAGATCGGCCACGGCTTCGACGACCAGGGCTCGCGGTACGACGGCGCCGGTCGGCTCGAGGACTGGTGGACCGAGGAGGACCGCGCGGCGTTCACCGAGCGCACCTCCCGGCTGGTGGCCCAGTACAACGCGCTCTCCCCGGCCGAGGCCCCGGACCACCGCGTCAACGGCGAGTTCACCCTGGGGGAGAACATCGGCGACCTCGGCGGCCTGGGCATCGCCCACCGCGCCTTGGAGATCTGGCGGGACGAGGGCGACGGCGCCTCCCTCGACGCCGCGGCGGGGGACCGCGAGTTCTTCACCGCCTGGGCCACCGTGTGGCGTCAGCTCACGCGACCGGAGGCCATGGTCACCCGCATCGCCTCGGACCCGCACTCGCCCAACGAGTTCCGCTGCAACCAGGTGGTCAAGAACCTCGACGCCTTCCACGAGGCGTTCGGCACGCGCGAGGGGGATCCCATGTGGCTGGCCCCGGAGGAGCGCGTCACCATCTGGTGATCCCGCCCGCCGGCCGGGCCCCGCGGGTCCGGCCGGCGGCTCACTCGGATTCGGCGGGGTCCTGCATCCGGGTCTGACGCTCGGCGGCCAGCCGGTCCAGCAGGCGCGTCAGCGTCCGGATGTCCTCGCGGTCCCAGCGCGCCAGGTCGTCGCGCAGCCCGCGACCCGCCGGGCCGCCGCGCACCGCGTCGAGGCGGGCGAGCCCCTCGGGGCTGGCGCTCAGGAGGGCGGAGCGGCGGTCCCGCGGGTCCGGCTCTCGGGTGATCAGCCCGGCGGCCTCGAGGTCGCGGACCATGCGGGAGACCTGCGCGCGGTCCACCAGCAGGCCCTCGGCCACGGCCGAGGGCGTCATGGTCCCCTCGTTGGCCAGCATCATGAACGCCTTCATCGCCCCGACGGACAGGGCCGGGCTGAGGGCCGCCGCGTAGCGGACCATCACCTGGCGGTGCTGCAGGACCAGACGCGAGAACGCCTGCTCGAGCCCCTGGACGGCGGCCTCGAAGCCCGCGTCGTCGCCGCCTCCGCCCGGGTCCGGGGCGCCGTCAGCCACGGCGGGCCCGGACCAGCGCGGTGACGACGGCCGCCAGCAGGGCCGTCCCTGCCACGGCCAGCGCCGCGGGGACGACGGGCCGGTCGGCCACCGCCGTCGCCGGGCGCTCGGCCGACACCGACCGGGACTCCTCCGGGTCCTCGGCCGGATGCTGCCCCTGCGCCGCGGTCACCACGGGGATCGGGCCGGTCGCGGGCAGCGTCTGCATGGCCTCGGCCGTGGCATGGGTGGCCAGGTCGGCGCGGGTGGCGTGGAGGCGCTCGGAGGTGGTCATGCGGCCCAGTGGGAGGTTCGGCAGGAACAGGATCGCGATCAACGCGACGATCGCGAGCGGCACGGCCACGAGGAAGGCGAGGGCGATGCCCTGCGCGTAGACGTCCTCGAAGATCACCCGCAGCGAGTCGGGCATCTCTGCCACGCGTGGCAGGGTGCTGGACTGCAGGCTCTCGGACCACTCGGCGGCGTCCGGGCCCAGGCTGCGCAGGGCCGCGGCGAGGTCCGCGCGGCGCTCCTCGATGCGGTCCGGGACCACGTTGGAGACCACGGCGCCCATCACGGCGACACCGATGCTGCCGCCCAGGGTGCGGAAGAAGGTGACGCCGGAGCTGGCGACGCCCATCTGCCGCGGGTCGGTGGTGTTCTGCACCACGAGCACGAGGTTCTGCATGGTCATGCCGACGCCGGCGCCGAGCAGGAACATGTAGAGGGACACCAGCCAGAAGGAGGTGTCGTAGTGCAGGGTGCCGAGCAGGGCGGTGCCGGCGATCAGCAGGACGGCGCCGATCACGAGCCAGCGCTTCCACACGCCGGTGCGGGTGATGAGGCCGCCGATCACCGTGGAGGACACGAGCAGGCCGAGGATCATCGGGATGGTCATGAGGCCGGCCTGGGTCGGCGTCGCGCCGCGGGCCAGCTGCATGTACTGGGCCAGGTAGACGGAGGAGCCGAACATGGCCAGGCCCGTGGCGATCGAGGCGATCGTCGCGAGGGTGAAGGTGCGGTCGCGGAAGAGGGTGAGCGGGATGAGCGGCTCGGCGACGCGCAGCTCGGTCACGACGAACAGGACGGTGGCGACGGCGGCGCCGCCGAGCATCCACGCGGTGGTGGTGCTGGCCCAGTCGAAGTCGCGACCGGCGCTGGTGACCCAGATCAGCAGCAGCGCGGTGGCCGCGGTCAGGAACACGATGCCGAGGTAGTCGATGGACACCTTCTGGCGCTCGCGGTGCGGGAGGTGGAGGGTGCGCTGCACCATCACCAGGGCGACGACGGCGAAGGGCACCGCCACGAAGAAGTTCCAGCGCCAGCCCCACAGGTCGGTGATCACGCCGCCGGCGAGCGGGCCGCCCACCGTGGCCACGGCCATCACGGCGCCGAACAGGCCCATGTAGCGGCCGCGCTCACGCGGGCTGATGATGTCCGCCATGATCACCTGGCTGAGCGCGACGAGGCCGCCGCCGCCCAGGCCCTGCACGGTGCGGCAGACGATCAGGAAGGTCGGATCGTGGGTGAACCCGGCCGCCGCGGAGGCGGCGACGAAGATCGCCAGGGCGACCTGGAAGAGGACCTTGCGGTTGACGAGGTCGGCCAGCTTGCCCCAGATCGGGGTGGCGATGGCCGTGGCGAGCAGGGCCGAGGTGATGACCCAGGTGTAGGCGGTCTGGTCGCCGCCGATGTCGTGGATGATCACCGGCATCGAGGTCGAGACCACCGTGTTGGCGATCATCGAGACGAACATGCCCAGCAGGAGGCCGGTCAGGGCCTGGAGCACGGAGCGGTGGCGCGCGGCGTCGGCGGCGGCGCGCGCCACCGCTCCTGTCTCTTATACACCTCT
>NZ_JABFNH010000018.1:67005-75766 GCF_017168435.1 Micrococcus sp. KRD070
GTCCTTCGGCGGGAGGGGCGGCGCGGTGATTGACATAAGTCAATGATTGACGAGAGTCAATCATAAGGGGCGTCGGCCCGGGCCGCACCCGCCGTCCGCGGTTAGCCTGGTCACGCCGGACGACGCCGCGTCCTCCCCGCCCCGATCCGAGAGTGAGGCCCGCCGTGACCCCCCGTTTCCTGCTCATGACCCGCCTCCCTGAGCCCGGGCTCGGAATGCTGCGCGAGGCCGGAGAGGTGGTGGACGGCGCCGACGTCGGAGGGGACGCCGCGCTCGCGCGGCTGGTGGCCTCGGGGGACTACGACGTCGTCGTCGCGGCCCTGGACCAGAAGTTCACCGCCGACGTGCTCGCCGACGCGCGGATCAGGGGCATCGCCAACTACGCGGTCGGCTACAACAACGTGGACGTGGCCGCCGCGACGCGGCGGGGGATCGCCGTCGGCAACACCCCGGACGTGCTCACGGACGCCACCGCGGACATCGCGATGCTCCTGATCCTCGGGGTGACCCGCCGTGCCCCCGAGGGTGAGCGGATGGTGCGCGAGGGACGCTTCCACGGCTGGGCGCCGGACCTGCTCGTGGGCCGGGACGTGCGTGGCGCGACCCTGGGCCTGGCCGGTTTCGGGCGGATCGGCAAGGCGGTGGCCGAGCGTGCGCTCGCCTTCGGCATGGAGGTCGTGTTCGCGCCGCGGCCGCCCGCGCACCGGGAGGTCGCGGCCGCGGAGCTCGGCGACCTCGCCGGCCGCGTCCGTCAGGTCCGCTGGGAGGAGCTCGTCGAGGTCGCGGACGTCCTGTCCCTCCACGTGCCCCTGACGGACGACACCCATCACCTCGTGGATGCGGACGTGATCGCGAAGATGAAGGACGACGCCGTCCTCGTCAACACGGCCCGGGGGCCCGTGGTGGACGAGGCGGCCCTCGTCACCGCCCTGCGCGAGGGGCGGCTCTTCGGCGCCGGTCTGGACGTCTACGAGGACGAGCCCGCCCTCGCCCCGGGCCTGGCCGAGCTGGAGAACGTGATGCTCCTGCCGCATCTGGGCTCCGCCACCCGGGACACCCGCGCCGCGATGGCCGAGCTGGCCGCGCGCAACGCGATCGCCATGGCCACGGGCGCGGAGGCCCCGGCCCTCGTCAACCCCGAGGTGCGCGGCTGACCGGCGGGGCGCCGTCGGTAGACTCGGGGACCGTGACCACCCAGAACTCCGCCTCCGCCGCCGTCGACCACCACGATCAGCAGGCCGTCCGCGCCGCCAAGCGTGAGCAGCTGCTCGCCTCGGGCCGCGAGGCCTACCCCGTGCAGGTGCCGCGCACCCACGCGCTGGCCGAGGTGCGTGAGCGGTTCGACGGCCACGAGCCCGACTGGACCTCGGGCGAGACCGTGTCGGTGACCGGGCGCGTCGTCTTCCTCCGCAACACCGGCAAGCTCTGCTTCGCCACCCTGCAGGAGTCCGGCGCGGACGGGGAGGCCGTCCGCCTCCAGGTCATGGTGTCCCTGGCCGCCGTCGGTGAGGAGTCCCTGGCCGAGTGGAAGAAGGTCGTGGACCTGGGCGACTTCCTCTCCGTCACCGGCGAGGTGATCGTCTCGCGCCGCGGCGAGCTGTCCATCATGGCCTCGGCGTGGGAGATGGCCTCCAAGGCGCTGCGCCCCCTGCCCGTGCTGCACGCGGACCTGAACGAGGAGACCCGCGTCCGCCAGCGCTACGCGGACCTGATCGTGCGCGAGGAGGCCCGCCGCATGGTCTACACCCGGGCCAAGGTCACCTCGGCGGTGCGGCGCACCCTCGAGGGCCACGGCTACGTGGAGGTGGAGACCCCGATGCTCCAGCTGGTCCACGGCGGCGCCCTCGCACGTCCCTTCGAGACGCACCTCAACGCGTTCGACCAGCCGATGACCCTGCGCATCGCCACCGAGCTGTACCTCAAGCGCGCCGTCGTCGGCGGCATCGACCGCGTGTTCGAGATCGGCCGCGTGTTCCGCAACGAGGGCGTGGACTCGACCCACTCGCCCGAGTTCACCACCCTCGAGTCCTATGAGGCGTGGGCGGACATGCACGTCATGGCCGAGCGCATGCAGGAGATCATCCTCAACGCCGCGGACGCGGTGGGCGCCGGGCGTCGGCTCGAGACCGCGAAGGGCGTCATCGACCTCGACGGCGAGTGGGCCTGGGTCGCCGTGTACCCGGGGCTGTCCGAGGCCGTGGGCCGCGAGATCACCCCGGAGACGGACGCCGAGACGCTGCGGGCGATCGCCGCGGAGCACGAGGTCAAGGTGGACCCCGCGTGGGACGCGGAGAAGCTCGTGATCGAGCTGTTCGGCGAGATCGTGGAGCCCACCCTGATGAACCCCACGTTCGTGTACGACTACCCGCCGGCCGCCCAGCCGCTCGCGCGCCCGCACCGCTCGGACGACCGGGTCATCGAGGCCTGGGACCTGATCATCGGCGGCATGGAGCGCGGCACCGCGTTCTCCGAGCTGATCGACCCCGTCATCCAGCGCGAGCGCCTGACCGCCCAGTCGGCGATGGCGGCCGCCGGCGACGACGAGGCGATGCAGCTGGACGAGGACTTCCTGCGCGCCCTCGAGTACGGCGCCCCGCCCATGGGCGGCATCGGCCTGGGCATCGACCGCCTGGTGATGCTGTTCACGGACGCCGGCATCCGCGAGACCATCCTCTTCCCGCTGCTCAAGCCGGAGGCCTGACATGGCCGCCTTCTGGGACTACTTCTCCGTCCTCGCCCCCTCGATCGGCCTCGGGCTCATCTTCTGGCTGGTGATGCGCTCCCTGCTGCGTTCGGACACGGGTGAGCGCGAGAGTCAGGCCCGCCGGCTCTCGGGCGCGGACGCGCGGGCGGCCCGCGAGGAGGCCGAGGCCCGTGAGTGGGCGGCCCGACGCCGAGCCGAGGGAGGGCCGGGGGCTGATCCGGAGGACCGCGCCCGGTGAGATTCCTTCCCCGGCGTTGAAGAATCCTTCTGCCCGGCTTCGTTGCGGTATTCTTGAATCACCACAAGTGCACGGCCGGAATCGTGAGCACGCGGGAAAGAACCCCGAGAGCGAAGACCGGAACCCAGGGACACGCGCACGAGAGAAGAAAGTGGGAATCACCGTTGGCACAGAAGGTAGAAGTGGTCCTCGTGGATGATCTTGACAGTTCGCCTGCAGATGAGACCGTGAACTTCGCATTGGACGGTCGCAATTACGAGATCGACCTGTCGAAGGAGCACGCCGCAGAACTCCGTGAGTTCCTGAAGCCCTACATGAAGAAGGGCCGCGCCGTGGCGCCGCCGTCGCCCAAGGTCGAGGCCGCCCAGATCCGCAAGTGGGCGGCCGAGAACGGCTACGAGGTCTCGAGCCGCGGTCGCCTGCACCGCGACGTGGTGGAGGCCTACCGCAACGCGAAGCGCAAGTGAGCGTCCCGCCCGGGTGCGTCGAGGAATCGGCGTCCCCGGGCCTCGTTCCGGCCCCTCCCGAGGACGGCCGGGCCGCTTCTCCCGCTGGCGAACAGCCGCGCGGCACGCGGTCCGGGTGCGTAGTGTCGACCACGACCGTACGCAAGGAGTGTGCCCATGTTCGAGAGATTCACCGACCGCGCCCGGCGGGTGGTCGTGCTCGCCCAGGAAGAGGCGCGCATGCTCAACCACAGCTACATCGGCACCGAGCACATCCTGCTCGGTCTGATCCACGAGGGTGAGGGCGTCGCAGCCAAGGCACTGGAGTCCATGGACATCTCCCTGGGCGCCGTGCGAGAGAAGGTGCAGGAGGACATCGGCCAGGGTCAGCAGAACCCGCCCGGCCACATCCCCTTCACGCCGCGCGCCAAGAAGGTGCTCGAGCTGTCCCTGCGCGAGGCGCTGCAGCTCGGCCACAACTACATCGGCACCGAGCACATCCTGCTCGGCCTGATCCGCGAGGGCGAGGGCGTGGCCGCCCAGGTCCTCGTGCAGCTCGGCGCGGACCTGAACCGCGTCCGTCAGACGGTCATCCAGCTGCTCTCCGGCTACCAGGGCGGCGCCCAGGGTGGCAAGGAGACCGCGGGTGCCGGGGTGGGCCAGGGCGGCGAGGCCGGCCAGAACGCCGGCTCCGTGGTGCTGGACCAGTTCGGACGCAACCTCACCGCGGCCGCGCACGACGGCAAGCTGGATCCCGTCATCGGGCGTGCGGGTGAGATGGAGCGCGTCATGCAGGTGCTCTCCCGCCGCACCAAGAACAACCCCGTGCTCATCGGCGAGCCCGGCGTCGGCAAGACCGCCGTCGTCGAGGGCCTGGCCCAGGCGATCGACCGCGGCGACGTCCCGGAGACGCTCAGGGGCAAGCAGCTCTACTCGCTGGACCTCGGCTCCCTCGTGGCCGGCTCCCGCTACCGCGGCGACTTCGAGGAGCGCCTGAAGAAGGTGCTCAAGGAGATCCGCACGCGCGGGGACATCATCCTGTTCATCGACGAGATCCACACCCTCGTCGGGGCGGGTGCGGCCGAGGGCGCGATCGACGCCGCCAGCATCCTCAAGCCGATGCTGGCCCGCGGTGAGCTGCAGACCATCGGCGCCACCACGCTGGACGAGTACCGCAAGCACATCGAGAAGGACGCCGCGCTCGAGCGCCGCTTCCAGCCGATCCAGGTCGCCGAGCCGTCCGTCGAGGACGCCACGGAGATCCTGCGCGGCCTGCGGGACCGCTACGAGGCGCACCACAAGGTCTCCATCACCGACGGCGCGCTCAAGGCCGCCGCCGGCCTGGCGGACCGCTACGTCTCCGACCGGCACCTGCCGGACAAGGCCATCGACCTGATCGACGAGGCCGGCGCGCGTCTGCGCATCCGTCGCATGACCGTGCCGCCGGAGATCAAGGCCTACGAGTCCCGGATCGCGGAGGTGCGCACCCAGAAGGAGGCCGCCATCGACGGCCAGGACTTCGAGGGCGCCGCCCGCCTGCGGGACCAGGAGCAGCAGCTCGGGGACGAGCGCCGCGAGAAGGAGCAGGCGTGGCGCACCGGCGCGGACGCCGACGTCGCCACGGTGGACGAGGACCTCATCGCCGAGGTGCTCTCCAAGTCCACCGGCATCCCGGTGTTCAAGCTCACCGAGGAGGAGACGGACCGCCTGCGCAACATGGAGGACGAGCTCCACCGCCGCGTGATCGGCCAGGACGAGGCCATCAAGTCCCTGTCCCGCGCCATCCGCCGCACCCGCGCGGGCCTGAAGGACCCGAACCGCCCCTCGGGGTCGTTCATCTTCGCCGGCCCCACCGGCGTCGGCAAGACGGAGCTGGCCAAGTCCCTCGCGGAGTTCCTCTTCGGGGACGAGGACGCGCTCATCACGCTGGACATGTCCGAGTTCCAGGAGAAGCACACCGTCTCGCGTCTGTTCGGCGCCCCTCCCGGCTACGTGGGCTACGAGGAGGGCGGCCAGCTCACCGAGAAGGTCCGCCGCCGTCCGTTCTCCGTGGTGCTGTTCGACGAGGTGGAGAAGGCCCATCAGGACCTGTTCAACTCCCTGCTGCAGATCCTCGAGGACGGTCGCCTGACCGACTCGCAGGGCCGTGTGGTGGACTTCAAGAACACCGTGATCATCATGACCACGAACCTCGGCACCCGGGACATCTCCAAGGGCGTCATGACCGGCTTCCAGTCGGCCACGGACACCACCACCGGGTACGAGCGGATGAAGGGCAAGGTCAAGGAGGAGCTGCGCCAGCACTTCCGCCCCGAGTTCCTCAACCGTGTGGACGACGTGATCGTGTTCCCGCAGCTGCAGAAGCACGAGATCGTGGAGATCGTGGACCTGTTCGTCTCCCGCCTCGGCAAGCGCCTGGCGGAGCAGGACCTGTCCATCGAGCTCACCCAGTCCGCCAAGGATCTGCTCGCGGACCGCGGCTACGATCCGGCCATGGGCGCCCGCCCGCTGCGCCGCACCATCCAGCAGATGGTGGAGGACCAGCTCTCGGAGAAGATCCTCTTCGGCGAGATCCCGGCCGGCTCCCTCATCACCGTGGACGCCACGGGCGAGGGGGAGGGCGCCGAGCTGACGTTCGCGTTCTCCGGCGGCCGGGAGGCCCTGGAGGGTGCGGACCTGGCCGAGCTCGAGTCCGGTGCCGGCGATCCGGTGGACGCCGACCGCTCCGTGTGACCTGCGGGGTCTGACCCACGACGCCGGACCGCGCGTCCGGTGGCCACGGCCCGTCGCCCCTCCCCCTCGGGGAGGAGGCGGCGGGCCGTCGTCGTGCCCCCGCGGGGACGCCGGGGCCGAGGTCCGCGACACCGCCGCCGGCATCAAGGACGGCCTCGCGAAGGACCGCTGAACCGGCCCGCCTCTCCGGAGGCACGAGAGGGGTTCCCTCGCGGCGGGATCGGTGCCACTGTGGTCTGTGACCGCTCGACGGTGGTCCTGTCTCCGCTTCGACCCGGCGCTCGCCGGGACGGCTGCGGGGCAGCCCCGAGAAGAAGGAGGCCGCCCATGGGTATCGGTGACCTGAACAACCTCGCAAACCAGCACTCGGACAAGATCGACGAGGCCGTGGACAACGCTCAGGAGCAGCACGGCGACAAGCTCGGCGAGCACGGCGACACCGTGAACAAGGGTGTCGACGGCGCGCAGGAGAAGTTCCTGTCCGGGGACGAGGGCGAGCAGCAGGCCTGAGCCTGCCGTCGACGCCGCGGGAGCCCCCGCCCGGTCCGCCGGGACGGGGGCTCCCGTCTGTCCGGGGTCGGGATGTCCGTGCCTAGACTGGACCCCATGCCTGCCGACCGCCCCCTCACCCTCCGCTCGGCGCGGACCCAGGACGTCCCGGTCATCCAGGCGCTCGTGGAGCCGCTGGCGCGGGAGCGCGTGCTGCTCCAGAAGGAGGCGGTGGCCTACTACGAGGCCATCCAGGAGTTCGTGGTCGCCGAGGAGGCGGACGGGACCCTGGCCGGCTTCGGCGCCCTCCACGTGATGTGGCAGGACATCGCCGAGGTCCGCACCCTCGCCGTCTCGGAGGCCCACCGGGGGACCGGCGTCGGGCACCTGATCATCGAGGAGCTGCTGGACCGTGCGCGGGCCGTGGGCGTCGAGCGGGTCTTCTGCCTGACCTTCGAGGTCGAGTTCTTCCGCCGGCACGGTTTCGAGGTGATGGCGGACCAGTCCGCCGTGGACCCGGAGGTCTACGCGGAACTGCTGCGCTCCACGGACGAGGGCGTCGCCGAGTTCCTGGACCTCGCCCGGGTCAAGCCGAACACGCTCGGCAACACGCGGATGATCCGCCGCCTCTGAGCCGCCGCACCGCGGGCCGCCCCAGGCCCCGGCGAGGTCAGGCCGGGAAGGTGAGGCCGCCGTCGTCGTCCCGGGCCAGCAGCCCGTCCGACACGAGCCCGGCGACGCACCGCGCCCACTGCGCGTCGTCGGGGCGGTGCGACCCGAGCCGCCCCCCGGCCACGACGACGGCGGGCACCTCCGCCTCGGCCACGCGCCCGTGCTCGCGGACGGCGGCCATCACGGCCCCGCGCACCTGACGGTCCGTGCCGGCCCAGGCCTGGCCGCGCGGCACCTCCACCGGCGGCGGGGAGCCCGCTGCGACCCACGCGCACGTCTCCGCCAGCGGGCAGCGGTCGCAGGCGGGGGAGCGGGCGGTGCAGACGAGGGCCCCGAGTTCCATGACGGCCGCGTTCCACGCGTTGGCGCGGGCGGGGTCCTCGGGCATGAGGGCCTGGGCGCGGCGCATCTCGGCGCGGGTCAGCGACCTGCCGGGCAGGGCCTCACCCGCGACCGCGCGCGCGATCACCCGGCGCACGTTGGTGTCCACGACGGTCTCGGGGACGCCGAACGCGAAGCTCGCGACCGCCGCGGCCGTGTACTCGCCGATGCCGGGCAGGGCGCGCAGGGCGGCGGGGTCGGCCGGCACCCGGCCGTCGTGGCGCCCGACGACGGCCCGGGCGGCCTCCTGGAGGCGCAGGGCCCGGCGCGGGTAGCCGAGTCGGTCCCAGGCCGTGAGCACGTCTGCGGTGGGGGCGGCGGCCAGGTCCGCGGGGGTGCGTCCACTGTAGGGTGCGCCGCCGCCTACCCTGGATCGCATGCCGTCTCGTCCGACTTCCCCCGGGTCGAAGCCGTCCCCCGCCGTCTACCGCCGCCGGCGGCTCGTGGCCGCCCTGCTCGCCCTCGTGCTCCTGCTCCTGGTGGGGTGGGCCGTCGTGGCGCTCGTCCGAGCCGGGATCGGCGCCTTCTCCTCCGAGGACGCCGACCCCTCCGCCGCCCCGACGCCGGTGCACTCCCCGTCGCCCGCCCCGGCCACGGACGCCGAGTCCAGTTCCGCCTCGCCTACCGTGGCCCTCGAGGACGCCGCCGAGTGCCAGCCCTCGGATCTGCGGATCGCCGCCTCCGCGGACCGGTCCGAGTACCAGCGGGGCGAGGAGGCCGAGCTGCGCCTGGGCATCACGAACCTCTCCTCGACCCCGTGCCGCACGGATGTGGGCACGGCCCGGCAGGAGTTCACGATCCGCACGGCCGAGGGCGACGACGTCTTCTCCACCCGCATCTGCCAGGCGGACCCCGCGGAGGCCCAGCGGGTGCTGTACCCGCACGAGGAGCTCACCGCCGTGTACCGCTGGTCCGGCCGCGCCTCGAGCCAGGACTGCGGCCGCCTCGGCGCTCTCGCGGAGCCCGGGCCCCATCTGCTGACGGTCAGCCTCGGCGACGTCACCTCCCGCCCCGTCGCGCTGAAGATCCTCGAGGAGCTCGCCCCGGGGGCCCAGGACAGCAGCTCCTCGGCCGCCCCCTCCTCGGCCACCCCCTCCT
>NZ_JABFNH010000018.1:75866-84283 GCF_017168435.1 Micrococcus sp. KRD070
GGCCACCCCCTCCTCGAGCGGCAGCGCCTCCCCGTCGGGGTCCGCCTCCGACCCGGCGTCGGCCTCGACCACCGACCCGTCGCCGTCATCGTCCCGCTGAGCCGGCCGCGCCGTCAGCGGCCGGGGCCGGCCTCCGGATGCGCGGCCGGGCCGCCGCCGGTCCACGTGGGGATCGTGGCGAGGGCCTCGCCGATCGAGCCGACCTCCGCCACCGTGAAGCCCGCGGGGACGTCCCCGAGCGGCTCGGGGGAGCGGGGGACCAGGGCGCGGGTGAAGCCCAGGCGGGCGGCCTCGCGCACCCGTCGCCCGATGCCGGGCACGGGGCGCACCTCCCCGGCCAGCCCGAGCTCACCGACGGCGATCATCCCCTGCGGGACGGGGGCCGAGAGCTTCGCCGAGGCCACGGCGACGGCCACGGCCAGGTCCGAGGCGGGCTCCGAGAGTCGCACGCCGCCCACGGTGGCCACGTAGCAGTCGTCCTGGGCGAGGGCGAAACGGGCCCGGCGCTGGAGCACGGCCAGGAGCATGTTCACGCGCGCCGCGTCCACGCCGGAGACGGTGCGGCGCGGGCTGCCGCCGGCGGACGGGGTGAGCAGGGACTGCACCTCGGCCACGAGCGGGCGCCGGCCCTCGAGCGTCACCGTCACGCACGTGCCCTCGACCGGCTCCGAGACGCCCGAGAGGAACAGACCGGAGGGGTCGTCCAGGGACTCGATGCCGTCCTCCCGCAGGTCGAAGCAGCCGACCTCGTCCGTGGGCCCGAAGCGGTTCTTCACCGCACGCACCAGGCGCAGCCGTGAGTGGCGGTCCCCCTCGAACTGGCAGACCACGTCCACGAGGTGCTCGAGCAGCCGCGGGCCGGCGATGGTCCCGTCCTTCGTCACGTGGCCCACCAGGACCGTGGTGATCCCCTTCTCCTTGGCCGTGCGGATGAGGCTGGCCGCCACCTCGCGCACCTGGCTGACGCCCCCGGCGATCCCGTCCACCTCGGTGGACTGCAGGGTCTGCACGGAGTCCACGATCACCAGCTCCGGGTCCGTCCGCTCGATCTGCCCCAGTGCCCGGCCCAGGTCCGTCTCCGCCGTCAGACGCAGGGTGTCCGCGATCGCCCCGATCCGGTCTGCGCGGGAGCGCACCTGCGCCGCCGACTCCTCGCCCGTCAGGTACAGCACCGAGCGCGGACCGCCGCCGCCCGCGCCGCGCGCCGTCTGGGCGGCCACGTCCAACAGCAGCGTGGACTTGCCGATGCCCGGCTCGCCGGCCAGCAGGATCACCGCGCCCGGCACGAGGCCGCCGCCGAGCACGCGGTCCAGCTCACGCACCCCCGTGGAGCGGAACGAGGCCAGCGTGGCGTCCACGTCCGCGATGCGCGGCGCGACCTCCGCGACCGTGGCCGCGCGCGTGCGACCGGTGGTCGACGTCAGCCCGATCTCCTCGACCGTGCCCCACGACTGGCACTCCCCGCAGCGGCCGACCCACTTCACGGTGGTCCAGCCGCACTCGGTGCAGCGGTATCCGGGGGCACGCTTCGGGGCGGTCTTGGTGGCCATGCGCCCACTCTAGGAGCCGAGGCGGACGCGTTAGCCGGCACCGCGCGCGGTCCGACGTCGGCCGCCGGGGCCGTGCGCCGCCGTCGGGCTCAGACGCGGGGCAGGTAGCCGCGCGCCTCGTCGTGCTCGGCGCCCGTGGCCTCGATGAGGTCCACCATCATGGGCCGCAGCAGCATCACGAGCGCCTCGCCGTGCACGGACCCGCCGCCCAGCTGGTGCGGGTCCAGCGCGGACGCGGACGCCCCCAGGGCGTCCCGCGCCACGGACAGCGAGCGATGGCGGCCCTCGGCCTGCGGCTCCACGAGGGAGCGGTGCAGGATCTCGACGGCGTCCGCGGCGTCGTCGAACCAGGCGGCCAGGCGCTCGCGGTCGTCGTCGTCGAACACACCCTCGTCCAGGACCGAGACCACCCGCCGGGCCACGATCCGCAGGGAGCGCACCGCCAGGTCCGAGCGGTCCGCCGCGTTCACCGCGTCCTCCACGAAGGAGCGCGAGGAGCGGTGCAGCGGGTTGAACACGGTCTGCTCATGCGTGACGCGCAGCTCCTTGCGCAGCGCCTCCAGCGTGGTGTGCGTGCCGCGGCTGGCCACGAGCGCCATCCAGGCGGTGCGGGAGTCGTCCTCCCGCAGGGCCCGGGAGAGGTCGCGCAGCACCGTGGCGATCGAGTCGTAGAGTCCACCCAGCTGACGCACCGCGGGACGGCGCACGTCCTGGGGCGAGAGGAACGTGACGAGCAGGGCCAGGACGCCGCCCACGATCGCGTCCTGGCTGCGGACGAACGGCCCTCCCGTGCCGGTGGGCAGGAGGACCACGAGGACGGACTGCAGGGACATCTGCATCGTGAATGTGGCGCCGGAGTCCAGGAACCGGGCCACCATCACGGACACGAACAGGACCACCGAGGCCTGCCACAGGCCGCGGCCGAGCCCGACCATGAGCAGGTCCCCGATCAGGATGCCGACGGTGCAGCCGACGGCGACCTCGGCCACCTTGCGCAGCTTCGGCTCCCGTTGGAAGCCGAGGGCGATCAGCAGGGCGGTGGAGGCGAACAGGGGCTGCTGGTGGCCCAGGACGGCCTCCGCGAACCAGTAGGCGCCCACCGCGCAGACAGCGACGAGGGCGGCCTGGCCCACGGAGGAGCGGACGCGGGACCAGCCCGCACGGGCGCGCCGACGCAGGAAGCGGCCGAGACGTTCCCCGCGGGTCTGGGGGTCGACCATCGGCACCGTGCCCGTGGCGGTGGCGAAGCGGTCCGTCATGCGGCCAGCCTAGTCCGACGCCGCGGTGCCCCCGCCGTGCGAGGCTCAACCAAGCATTGTGGCCCACGGCACAGATCATTCCTGCGAATGCCGCTCCCGTTCACCATCTGTTCACCCCGGCCGAGCACTCGATTCACCTCTGGACCGTACGGTCGGGTGCGGTGCAGAACCGGGCCAGCCGGACGCTCTGCCCTCACCGTCGTCATCCGATTGAAAGAGGCTCTTCGTGAAGGCTCTCCGCTTCGGCCGCTCCGCCGCCCTCCTGTCCGTGGCCGCCATCGCCCTGACCGCCTGCTCCTCCGCGGACAGCGGCAACGGCGGCTCCGATGCCTCCGGCTCCGCCGGCGGCGAGCAGGGCACCACCTCCGAGGTCCAGGGCAACCTGGTCGGCGCCGGCGCCTCCTCGCAGGAGGCGGCCATGACCGCCTGGACCCAGGGTGTCACCGAGACCGCTCCGAACCTGACCGTGCAGTACTCCCCGGACGGCTCCGGTGCCGGTCGTGAGAAGTTCCTCGCCGGTGCCACCTCCTTCGCCGGCTCCGACGCCGCCCTCAAGGAGGAGGAGGCTGAGTCCGCCAAGGAGAACTGCGGCGACGAGGGCGCGTTCCACGTGCCGGCCTACATCTCCCCGATCGCCGTGGCCTACAACCTGCCGGGCGTCGATGAGGTCAAGATGGACGCCGAGACCATCGCCAAGGTGTTCTCCGGCGAGATCAAGAACTGGAACGACGAGGCCATCGCCGCGCAGAACGAGGGCGTCGAGCTGCCCGACACCCCGATCACCGTCGTGCACCGTTCCGACGACTCGGGCACCACCGAGAACTTCACCGCCTACCTCACCGAGGCCGCCGGCGATGCCTGGTCCTACGACGAGGTCGAGACCTGGCCGTCCGACATCACCGCCGAGTCCGCCCAGGGCACCAAGGGTGTCGTGGGCCTGGCCTCCCAGACCGAAGGCGCCATCACCTACGCCGACGCCTCCGCCGTGGGCGAGCTGGGCACCGTGTCCGTGAAGGTCGGCGAGGAGTACGTGAAGTACTCCGCCGAGGCCGCGGCCGCGACCGTCGAGAAGTCCGAGGCCAAGGAGGACGGCTCGATCGAGCTCGACCGCGCCACCGACGAGTCCGGCGTGTACCCCGTCGTGCTGGTCTCCTACCACATCTACTGCAACCAGTACGAGTCGCAGGAGACCGTGGACCAGGTCAAGGCCTTCGCCGAGTACGTCGTGTCCGAGGACGGTCAGAAGACCGCCGAGGAGTCCGCGGGCAACGCCCCGATCTCCGAGGACACCCGCAAGAAGGCCATGGAGCGCATCGAGGCCATCTCGGTCAAGGGCTGATGTCGCTTCTTGTCGGCTGACCCACCGCCGCTTCGGCCGCCGGGCCCCACGGGCCCGGCGGCTGAAGCCGCGTCAGGGCACTCGTTCGTCGCGGCCCGTCCATCACCACGCACGTCGATCTGAGGGAAGGCACCGTGTCCTCAACCACCAACGAGGCGGCACCGAAGCCGTCCAGCCTGCGCGGCCCCCGCCGCGGAGCCGCCGGAGACAAGCTCCTCTCCGGCGGGGCCCTGGCGGCCGCCGTCCTGATCCTGCTCGTGCTCGCCTTCGTGGCGGTCTTCCTCCTGACGGAGGCATGGCCTGCCCTGCAGCCGGGCGCGGAGCTCGTGTCTGCGGACTCCTTCTTCCAGTACGTGTGGCCGCTCATGGCCGGCACCGTGATGGTGTCGATCATCGCTCTGCTCATCGCCACCCCGGTCGCGATCGGTGTCGCCCTGTTCATCTCGCACTATGCGCCCCCGCGCATCGCGCAGTCGGTGGGCTTCGTGATCGATCTGCTGGCCGCGATCCCCTCCGTGGTCTACGGCGTGTGGGGCTGGCTGACGCTCGCTCCGCTGATGGTGCCGATCTACGGCTGGCTCAACGAGAACCTGGGCTTCATCCCGTTCTTCGGCGGCTCGGCCACCACCACGGGCCGCACCCTGCTGACCTCGGGCGTCGTGCTGGCCGTGATGGTCCTGCCGATCATCACCGCGCTCTGCCGTGAGATCTTCACCCAGACCCCGAAGCTCCACGAGGAGGCCGCGCTCGGCCTCGGCGCCACGCGCTGGGAGATGATCAAGATGACCGTGTTCCCGTTCGCCCGGGCCGGCATCATCTCCTCGATCATGCTCGGCCTCGGCCGCGCGCTCGGCGAGACCATGGCGGTCACCATGGTGCTCTCCGGCGGCGTCTTCTCCTGGTCGCTCGTGGAGTCCGGCAGGAACCAGACGATCCCGTCGGAGATCGCGCTCAACTTCCCCGAGGCGTTCAACATGCGCCTGCACGAGCTGATCGCTGCCGGTCTCATGCTCTTCATCATCACCCTGGCGGTGAACATGATCGCCCGCGCGATCGTGAACAAGCACAAGGAATTCTCGGGAGCCAACTGACATGAGCACTGTCTCGACTTCTCCCCGGGCCACCGAGGACAGCGTGACGCCGCGGCGTCACTCCCTGACCGAGGGTCAGAAGCCCGGCTGGACCTGGATGGCCGTCGCAGCTGCCGCGGCCGTCGTCGCCGCCGGCCTGACCGTGCTGCTCAGCGGCGCCTTCAACGTCGTCGGTTTCGTGATCATCGCCGCCATCCTCTACATCGCGGGGCTCTACGTGGCCACCCGCGTGATGGAGAACCGGCGCCGCGCCGCAGACGGCCTGTGCCGCAACCTCGTGTGGCTGGCGTTCCTCGTGGCCCTGGTGCCGCTGGTCTCCGTGCTGTGGTCGGTCCTCTCCGCCGGTCTGCCGACCCTGATCGCCAACCCGCAGATCATGGCGTACGACATGAAGGGCATCACCGGCATCGACGACTCGGCGTGGGTGGAGGACGGCAAGCCCGCCGGCGGGCTCGCGGGCGGTTTCGGCCACGCCCTGATCGGCACCGTCGTGATCACGATCATCGCGACCCTGATCTCCGTGCCGATCGGCATGCTCACCTCCATCTACCTGGTGGAGTACAGCCGCGGCGGCTGGTTCTCCCGCGCCATCGTGTTCTTCGTGGACGTCATGACCGGCATCCCCTCGATCGTGGCCGGCCTCTTCGCCTACGCCGCGATCACGTGGGTCCTGACCCTGGTCACCGGCAGCAAGTCCACCGCACTGCAGTCCGTGCAGATGGGTCTCACGGCCGCGATCGCGCTCTCGGTGCTCATGATCCCCGTGGTCGTGCGATCCACGGAGGAGATGCTCCGTGTGGTGCCCAACGAGCTGCGCGAGGGCGCCTACGCCCTCGGCGTGCGCAAGTGGCAGACCATCGCCAAGGTGGTCCTGCCCACCGCGATCTCCGGCATCGCCTCCGGCGTCACCCTGGCCATCGCCCGCGTGGCGGGCGAGACCGCGCCGATCCTCGTGACGGCCGGCTTCGCCACCAGCATCAACTGGAACCCGTTCGACAACTGGATGACCGCGCTGCCGGTGTACATCTACCGCCAGCTGGTCGCCCCGACCTCGCCTACGGCGGCGGACCCCTCGACCGCCCGCGCCTGGGCAGCCGCCCTGCTGCTCGTCACCATCGTCATGCTGCTCAACCTGGCGGCACGGTTCATCGCCAAGGCGTTCGCCCCCAAGAAGGGCCGGTGAGGCCCGGCCGCCCGGAATCCCCCGGGCGGCCGGCCCCGACCCCGTCGCACGTGGGCTCAGAGATGTGTATAAGCGACAGCCCTTTACCCACCCTAAACGTCCGGAAACAACGTGTTCCGACAGGGCCAACAGCGGAGGGCGGGGCCGCGGAATCCGCGGAATCATGCGGGGCACGGGACCCCGTGCGTACTGTCCAGGACCAGACCTCGAGAATCCGCCGGTCGCGGGTTCGATCCCCGCAGGGCCCACCGGAAAGCGGCCCCTGACCAGGCATGACGCCCGGTCGGGGGTCCTCCCTAGGATGGAGCCATGAGCCCCACGCCCGCACCAGTCACCGAGACGATCAGCTCCGGCCACAGCGTGGTGTGGTCGCGCCCGCCGGCGGAGCGCGCGGGCACGGACCTGGTGCTCGTGTTCCACGGCTACGGCTCCAACGAGGTCCGCGCGGCGCGCCGCCACTTCCCGATGCTCCCGGAGCGGTGCACCGGCCTGGCGGTGCGCGGCGGCTTCGAGATCGACGAGACGGCGTCCGAAGGCCCGGGCGACCCCGGCGCGCACGGCTGGTTCCTGCTCGACCTGCTGCTGCAGTCCGACTTCGCCCAGGTGCTCGCCGCCGCCCACCGCGTGTTCGACGTGCTCTCCGCCGAGGAGGTCGTGGCGGCCGGCTTCCGCACGGTCTCGGTGCTCGGCTTCTCCCAGGGCATGGCCATGGCGACGACGGTCCTGCGTCTGCGCCCCGAGGCGTTCACCTGCGGTGTGGGCCTGAGCGGCTTCGCCGTCGACAACGAGCTGCTGGCCATGCTCGACTCCCCGGCCGAGGGACCGGGCCCGCGCCCGTTCTTCTGGGGCCGGGACGCCGAGGATCCCGTGATCCATCCGGACGCCGTCGCCCACACCCGCGCGTGGGCCGAGGAGCACACCCGCCTGACCGTGCGCACCTACCCCGGGATCTTGCACGGGACCGGCCCCGACGAGGTCCGTGACGTGCGCATCTTCCTCGAGCACTCCCTGCGCGCGGCGACGCCCGGGTCCTGACCGCGGGGGTCGCGCGCCGATACTGTGGCGCGCATGGCAAAGAACTCGACGATCGGCCGGTACGCGTCCGGGAAGGTGAAGGACTTCGGGCTGAAGTCGGCACTCGATGAGAACGGCGAGCCCACGGAGGGCTTCGAGAAGGCCCTCTCCACGGTGTTGGCGGTCCAGCGCCCCCTGGTCCTGAAGAACATCCAGCGCATGGCGGCGAAGCACCCGGGGGAGAGCCCGGAGCGTCTCGCCGAGCGGCTCGGGCAGCAGTACCTGACCACCGTCACGGGGGCCGGTGCCGCCGTGGGCGGCACCGCGATCGTCCCGGGCATCGGCACCGTGGCCGCGCTCGGCCTGTCCGGTGTCGCGGTCGCCGGCTTCATGGAGGCCACCGCCCTCTACGCGCAGTCCCTCGCCGAGCTGCACGGCATCACCACGCAGGACCCGCAGCGCGCCCAGGCCCTCGTCATGGGCCTCATGCTCGGCGACGACGCCAAGGAGCTGCTCCGCGAGGCCGCCGCCAAGGCCGGCCGTCCCTACGACCCGCAGTCCAGCCTCAACGCGCTCGCGGGCACCGCATCGGGCACCGGCATCAGCGCGTTCGTGGTGGATCGCCTCAAGAGGACGTTCATGCGCAAGATGCGCCTGCGGCAGGGTGCCGGCTTCGTGGGCCGCGCCGTGCCGTTCGGCGTGGGCGCCGTGATCGGCGGCGTGGGCAACCGCGCCATGGGCAAGGCCGTGATGGAGAACGCCGCGGAGCTCTTCAGCCCCCTGCCGATGGTGATCCCCGGCGAGATCCGCGAGGGCGCCGCACAGGGGCGCGCCGAGGGGGAGTCGGCGGGCGCCAAGGACGACGGCGGCGTCTTCGGCGCGATCCGTCGCGCCCTGCCCGGCGGCAAGGACGAGAAGGACGACAGGCAGAAGAAGGGCAAGCCCGCCGCCTGACGGCCCCGCCCCCGCGCGTCCGTCGCC
>NZ_JABFNH010000018.1:84383-106454 GCF_017168435.1 Micrococcus sp. KRD070
CGACCCCGTCGCACCCCCCCCAGAGACTTCCACGAAGGAACAGAACCACTCATGTCCAAGCGCATCCAGGCCATCGACGTCGATGTCTTCTACGGCAAGTTCAAGGCCGTCGAGGGCGTCAACATCGACATCGCCCCCCGCTCCGTCACCGCCTTCATCGGCCCCTCCGGCTGCGGCAAGACCACCTTCCTGCGCAGCATCAACCGCATGCACGAGGTGCTCCCCGGCGCCACCGTGGACGGCCAGCTCCTGCTCGACGGCGAGGACATCTACGGGCCCGGTGTGGACCCGGTCCGCGTCCGTTCCCAGATCGGCATGGTCTTCCAGCGCCCGAACCCGTTCCCCACGATGTCCATCCGCGACAACGTGCTGGCCGGCTACAAGCTCAACGGCACCCGCCTGAACAAGTCCCGTGCGGACGAGCTCGTGGAGAAGTCCCTGCGCGGCGCCAACCTGTGGAACGAGGTCAAGGACCGCCTCGACAAGCCCGGCTCCGGCCTCTCCGGCGGTCAGCAGCAGCGTCTGTGCATCGCCCGCTCCATCGCGGTGCAGCCCGACGTGATCCTCATGGACGAGCCCTGCTCCGCGCTCGACCCAATCTCCACCCTCGCCGTCGAGGACCTGATCAACGAGCTCAAGGAGGAGTACACGGTCATCATCGTCACGCACAACATGCAGCAGGCCGCGCGCGTGGCGGACAAGACCGCGTTCTTCAACATCCAGGGCGTCGGCAAGCCCGGCAAGCTGATCGAGTACGACGACACCGACGTCATCTTCAACAACCCCTCGAGCCAGCAGACCGAGGACTACGTCTCCGGCCGCTTCGGCTGAGCCGTCCCGCGCTCCGTCCCCGACCCCGTCCGGCCGCACGCCGGGCGGGGTCGCGGCGTCTGCGGGGCCGGGCGTCGTCGTCGGGCGCGGCCTCAGGCCAGCGGGACGAGGGCCAGCGTGCCGAGGAGGCCGAGAAGGGCGCAGGCCACCGGCGTGAGCACCCACCAGCCGACCACGCGCAGCACGGTGGGCCAGCGCACGGACGCGTAGGTCTGCGTCTGGCCGGCGCCCACGATGGCCGCCGTCGCCGTGTGGGTGGAGGACAGGGGCAGGTGGAACACCAGGGATCCGACGAACAGCAGGCCCGCGGGGATGACGGCGGCCACGGACGCCCGCAGGGGGTCGAGGCGCACGAGACGCTCGGTGAGGGTCCAGGCGATCCGCCAGGCGCCGCCCAGCGTGCCGAGCCCGACCGCGAGGGCGAACAGGAACGCGCCCCCCACGAACTCGGCCGTCAGGGCGTCCGGCGCCAGGACGGACCCGGACCCCACCAGCACGGCGGCCCACAGCACCCCCATGCGCTGACCGGCCTGCAGGCCGTGGCCCATGGCCATGGCGCTGGCGGAGATGCCCAACGCGACGCGGGCCCGGTGCTGGACGTTGACCGTGGTGCCCCGGGTGGCGAGCCGCATGGCGGGGGCGGTGAGCAGGCGGGCGAGCGCCCACGCGATCAGGGGCGAGAGCAGCAGGCTGAGCAGCACCTCGGCGCGGACGAGGTCGAAGATGGTGAGGGCGACGTCGATGTCCAGACTCAGGCGCACGGCGAGGTGGCTGCCCGCCAGCGCGGAGATCAGCGCGTGCGTGCTGGAGCCGGGCAGGCGCCGCCACCACAGCAGCAGACCCCACACGAGGGTCACCACGCAGGACACGCCCACGGCCAGGGGGCCGATCTCGCTGCGCACCGCGGGCGAGGTGAAGTAGTGCACGCTCAGCGTGATGAGCCCGATGCCCAGCAGCGCGCCCACGGTGTTGACCGCTCCGGTCAGGAGGAGGGCCCCGCGCGGTGTCAGCGCCCGGTACCGGACAGGCAGCGCCGCGGCGTTGGGGGCGTCGCGGAAACCCATCAGCGCGCCGACGGCGCACAGCAGCACGAGGACGACGGCGAGCCCCGCGGTCACGGCGCCTCCACCGGCTCAGGACTCACGGACGAGCACCATGCCCAGGTCCATGTTCACGCGGGAGAGGGCCTCGAGCGCCGCGTGCAGCGCCCAGGCGACCTCGCGCTGGCGGTTGTAGTCGCGCTGCAGCAGGTCCATGCCGAGGTCGGCGAGCCACTCGACCATGATCCGCTCCGTGCGGCGGGAGGCGCGCAGCAGCTGCATCCACGTGGCCTCCAGGGCGTCGAGGTCGCGCATCTCGGCGGCGCCGCGGGCGAGCAGCTCGGCCTGCCGCCCCACGGTCTCCAGGACGTCGAGGGCGTGCGTCGGCAGCTCCTCGAGGTCGGCCCGCTGGATCAGCACGCCCGCCGACACGACGCGCCGGGTGGTCGCGTGCACGCCGCTGGCCAGCCGGTAGAGGTCCTGACGGGGCAGCGGAGTCACGTAGGCGCTGCGCAGCGCGGTGAGGAAGGCCATGAGGGTGGCGCTCGAGGACGAGTCGAGCTCCTCGAGCTCACGGGCGGCACGGTCCGCCTCGGGTCCGCGGGTCCCCGCGACCTGGGCCACCAGATGCACGGACCGGTGCAGGGCCTCGGCGAGGTCCGCCATGTGGCGCAGCGCCGGGGTGTCGCGCGTGACGAGCCAGGGCATGCGGGGGGACATGGGCAGCGGTCGCTCTCTCGTCGACGGGTGGCGAAGGGGTCGACGACGACGCCGGACCGGGAACGCCTCTCGGCGGAAGGCCGCTCGCAGCGGCTATGTGTTGGAGCCCGGGGTTACCAGCGGCCCGGCGCCGTCCCCATCAGTCTAGCGATCCGTCCCGAAACGCTCGACCCGCCGCCTCCAGGGCGTCGGCGGTGCTGACCAGGCGCGCGGCCCGGCGGGTGAGGGCGGCGGCGCGGTCCGGGGCGGCGGCCTCGGAGCCCTCGGCGTGCTCGACCTGGCCCAGAGCCACGACGCGGGCGTAGGCCGCGGCGCGCTCGAACGCGACGTCGATCTCGGAGCGGTAGGCGCCCGTGAGGATCGTGTCCGTGAGGCGGCGCAGCTCGGCCGGCCCCGGCGGCTCGACGGCGCCCGCCACGACGCGCGAGGCGTAGGCGGCATGCCCGGCGCGGTACCAGGCGGCCCAGCGCTCGCCGTCGCGGGTCGTCGCCTCCTGGAGCGCGTACAGGCGCCACAGGGCGCCGGCGAGCGAGACGGGCGGGGCGTCCGCCCACAGCTCGGCGAGCGTCTCGACGCCCAGCTCGCGGACCAGCCCGACCAGCCGCTCGACGATGGCCGGGTCCTCCTCCGCGCGGCCGCCGGCCACGAGGGCGTGGGCCAGGCGCGAGGCCGCCGCGGCCACTTCCTGCGGGTCTTCGCCGCCGGCGAAGTGCGTGAGCTCCTGCGGTTCCGAGAGGCGGGGCCGGTGGGGGCGCAGCACGCCCGAGGCGCTCGAGCTGGCGCCGCGGCCGGCGGGCAGGCGGTGACGTGCCATGGGCGGGCTCCCTTCGAGGGCGCATCGGGGTGGGGATGTGGTCGCCGGAGGCGGCGGCCCCGTCCACGGTAGTGCCCCGGACGCCTGGGCTACCATCGGAGGGCACCCGTGAGGGTCGCCGTCGTCGGCCGCGCGCCGTCGTCGTCGGCCGCGGGTGGGGGCCTTTAGCTCAGCTGGCAGAGCATCGGACTTTTAATCCGCCGGTCGCGGGTTCGATCCCCGCAGGGCCCACCGGAAAACGGCCCCTGACTAGGCATGACGCCCGGTCAGGGGCCGTTCTGGTGAGGGTCTGGTGGCCACGATCCACCCTTTACCCACCCGATTCACTCCGTCGATTGGCTGGCCTCGTCGGCATCCGATGGCACGACTTTGTGAGCGACGTACCCGGCCACGCCAGCCCCCTCCAGCGTTCTTGTCGCCAGATTCCATAGCCAGTTCACGAGTGATGGGTCGGGGGCGGTCATGGCGACCGGCAGTGCAACGGCGAACCATGCGATGGTGACCGCCGCGAATATTCCCAGGCGGAGGGCCTCGGGTGATAGGGAGGAGTCCCCCTCAGGCGGAACACTGGCTATGACCAAATTAGCCGCGGCGGAGAGGTCATCACTGCTCGAACCGGCCTGGTTCAACTCGCGGGCGAGGTCGGGCCTGCTGGCGATTTCCTGTCCCACGGCCGCAAGGGCTGAGAGGTCCAAACGCCCTACCAGGATATGAGTCTTTGCCTGAAACTGTGCGAGCACCTCTGCGGCATTGCCCAGCGTCGGCGCGAGTTGCTGATTCAGTTGGGCAGTGACCTCCGCCATGGATGCGAGGCTGGGCGCGAGTTGCTGATTCAGTTGGGCGGTGACCTCCGCCATGGATGCGAGGCTGGGCGCGAGTTGCTGATTCACCTGCGCCATAACTTCAGTCAATTGAACGGTCAGTTTAGGGCTCAGGGATGGCATTGCCGTCGCAAGTGATTTACCCAATGTGGCCGTGGCTTTCAACATTGAATCTTGTAATGGATCAAGCGCCTTGCGCAGTCTTTCCGCCTGCTCAGGTGAGAGTCGGAAATCATCATCATCGGGGGAAAAACCCGTTGTAGTCATGATTGCTCCTCGTCATAGGTCTCCCAGAACCCGGCCAGCGCCGCCGTCATGTCCGCCGCCTCCGGTGCCTTGGCCCGGTAGTGCGTCCGCGTCACAGCCTCCCCGGAGTGGCCCAGGTACGCCGACGCTGCGGCCAGGCCCTCCGCGTCCGCCAGCCGCGTGGCAACCGTCTTGCGGAACGTGTGCGGGGTGACCCACTCGAATCCGATAGCCTCCCGCGCCGTCCGCCACTGCTTCCGGTAGTTCGACGGGTCCCGGACAGTCCCCGTGGACGACGGGAACACCATCGGGGACACCAGGTCCAGGTCCATGGACCGTTCCCACCGGCCGCGGAGCATGTCCGCCGTGTGCGCGTCCACGGTGTAAGTCTGGACGGACCCGGCCGACTTGGGATGATCCTGGCGCACCGCGCCCCCGCGGCCCGCCACGACGACGGCACCCGTGATGGCCACCTTCCGGGCGTCCAAGTCCACGTCCTGCCACCGCAGGGCCAGCGCCTCCGAGATACGGCACCCCGTCGCCAACATGACGTCCACGACGTCCAGCAGATCGTCCGGCCGCCGACGCCTCCCGTTCACCGGTGGCTCCGACTGCTAGGCCGCCAACTTCCGCCGCAGGACCCGGACGTCCGCCGGCGACAGGGCGCGCACCTCCTTCCGTGGGACGGAGATGGGGGACACCTCTCGGAGTGGGTTCCCCTGGATGGCGTCATGCCGGGCAGCCAGACCGAGGACGCCGGACATGACCGTCCGCGCCACCTTGGCCGAGGGTGCCCCGTGGTCCCGCGCGATGCCGCGGAGGAACGCCTCCATCCGGGACGTGGTGCATTCCCTCACCCGGAGTTCCCCGACGCCGCCGCGGGCCTTGCAGACGTGCAGGTCCACGGTGATCCGGTACCGCTTCACGGTGTTGGCCGCCCGGCCGCGGGCCTCCACCTCTGCCAGCCATAGGCGGGCGACGTCGCGGACGCGGGTGTCCGGGGTGACCTCGCCGGCGGGCGGGGCTGTGCGGGCGCGGAGGCGGGCCTCCAGGGCGCGCCGGGCGCGCTCCTTGGAGGACGCCCGGGCCTCCACCTTGCGCGTCACCCCGTCCACGTCCCGGACCTTGGCCATAGCGCGGAATACCCCGGGGGCCACCTCCTTGGGGTCACTGATGCGTCCCCAGGTGCCCACAGCCAACGGCGGGCGCGGCATGGTCAGCCCTCCCCGTCTGTGGCGTCGCCCTCGCCCAGGTCCAGAACCTCGTTGAGGGGCCGAAGGGATGCGGGTTCCGGGTGGTCCATGTACCGAACGGCACGGGCATGGACCATCTGAACGACGGGGGTAAGTGGGTGCCTGTCGTCCGCGACCTCCGCGCGGTCCCGCCCGGACAGGGCGCGCCTGGCCTCATCCACCAACCACGTCATGGTCTGCACCCGGGTATTGAACTCCCCCTGGAGGCGGTATAGGCCACGCACGGCCGCGGCGGCCCGCTCCAGGTCCGCCCCTCCGGTGAAGTTGTCCTCACCCGCGTGAATCATCTGATCCACGGTGACGTTGAGGGCCGCCGCGATCCCCTGGGCCTCCCCGAGTCTCACCGGCCGCTCTCCCTTCTCGATCCGGGAAATCGTCGTCTGGTGGAAACCCTTCCACCCCAACTCCGTCATGCGTCGGGCCATCTCCCCTTGTGACCACTCGCTCTCCTCTCGGAGGCGCTTCATGGCGGCCACGAAGCGAGCCTCCGTCTCCGCGCCGGGTGGTTCTGGTGTGTTCGTCATGCCTCCAAGGTGCCACAAATCGTGGTTGACCGTAAAGCACTAGGCGTGGTTACATGGTTTCGTGTTTACAACGGTAGAACACCACGTTGGACCCATTGAGAGGACCGCACCCATGAACACCACCCCCGTCACTGTCACGACGCCGCGCCCCGTCACCCACCTGTCCCCCCAGGACCTTGCCGCCCGCGTGGGCGTCCCGGTCGCCACCGTCTACAACTGGCGATCCACCGGCTACGGCCCCCGCGGGTTCCGCGTCGGGAAGTACCTCCGGTACCGCCTGGCCGACGTGGAGGCATGGGAGGACGCCCAGGTGGCTGCCGAGGACGACCGATGAGCGCCCCCGACCGCTACTGCCTGGACCCCGCCGTCCTAGACGTGGAGGCCCGCACCCCGGCCGCCGGCGCTCGCCTCCCGTCCGGATGGGTCCGCGCAGCCACAGCAGCCGCCCGCACCATGGGGGAGCCGTTCACCCCGGCCCGCCTCCGCGCCGCGCTCCCGGAGCCGGTTCACCCGGCCCACTTCGGGGCCGTCGTCCGTCACCTCCACGCGGCCCGTGTGATCCGTCCTGCGGGCTTGGCCCTGGAGCGGTCCCCGGACGGGTCCGCGCGCCCTGTCCGCGTCTGGGAGGCCGTCCCCGTGGGGGCCGAGGACCCTGCGGAGGACACCGCCGCTCCCGCCGCATGAGCGGCACACCCACCACCCGCATCACAGGCCTGGAAGGAGGGCACCCATGGGCGCGAGCAACGTCATAGCCGCCTATACCTACTGGCGCGGCCGCCTCTCGCACCGGGACCTCCACGCGCTCGTGTTCATGGCCGTGACCGCCCTCGATTCTGACCGCCCGCCGGTCTACTACGGCGGGTGGGAGGCCGTGGCCCGGGCGCTAGGCCTGGACCTGGAGGGCAACCGCGCCTCTGCCAAGCGGACCACCGTGAAGGCCTTGACCGCGCTCACCGAGGCCGGGGCCATCACCTCCAGCGGTACGGCCCGCGCCGGAATCCGTGCGGAATACGCCCTGAACCTCGCGCCTGGGACCACCTACGTCCCGTCCGGCCGAGGGCGGAACGTCACCTGGACGGCGCGGCCCGCGACTGCCAGGGGGACCGCCATGGACCCCCAGGTAGGGACCGTGGTGGACCCCCCTAAGAGAACCCAGGAACCACACGGAGGAACACGGGAGGAACCACCAGAGGAACCACCCATCACCTCCCAGCCCAACTCCGGTACGCGCGTGCGCGAGTCCGACGCCATGAATGACGACAGGACCCCCTCCAAGGCAGAACAGGAGGCCCGCCTCCTGGCATGGGCCGCCGAGCACTACACCGAGGACCCCGACGCCCTCACCGCCTGACCCTCCCCGCACCAGCGCAGCGAGGCCGTGGGCGCGGCCCTCGCGGCGCACAAGGAGGAGTTCGACTCCCTGCGCGACCTCGAGAACCAGGTGCCCGAGGCCCTCGAGCGCGTCGATGCCCGCCTGCCCGAGGCGCGGGTGGCGGGCTCGTTCCGCATCTCGTCGGCGAGGCGGTCGAGCCAGTCGTCGACGGCGCGGCGGGCCTCGTGCTGCCGGTCGCGGCGGATGCCGGCGAGATACTTGAGGGTCTCGGCGTGCAGTCTCTCGGCGAGGAGGCGGTCCACGAGGTCCGGGCTCCACTCGGGGGAGCGACGGCGCACCGTCTCGACGAACAGCTCGGGGTGGGCGGCCACCCAGTCCCCGGTGTGGGCGACCACGAGGTCCACCACGCGCTCGTGGTGCCGTCCGGCCACCACGTCCTCCAGCACGCCCGCGAGCGTGGGGGACCAGTCCGGGGCCACCATGTGGCGTTCCATCAGCTGGCGCAGCAGCTCCTGGACGGCGTCGTCGTCGGCCGCGGCCATGGCGCCCCGGGCCGCCGTCGCGATCTCCCGGGCGGTGCGGGCCGCGTTCTCCTCACGGCGCAGCCAGCCGCCGGCGGCCTCGGCCACCTTCAGTCCGTCGACCTTCTCGTGGGCGACCTCCGAGTCCAGGAAGTTCTCCTGCACGAACTCGGTCAGCGCGGCGCCGAGCTGGTCCTTCTTCCGCGGGATCAGGGCGGTGTGCGGCACGGGCACACCCATCGGGTGGCGGAACAGCGCCGTGACCGCGAACCAGTCCGCCAGTGCGCCGACCATGCCGCCCTCCGCGGCGGCGCGCACGTAGCCCCACACCGGGTGGGTGTCCTGCAACGGGAACGCGACCACGAACACCACGGCCAGCAGGATGAGCAGCCCCAGGGCGACGGCCTTCATGCGCCGCAGGCCCGCCGCGCGTTCGAGGGCACCGGCGCTGAGCAGCTGCTGGGCGGGGTCGGGGGAGAAGGACACGGGAGGCTCCTGATCGCGTGCACCGAATGGTCCCCACCAGTTAACCAGCCGGGCACCCTGCGGTGACGTGGTCGGCACACGCGCTCCCTAGCCTGGCGGCGTGCCCGCCCTCGTGATCGCCCACCGCGGTGCCTCCGCCGCCTTCCCCGAGCACACCCGCGCCGCCATGCTCCACGCCCTCGCCGTGGGCGCGGACGGTCTCGAATGCGACGTCCAGCTCACGCGGGACCGTGAGGTCGTCTGCTGGCACGACCCCACCGTGGATCGCACCTCGGACGGGCACGGCGCGGTCGCGGACCACACGCTGGATCGTCTGCGCGGCCTCGACGTCGTCTCGTGGCACGCCCGGCGTCCGGGGGCCGAGCCCGCCACGACGACGGCGCCGCCCGCCGCGTACGGCGGCGCGGGGGAGCAGGTGCTCACCCTGGCCGACCTCCTGGCGATCGCGACGGCCGCGGACCGGCCGCTGCGACTGGCCGTGGAGCTCAAGCACCCCTCCCCGTTCGGGCATGAGCTCGAGGAGCGGGTGCTGCGGGAGCTGCTGCGGGCCGGCTGGGACCCGGAGACCGGCCGGGTGGGTCAGGTGCAGGTGTCCCTCATGAGCTTCCACCCGGACGCGCTGCGCCACGTGGCTCCGCTGGCCGGCACGGACCCCCTCTGCCCCCTGATGGACCTCATGCCGACGGAGCTGCCGACCCGGCTCGCGCGGGGGCCGCTGAGCCGGGCGGCGGTGCGTGCGGCGGCGCGTCAGTCGCTGGCGGGGTCCGAGGCGCTCGTCTGGCGCGGCCGGGCCGGGATGGCGGGGCCCTCCGTGGCCTACGTGCGGGAGCACCTGGCGGACGTGAAGGCGTGGCTGGCGGCGGGGCGGCGGCTGCGGGTGTGGACCGTCGACGAGCGCGAGGACGCCGATTTCCTCCTCGCCCAGGGGGTGCAGGAGCTCACCACCAACCGTCCGGAGGACGTGCTGCGCTGGGTCCGCGAGCGGGCCGCCGCGCGTCGGGAGCGGGTGCCCACCGGGGCCTGAGGGCGCCGTGCCGCACGCGCAGACGCGGCCTGCGTTGCGTTCCTGCCCGCGCTTGTGGCTATAGTCACGTCCAGGAGCGTGCCCGAGGTCACACCCGACGGCGCGGTCCCCTCGCACCCGCGTCTCGGCTGAGACCTCTCCCGGAGGAGCCCCCATGGCCACCCGTCTGCGTCACCGACTCCTGTCCGCCGCCGCGCTCACCGCGGCCGGCGCCCTGCTCGTCACCGGCTGCGCCCAGAGCCAGCGCGACGGCGGCGGCTCCGGCGGCTCGGGCGGGGGCGACGCCGCCCAAGTGGACGGCTCGTTCATCTTCGCCGCCTCCTCCGACCCGAAGACCCTGGACCCGGCCTTCGCCTCCGACGGCGAGACCTTCCGGGTCTCCCGTCAGATCTTCGAGGGCCTCGTGGGCACGAAGCCGGGCACCGCGGACCCCGCGCCGCTGCTGGCCGAGTCCTGGGAGTCCTCGGAGGACGGCCTGACCCACACGTTCCAGCTGAAGGAGGGCGTGACCTTCCACGACGGCGAGCCGTTCAACGGGGAGGCCGTGTGCGCCAACTTCGACCGCTGGTACAACTTCACGGGCATCCAGCAGTCGGAGACCCTCTCGTACTACTACGGCAAGCTGTTCCGCGGCTTCGCGGACAAGCCCGAGGACGCCGTCTACCAGGAGTGCGAGGCCACCGGCGAGCACGAGGTGAAGATCACGCTGGCGCAGCCGTTCGCGGGCTTCATCTCCTCCCTGTCCCTGCCGGCCTTCGCCATGCAGTCGCCGAAGGCGCTCGAGGAGTACAAGGCGGACGAGGTCGGCGGCACCGCCGAGTCGCCCCAGATGTCCGAGTACGCCCGGGCACACCCCACCGGCACCGGCCCCTACAAGTTCGAGTCCTGGAGCGTGGGCGAGGACGTCAAGCTCACCGCCAACGAGGACTACTGGGGCGAGGGCGGCGAGGTCACGGACATCACCTTCCGCGTGATCGACGACCCGGTGGCCCGCCGTCAGGCGCTCGAGGCCGGGGACATCGACGGCTACGACCTCGTGGCCCCCGCGGACACCGCGGCCCTGTCCGAGGCCGGCTTCACCGTGGTGGCCCGCGACCCGTTCACCATCCTCTACCTGGGCCTGAACCAGGAGAAGGAGGAGCTCCAGGACGTCAGGGTGCGCCAGGCGATCGCCCACGCGATCGACAAGGACGCCCTCATCGCGCAGACCCTCCCCGAGGGCACGGAGCCCGCCACCCAGTTCATCCCGAAGTCCGTGAACGGGTACAGCGAGGACGTCACCACGTACGAGCACGACCCCGCCAAGGCCAAGGCGCTGCTCGCCGAGGCCGGCTACCCGGACGGCTTCACGATCGACTTCAACTACCCCACCGGCGTCTCGCGCCCGTACATGCCGACCCCCGAGCAGGCGTTCTCCAACCTCTCGAGCCAGCTGGCCGAGGTGGGCATCACGGTGAACGCGAAGCCGGCCAAGTGGAGCCCGGACTACCTCGACCAGGTGCAGGGCACCTCGGACCACGGCATCCACCTGCTCGGCTGGACCGGTGACTACAACGACACGGACAACTTCGTGGGCGTGTTCTTCGGCCAGGAGAAGCCCGAGTTCGGCTTCACCGACGAGGAGCTGTTCTCCGCCCTCGCGGAGGCCCGCCAGATCCCGACGCTCGAGGAGCAGACGCCGAAGTACCAGGAGATCAACGAGCAGATCTCCGAGATCGTCCCGGCGGTCCCGCTCGCCCACCCGGCCCCGTCGCTGGCCTTCGACAAGCGCGTGGCCTCCTACCCGGCGAGCCCGGTCAACGACGAGGTCTTCAACGAGATCGACCTGACCGAGTGAGCCCGGCGGGCCGGGGACGACCCGCCCCACCGGCGACGACGGCGCCGCGCCCCGGCGCCGTCGTCGCCGGCCCGCCCGCCACCGCCCGTCCCTCGCACCCCTCGCACCGACCGGCCCGGCCCCCGCGCCGGCATGGAGGCCCCTCGTGCTCAGACTCATCGGCAAGCGCCTGCTGCTGCTGATCCCCACCCTGTTCGGACTGTCCGTCCTGCTGTTCGTGTGGGTCCGCAGCCTGCCCGGCGGCCCCGCCACCGCCCTGCTCGGCGATCGCGCCACCCCCGAGGCCGTGGCCCGGGTGAACGCGGCGTACGGCTTCGACAAGCCCCTGCTCGAGCAGTACGTCACCTACATGGGGCGGCTGCTGCGCGGCGACTTCGGCACCTCGATCATGACGAATCGGTCTGTGGTCGAGGAGTTCGCGGACCGCTTCCCGGCCACGCTGGAGCTCTCGATCTTCGCGATCGTGTTCGCGGTGGTCATCGGCATCCCGCTCGGCTACTGGGCCGCCCGCCATGTGGGCCGGTGGCAGGACGACGTCGCCGTCGTGCTGTCCCTGATCGGCGTGGTGGTGCCCGTGTTCTTCCTGGCGTTCATCCTCAAGTGGGTGTTCGCGGTGAAGCTGGGCTGGCTGCCCACGGACGGCCGGCAGGACCCGCGGATCGACGCCACCCACTACACGAACTTCTACGTGTGGGACGGCATCATCACCGCCGAGTGGGACGCGGCCCTGAACGCGCTGACCCACCTGGTGCTGCCCGGCATCGCGCTGGGCACCATCCCGCTGGCGATCATCGCGCGCATCACCCGCGCCTCCGTGCTGGACGTGCAGGACGCGGACTTCGTGCGCACGGCTCGCGCCAAGGGACTGGCCCCGCGCCTGATCCGGGACCGCTTCATCATGCGCAACGCCCTGCTGCCGGTGAGCACCACGCTCGGCCTGCAGCTGGGCCTGCTGATCTCCGGGGCGGTGCTCACCGAGACGGTGTTCGCGTTCAACGGGATCGGCCGGTTCCTCGCGCAGGCGATCTTCCAGCTCGACTTCCCGGTGCTGCAGGGCTTCATCATCTTCATCGCCTTGCTCTACTCGCTGATCAACCTGGTCGTGGACGTCTCCTACGGCCTCATCGACCCGAGGGTGCGTGTCTCATGAGCGTGAACCTGCCCCCCAGCCCCGGCGGCGGACCCACCGAGCACGCCGTCGAGCACGCGCTGGCGCCCGTCGAGGCCGGGGCCACCCAGGAGACCACCGAGGCCGCCGCGGACGCCCGCGGCACCTCCGTGTGGGGCGCCGCCTTCCAGCGGCTGCGCCGCAACCCGGCGGCGATCGCCGGCGCCGTGATCGTGCTGCTCTTCGTGCTCGTGGCCGTCCTCGCCCCGGTGCTGGCCCCGTACGCGGGCACGGCCACACCGGGCATGCGCGAGATCCGCCCCACCCACGTGCCCGGCCCCGGTGAGGTGGCCGGCTACCCGCTGGGCCTGGACCGCTTCGGCGGGGACGTGCTCTCCAAGCTGATCTGGGGCGCGCAGGCCTCGCTGCTCATCGGCGTCGTCTCGACGGCGTTCGGCCTGGCCGGCGGCATGCTGCTCGGCCTGCTGGCCGGCACGTTCGGCGGCTGGGTGGACTCCGTGGTGATGCGCGTCGTGGACATCCTGCTCTCGGTGCCGAACCTGCTGCTGGCGGTGTCCATCGCGGCGATCCTCGGGCAGACCCCGTTCGCGGTGATGATCGCGATCGGGGTGGCGCAGGTGCCCGTGTTCGCGCGGCTGCTGCGTTCCTCGATGCTCACGCAGAAGGGGTCGGACTACGTGCTCGCGGCGCAGACCCTCGGCCTCTCGCGCGGGCGGATCACGATGTCCCACGTGCTGCCGAACTCGCTGGGCCCCGTGATCGTGCAGGCCACGCTCACGCTGGCCACGGCCGTGATCGACGCGGCCGCCCTGTCCTTCCTCGGCCTCGGCGGCGGCCGCCCCGAGACCGCCGAGTGGGGCCGCATGCTCACCTACGCGCAGGCCGAGCTGGGCATCAACCCGTGGCTCGCGTTCCTGCCCGGCCTGTGCATCGCCATCACCGCGCTCGGCTTCACCCTGCTGGGCGAGTCCCTGCGCGAGGCCCTCGACCCGACCTCCCGGAGGCGCTGACCATGGACCCCAAGCACGACGACGGCGCGCCCGGCCCCGGCGCGACACCCGCGGTCCCCGCGGTCGGCGCCCCGCTGCTGGAGATCCGCGACCTGGACGTGGAGTTCACCACCCAGCAGGGCACCGTGCAGGCCGTGGAGGGCGCGTCCCTCACGCTCCCGGCCGGCGGCACGCTGGCGATCGTGGGCGAGTCCGGCTCGGGCAAGTCCACCACCGCGATGGCCGCGATCGGCCTGCTGCCCGGCAACGGCCGGGTCACGGCAGGCTCCGTCCGCTTCGCGGGCGCGGAGCTCGTGGGCCTGCCCGAGTCGCGGATGCGCCGCATCCGCGGCCGCCGGATCGGGCTGGTGCCGCAGGACCCGATGTCCAACCTCAACCCCGTGACCCGGGTGGGTCAGCAGATCGGGGAGACCCTGCTGACCCACGGCATGGCGACGAAGAAGGACGTGGGGGCCGTCGTCGTCGAGGTGATGGAGCGCGCCGGCATCCCCGAGCCGGCGCGGCGGGCCAAGCAGTACCCGCACGAGCTCTCGGGCGGTCTGCGCCAGCGCGTGCTGATCGCCATCGGCCTGGCGTGCCGGCCGCAGCTGCTGATCGCGGACGAGCCGACCTCCGCCCTGGACGTGACGGTGCAGCAGGTGATCCTGGACCAGATCGACGAGATGACCCGCGAGCTCGGCAGCTCCGTGCTGCTGATCACCCATGACCTCGGCCTCGCCGCCGAGCGGGCGCAGCAGCTCGTGGTGATGCACCGCGGACGCGTGGTGGAGTCCGGCGACGCGCGGGCCATCCTCGAGGACCCGCAGCACGCCTACACCCGCTCGCTCGTGGCGGCCGCGCCGTCGGTGGCGGCGGCCCGCCTGCTGCCCGAGGCCTTCGATCCCGCGCCTGCCGCACTGGCCGAGGACGACACCGCGGCCCTCACCACGGTGGCCCTGGCGAAGCAGGACCTCACCCCGCTGGTGGAGATCCGCGACCTCACGAAGGTCTATCCCGTGCGCGGGCACGAGGACTTCACCGCCGCGAAGGACGTCTCCCTGAAGATCCCGCGCGGCAAGACCGTCTCGATCGTCGGCGAGTCCGGCTCCGGCAAGACGACGACGGCGCGCATGCTGCTCAAGCTGATCGAGCCGACCTCGGGCGAGATCAGCTTCGAGGGCAAGGATGTGCTGGCGCTGAAGGGGGAGGGGCTCAAGGACTTCCGGCAGCGCGTGCAGGCCGTGTTCCAGGACCCCTTCTCCTCGCTCAACCCCTCGTTCACGGTGGGCCGGATCATCGAGGAGCCGCTGCAGACGTACCGGCGGGGCGACGCCAGGCAGCGGCGGGCGCGCGTGCTCGAGCTCATGGACCAGGTGGCCCTGCCCTCGCACTTCCACCGCCGGTACCCGGCCGAGCTCTCGGGCGGACAGCGCCAGCGCGTGGCGATCGCCCGCGCGCTCGCGCTGAACCCCGAGCTGATCGTGTGCGACGAGCCGGTCTCCGCGCTGGACGTGCTCGTGCAGGACCAGATCCTCACGCTGCTGCGCCGCCTGCAGGACGAGCTGGGGCTGAGCTACCTGTTCATCTCGCACGACCTCGCGGTGGTGCGGCTCATCTCCGACTACGTGTGCGTGATGAAGGACGGCGAGGTGGTGGAGGCGGCCAGCTCGGAGGAGGTCTTCACCAACCCCCGGCACCCGTACACCCGCCGCCTGCTCGCCTCGATCCCGGGCAACGAGCTGGGCATCGCCGTCGAGGCGGACGGCACCCACGTCTGAGCGCTGACCGGGCCGGACGGTCGGGTGCAGAAGCGCCCCGTTCGTGTCGACCGAGCCGCAGCGACATCACCGCCGGGCGGACCGGCGGTGATGTCGCTGGGCGTCGGTCGGACGGTCGGGCGCGGTGCTCAGCGGGCGAGCTCCCACGTCAAGCGGGCGATCGCCTGCTCCTCGTCCGTGGGGACCACGAGCACCGGGATCGCCGACTCCGGTGCGGAGATCGTGTGGGGCCCGGCCACGCGGGCGCGGTTGGCCTCGGCCTCGTAGGCCACCCCGAGCGCCTCGAGCCGGTCGAGCACGCGCGCCCGGAACGGAGCCGAGTTCTCGCCGATCCCGGCGGTGAACACGATCGCCTGCGCCCCGCCCACGGCCACGTGGTAGCCGCCCACGTACTTGGCCAGCCGGTAGGAGGCCACGTCCAGGGCGTTGCGGGCGCGGCCGTCCCCGGAGGCGGCGTTCTCCAGCACCTGGCGCATGTCCGCCTCCCCGGCCAGGCCCAGCAGGCCGGAGCGCCTGTTCATGAGGGTGTCCAGCTCCTCGGCGTCGTAGCCGTGGTTCCGCATGAGGTGGGTGACCACGGAGGGGTCCAGGTCGCCGGAGCGGGTGCCCATCACCAGGCCGGCCAGCGGGGTGTAGCCCATGGAGGTGTCCACGGAGACGCCGTCGCGGATGGCGGTGGCGGAGGCGCCGTTGCCCAGGTGCAGCACCACGGCCCGGAACTCCCCCCGCGGGATGCCCAGATGCTCCGCGGCGAGGCCGGTGACGAGGTCGTGGCTCGTGCCGTGGAAGCCGTAGCGGCGGATGCCGTGCTCCGTGTAGACCTCGTCCGGCAGGGCGTACTGCCAGGCCTCGCGGGGCATGGTCTGGTGGAACGAGGTGTCGAACACGACCACCTGGGGCATGTCCGGCCAGCGCTCGGCCATGGCGCGCAGCCCCTGGGCGGCGGCGTGGTTGTGCAGCGGGGCCAGCGGGGCGAGGCGCTCGATCGCGCGGATCACCTCGTTGGTCACCCGGGCCGGGGCGGTGAACCGCTCGCCGCCGTGGACCACGCGGTGGCCGGCGGCGTCGATGGTGCGCCCGCCGGTCGCCTCGGCCAGCTCGGCCTCCACCTGCTCGAGGGCGGCGGCGTGGTCCGGCACGCCGGAGCCGGGGACGCCGATGCGCTCCACCAGGCCCTGGGCGAGGACGGGCACCGGGGCGTCCGTGCCGTCGTCGGCCAGCTCACGGAGCTGGTACTTCAGGGACGACGAGCCGGAGTTGATGACAAGGACGAGCACGGGGGACTCCTTCCGGGGCGTCAGCCCTGGGCCTGGGCCTGGATGGCGGTGATGGCGACGGTGTTGACGATGTCCTCCACGGTGGTGCCGCGGGAGAGGTCGTTGACGGGCTTGTTCAGGCCCTGCAGCACGGGCCCGACGGCGACCGCCCCGGAGGACTGCTGGACGGCCTTGTAGGTGTTGTTGCCGGTGTTCAGGTCCGGGAACACGAACACGGTGGCCTGGCCGGCCACCTCGGAGCCGGGCATCTTCGAGGCCGCGACGGAGGCGTTGACGGCGGCGTCGTACTGCAGCGGGCCCTCCACCTTCAGCTCGGGGGCGCGCTCCCTCACGAGCTCCGTGGCGGCGCGGACCTTGTCCACGGACTGCCCGGAGCCGGAGGCGCCCGTGGAGTAGGAGAGCATGGCGACGCGCGGGTCCACCCCGAACTGGGCGGCGGTGGCCGCGGACGCCACGGCGATGTCCGCGAGCTGCTGCGCGTCCGGGTCCGGGTTCACGGCGCAGTCGCCGTACACGAGGGCGCGGTCCGGCAGCAGCATGAAGAACACCGAGGAGACGATCGAGACGCCCGGCTTCGTCTTCACGAACTCCAGCGCGGGGCGGATGGTGTTGGCGGTGGTGTGGGCGGCGCCGGAGACCATGCCGTCCACGTCGCCCAGGTGGACCATCATCGTGCCGAAGTAGGCGCCCTCCTGCATGACCTCGCGGGCGCGCTCGGCGTCCACGCCCTTGTGGACGCGCAGCCGGGCGTACTCCTGCGCGTAGCGCTCCAGGTCCGGGGAGTCGGCGGGGTCCACGAGCTCGATCCCGGTCAGGTCCACGCCCTCGCGGGAGGCCAGCTCCCGCACGGCGGCGGCCGGGCCGAGCACCACGAGGTCGCAGACGTCGCGGCGCTGGAGGATCTCGGCGGCGCGCAGCACGCGGGCATCCTCGCCCTCGGGCAGCACGATCCGGCGGCGGTCCGCGCGGGCGCGGGAGATCAGCTCGTGCAGGAAGCGCAGAGGGGTGACGACGTCGGTGCGTGGCAGGTCGAAGCGGGCCAGCAGCTCGTCCCCGTCCACGCGCTGGTGCCAGGTGCCCAGGGCGGCGGCGGTCTTGCGGGGCTGGGCGCTGGAGAGCTCGGAGCGCACCCGGGAGACCTTCGCGGCGGTGGTGAACGTGTCGTCGTGGGTGACGAACACGGGGAAGGCCGCGCCCAGGTAGAGCCGCTGGAGCTGGCGGTTCGGGAGGATGCCGTTGGTGAGGATCATGCCGGAGGGGGTGGGGAAGTCCGGGGTCAGCGAGGAGGCCACGGTGGCCAGGATCGCGTCGGAGCGGTCGCCGGAGACGATCACGAGCGCGCCCTCGCGCAGGACCTCGAGGAAGTTGCCGCCCTCCATGGAGACGGCCTTGACCTCGGCGACGTCGCGGTCCAGCGTCTCCTGCCCGGCCATCTGCTCGAGCCCGAGCGCGTCCGCCACCTCGGCCACCGAGGGGTGCGCGAGCTCGGTCAGCTCGGGCAGCACGTACACGGGCCAGGCGTGGCGGCCGGGGCGCACGGCCGCGCCGACGGCGTCGAGGTCACGGGGGTCCGCGCGGTTGACCATGACGGCCAGCAGCTCGACGCCGGCGTCGTCGAGGGTGCGCCGGGCCAGGTCCACGACGTCGGCCGCCTGCTCGGGTGTCAGGTCCGCGCCGGAGACCACGGCGACCACGGGGGTGCCGAGGTTGCGGGCGAGCTGGGCGTTGAGGTCGAGGTCGGCGGCCGGGTCCGGGCTGATCAGGTCGGTGCCCTCCACCACCACGACGCCGCCCGCCGCCCGCATGGCGTCGTACTGCTCCACGCAGCGCTGCTGGACCTCGTCGCCGCGGCCCTCGGCCATGAGGGTGCGGGCCTCGGCCGCGGTGAGGCCGCCGCGGGCCTGCTCCGGGGAGAGGCCGTACTGCTCGCGCATCAGCAGCACCATGGGGTCGGTCTCCACGTCGTCGCCGGGCACCACGGGGCGGAAGTAGCCCACCGTGCCGGAGCGCCGGTACAGCGAGTCGGCCAGGCCCAGGCTGACGAGGGACTTGCCGGCGCCGGTGGACGTGGTGGAGACGAAGATTCCCTGGGGCATGGCGGACCTTCCGGTGGAGGACGGGGCTCGTCGTTCACGGTACCGAGGCCGCGGCGTCGGGGCCCGTCCCGGCCGACGCGGATCGACGTGAGTGAGGCGTGTCTCTCACGCGCGTGACACACATGACTGCACTCGCCCCGTCAAGCATTAAGGACCCTCCCATGGCAACGAGAGCCGACCGCGGCCGCCCCGTGCACAACCCCGACATCATCGGGTTCACGGACGCCGAGCTCAACGAGACCCCCATCCGGCCGAAGTGGAACTCGCTGGGACCCGGCATCGTGGCGGCCGCCACGGGCGTGGGCGCCGCGGACCTCGTGGCCACCCTCACCGCCGGCTCCCGCTACGGCTACATGCTCCTGTGGGCCGTGATCCTGGGCGTGATCTTCAAGATCGTGCTCGTGGAGGGCGTGGGCCGCTGGTACCTGTCCACCGGTAAGACGATCTTCCAGGGCTGGCGCACCCTCGGGGCCTGGACGTCCTGGTACTTCGGCCCGTACATCCTCATCTGGGGCATCGTGTACGGGGCGACGGCGATGTCCTCCACCGCCCTGCCGCTCGCGGCGCTGTTCCCCGGTGTGGACAGCAAGGTGTTCGCGATCGCCGCGGGCCTGATCGGCCTGGGACTGGTCTGGCTGGACAAGTACCGGCTCATCGAGTGGCTCATGACGGTGCTGATCGGCGTCATGTTCGTGACGGTGCTGCTCTCCGCGGCGCTGACGGCCCCGAACCTGGGCGAGATCCTCGCCGGTCTCGTGCCGCGCCTGCCCTCCGGCGATCCCCAGGCCATGTTCTACGTGCTCGGCCTGGCCGGCGGCGTCGGCGGCACCATCACGCTCGCGGCCTACGGCTACTGGCTGCGCGACAAGGGCTGGAACGTCCCGAAGTACCTGAAGGTCATGCGGTTCGACAATGCGACCTCGTACATCCTCACGGGCATCTTCGTGATCGCCACCATGGTCATGGGCGTGGAGCTGCTGCACTCGGCGGGGCTGGCGATCTCCTCGGGCGACAAGGGCCTGCTCGACGTCGGCAACGTGCTGGCCGAGCGCTACGGCCAGGCGTACTCCGTGGTGTTCCTGGTGGGCTTCTTCGCCGCGTCCTTCTCCTCGCTTCTGGGCGTGTGGCACGGCGTCTCCCTGATGTTCGCGGACTTCTGGACGAACTTCCGCCGGCCCGCGGACGAGCTCGACCAGGACGACGCCCCCTCGCTGGCCTCGAAGCCGGGCCGCTTCTTCCTGCTGTGGCTGACCTTCCCGCCGATGACCCTGCTGTTCCTGGATCGCCCGATCTTCCTGATCCTGCTCTACGGCACGCTCGGCGCCTTGTTCATGCCGTTCCTGGCCGTGACGCTGCTGTTCCTGAACAACAAGAAGGAGGTGCCGGCCCAGTTCCGCAACGGCTGGATCCGCAACACGCTGCTGGGCCTGACCGCGGCCGTGTTCGTGGCGATCGGCGTGAACGAGCTGATCAAGGCCCTGCAGCCGGTGCTCGGGGGGTGAGCCGGCGGCGGGGGCGGGGCACACTGGTGCCATGATCGTCGCCTTCTCCGTCGCCCCCTCCGGCCAACCCGCCGACGCCGAGCACCTGCCCGGCGACGCGGACACCGCGTCCGTGCACCGGGCGGTGGCGGCCGCCGTCGCCGTGGTGCGCGCCTCCGGCCTGCCGCACCGCACCTCCTCGATGTTCACCGAGATCGAGGGGGAGTGGGACGAGGTGATGGAGGTCGTGCGCGCCGCCGTGGACGCCGTGTCCCCGTACGGCTCCCGCGTCTCGCTCGTGCTGAAGGCGGACATCCGCCCCGGCCGCACCGGCGAGCTGGACGGCAAGCTCGAGCGCCTCGAGTCGGCCCTCGCCGAGGACGAGGGGCGGCGCGCCGCCCCAGCCCCGCGCGACGGCGACGCCGGGTGACCCCCCTCCCTCCCCGCTGCCCCCCCGGACGCTTTCGTTCGAGAAACGGCGGCGTGTCGAGGCGCTTTCGTTCGAGACATGGCCGCCGCGCCGGCGGCCCAGAGGAGCAGCCCGTGCCTGAGTCTGTGACCGTGCGCCCCGCCGCCCCCGGGGACGTCGAGGCGCTGCTGCGCGTCAAGGCGCGGTCGTGGCGGGAGGCCTACGGCGCGCTCCTGCCGTCCGCGTACCTGGACGCGATCGAGGACCGGATCCCAGAGGACGTGCCCGTGTGGACCGCGCTGATCGGATCGGACCGTGACCTCTGGGTCGCCGACGACGGCGGCCGGCTGCTCGGCGTGGCGCTCGCGGGCCCGCCTCGCTCGGCGGCGGAGACGGGCCGGACGGGCGCAGACGACGCGGCCGCATCGCCCGCCGACCTGCCCGATGTGGAGCTCATGGTGCTCTACGTCCTGGCCGAGGCGTACGGGACCGGCCTGGGAGCGCGCCTGCTGGACGCCGTCGTCGGGGAGCGTCCCGCGATGCTGCGCGTCCTCGCCGAGAATCCGCGGGCCGTGGCGTTCTACGCCAAGCACGGGTTCGCGGCAGTGGGGGCGCCGGAGCCGATGACCGGCCCGTGGGCCGGCCTGCACGAGCAGCTGATGGTGCGCCGTCGCCCGCACGACGGCGGTGCGGCGTGAGTCGCCGGTCATCGGCGCGCCGGGGCCGGGCCGCGGGCGGATCCGCCGGCCCCGCCGGGATCGAGCCGGGCGTCCACGCGATCACCCACGGCACCGCCGAGATCCGCGAGGACGCCTTCGAGCCGGACGCGTTCATCCTCTACGTCAACGGCGTCGAGTCCTCGCCGCTGGACCCCGAGCGCCCCGAACGCATGGCCTTCGAGTACATGCGCTGGGCCGCCGCGGCCGTCCGGGCGCACTGGCCGGAGCCCACGCCGCTGCGGGCCCTGCACCTGGGCGGCGCGGGCTGCGCGCTCGCCCGCTGGGTGGACCACGCGTACCCGGGCTCCCACCAGACCGCGGTGGAGATCGACGCCGGCCTGGCCGCCCTCGCCCGCGAGCGCTTCGGCCTGCCCCGCGCCCCGGCCCTGCGCATCCGCGTGGCAGACGCCGCCGAGGTCCTGGCCACGGCCCACCCGGCCAGCCGCGACCTGATCATCCGCGACGTCTTCGCCCCGGACCCCACGGACCTGACCGGTGCCCGCCACATCACCCCGCCGGGCCTCACCGGCCTGGACGCGGCCCGCGCCGCCGCGCGGGTCCTCGCCCCGGGCGGGCTGTACGTGCTCAACGTGGGCGGCGGGCCGGACCTGACGTCGGTGCGGGCGGACGTGGCCGCCGTCGTCGCCGCGTTCGAGCACGTCGAGGTGATCGCGGATCCGCCCATGCTCAAGGGGCGGCGCCGCGGCAACGTCATCGTGGCGGCCTCGGACGCCCCCGTGGCC
>NZ_JABFNH010000019.1:0-64514 GCF_017168435.1 Micrococcus sp. KRD070
GGGAAACGCCCGGTTCCATTCCGAACCCGGAAGCTAAGGCCCACAGCGCCGATGGTACTGCAGCCGGGAGGTTGTGGGAGAGTAGGTCGCCGCCGGACATTCTTTGAGGGAGGGCCTCGCACCGTTGTGTGCGAGGCCCTTCCCGCATTTCTGGACTGTTTTCCCCGCAAGGACGGTCTGCCACAGGCTCCGGGCACTAGCCTGGTCCCCTGAGGACCCGGCCGCGAGGCCGGCACATGAGGAACAGAGACCGCGTTCCCGCGGACCGTCGCGGCGTGACGCCCAGGAAGGACACCATGGCTGAGGACACCCCCCGAGAGCGCCGCGAGGACCGCGGATCCGAGGGCCGCGGGCCCCGTGGTGGCGGTGATGGCCGGCGTCGTGGCGGTGACCGCGACGGACGTCCTCGCAGCGGTGCCGGTGACCGGCGCCGCTCCGGCGGGCCTCACGAGGACCGGCGGCGCGGCCCGGGCCAGGGGGGCGGACGCCCCGAGCGCCGCGGTGCGCCGACGGGCCCTCGTCGCGAGGACCGCGCCGAACGACCCGCGCACAATCCCGGTGACCTCCGAGCGGCGAATCGTGCGGACCAGGAGCGCTCTCCGGACATCGACCCGGACGTGACGGGCCAGGAGCTCGACCGCGGCACGCTCAAGGAGATCAACGGCCTTGACGAGCGTCCTGCCAGCTGGGTCGCCAAGCATCTCGTGATGGCCGGCCGCTACCTGGACGTCGACCCGGCGCTGGCGTTCCAGCACGCCCTCGCCGCGTCCCGCAAGGGCGGCCGCCTCTCACGCGTGCGCGAGGCAGTCGCGCTCACCGCCTACGCGGCGGGGGAGTACGCCGACGCGCTGCGCGAGTTCCGCACCTACCGGCGTATGACGGGCGATGACACCCACATCGCCGCGCAGGTGGATAGCGAGCGTGCCCTCGGCCGCACGGAGAAGGCCCTGCAGCTGGCCGCCGAGGTGGATGCCTCGCGTCTGGACCGGGCGGCGCGGGCCGAGCTGGCCATGGTCGTCTCCGGCATCCGCGAGGACGCCGGCGACCTCCAGGGCGCCCATGAGGCCCTGCAGATCCCGGAACTGGACCGGCGGCGCGGCTACCCCTTCTCTCCCCGGCTGTTCCAGCGTCAGGCCGACGTGCTGCTCGCCCTGGGGCGCCGCGACGAGGCTCGGCTCTGGGCGCGTGCCGTGCGCGTCGCGGAGAAGGCCCTCGGCGTGGGCGGGTTCGCGGACCCGGAGATCATCGACGTGGACACCGAGCCGGTCGAGGACCCCCGGGACCGCCGCCCGTCCCCCCGCGAACGGCGCCACGAGCGGTATGCGGCCGAGGCCGGTGCGGAGCCGACGGCGGACGGATCCCCGGCCGAGGAGCCGGAGGCCGCCACGGAGCCGACCGAGGCGCCCCGGCCGGAGGCCGCCGCAGAGCCGCCGGCCGCCGTCGACGCGCCGGACGAGGTCGACCCGAACCAGCTGTCGCTGTTCGACGCCCTCGAGGCCCCGGAGGCGGACGAGCGGTGAGCGCCACGTTCTTCGCCGGTCACGACGGGCTGCTGTGCGACCTGGACGGCGTCGTCTACGCCGGAGGCGGCGCGATCGCCGGGGCGGTCGAGACGCTGTCGACGCTGCAGGAACGGGGCGTGCCGGTCGGGTTCGTGACGAACAACGCCTCCCGCGCGCCGGAGTCTGTGGCCGAGCATCTCCGCACGCTCGGGGTGCCCGCGCAGGCGGGGCAGGTCTTCGGCTCCGCACCGGCGGGCGTCGACCTGCTCGAGGAGACGCTCGGCCGCCGCACCGGCCGGGTGCTCGTGGTCGGCTCGGCGTACCTGCGCGCCGTGGTCGAGGAGCGGGGCTACGAGGTGGTCGCGTCCGCGGCGCAGCGTCCCGACGCGGTGATCCAGGGCTTCGACCCCGGTCTCGGCTGGGCCGATCTGGCGGAGGCGGCGTACGCCGTGCGCGCCGGGGCCACCTGGGTCGCCACCAACCTGGACACCTCGATCCCGCGCGCGGAGGGGATCGCCCCCGGCAACGGGGCCCTCGTCGAGGCGGTGGGCCGGGCCACCGGCACCGCGCCCGTCGCGGCGGGCAAGCCCGAGCCACGACTGTTCCGGACGGCGGCCGAGGCCCTCGGCCTGGCCCGTCCCCTCGTGGTCGGCGACCGCCTGGACACGGACATCCGCGGCGGCAACGCGGCGGGGTTCGACACGGTGCTCGTCCTGACCGGCATCGACACGCGCGAGACCGCGGCCGCCGCCCCCGGGCCGGACCGGCCCACGTGGGTCCGTGCGCACCTGCCCGCTCTGCTCGCCGGCGGGGCCGAGGCCTTCGCGGACCCACGGCGTGGCTGAGACCGCACGCGCCGACGTCGCCCTGGCCGCCCGGGGCCTGGCCCGCTCCCGCACGGAGGGCGCGGCGCTCATCCGCGCGGGGCAGGTCCTCCTCGACGGCCGCCCGGTGCGCCGGCCCTCCGACCGCGTGGCCGCCGACGCCACGCTGCGCCTGCGCGACCCGGGCCCGCGGTACGTCTCCCGTGCGGCCCACAAGCTCGTCAGCGCGCTCGAGGCATTCCCGGACGTCGCCGTGGCCGGCCGCCGGGCGCTCGACGCCGGGGCCTCCACCGGCGGATTCACCCAGGTCCTCCTCGAGCGGGGCGCCGAACGGGTGGCCGCCGTCGACGTGGGCCACGACCAGCTGGCCCCGCCCGTCCGGGCCGACCCCCGCGTCCTCGTGCGCGAGGGGCTCAACGTCCGCGACCTCAGGGCCGAGGACATCGACGGTCCGGTGGACCTGGTGGTCTCCGACCTGTCCTTCATCTCGCTGCGCCTCGTCCTCGCCCCGCTCGCGGGCGTGTGCCGACCCGGCGCGGAGCTGCTGCTCATGGTCAAGCCCCAGTTCGAGGTCGGGCGGCGCGCCCTGCCGCGCTCCGGCGTCGTCACCGATCCGGACGCCCGCCGCGACGCCGTCGCCGGGGTGGCCGCGGCCGCGCTGGGCGCCGGCCTCGCCCCCCGCGGCCTCACCCGATCCGACCTGGCCGGCCAGGACGGGAACGCCGAGTTCTTCCTGCGGCTCCACCGCCCCGACGCCACCGCGGCCGACGACCCGGCCGGCAGGACGAGCCCGGCCACGCCCGCCGACGAGCGCGCCGCCGGGTGGGTCCGGGGCGCCCACATCGACTGGTCCTGACCCGCGTCCGGGGGGGCGCCGCCCGTCCACGGGCGCGGGGCCACCGGTTCGCGTGTCCGATCTCGTGGCTATCCTGGAGCGCAGTGCCCGGCACCCCGGCTCGCGGAAGGAACCATGCCCTACACCCCCGGACGTCGTGTCCTCGTCCTGACCCACACGGGCCGCGAGGACGCCATCAGCGCGGCGCTGCAGGCCACCCGCATGTTCGCGGAGGAGGGCCTGGTCAGCGTCATGCTCGAACAGGACGTGGCCGCCATCCGCGCGGCCGCGGGGGACCCCCCGGAGTTCGCGCCGGAGGCCCTCGGGGTCGACTGCGAGCTCGAGGACATCACCCTCGGCCTCGTCCTCGGCGGCGACGGCTCGGTGCTGCGGGCGGCCGACTTCGTCCGCGGCCACAACGTGCCACTGCTGGCGGTGAACCTGGGCCACGTCGGCTTCCTCGCCGAGTCCGAGCGCACCGACCTGCACCGCACCGTCCAGGCGATCGCCTCGGAGTCCTACGTGGTGATCGAGCGCATGGCCCTGGACGTCGTCGTGCTCGTGGAGGGCCGCGAGGTGGCCCGCACGTGGGCCCTCAACGAGGCCTCCGTGGAGAAGTCCCACCGGGAGCGGATGCTCGAGGTGGTCGTCTCCGTGGACAACTCGCCGCTGACGGCCTTCGGCTGCGACGGCGTCGTCCTGGCCACCCCCACCGGCTCCACCGCCTACGCCTTCTCCGGCGGGGGCCCCGTCGTGTGGCCCTCCGTGGAGGCCCTGCTGTGCGTGCCCATCAGCGCCCACGCCCTGTTCACCCGCCCCCTCGTGGTGGGTCCGCGCTCCACGATCGGCGTGGACGTGCTCACCCGCACCCGCGAGACCGGTGTGCTGTGGTGTGACGGCCGGCGCACCGTCGAACTGCCGCCGCAGGCCCGGATCGAGGTGTCCCGGTCGGCGGAGCCGGTGCGCCTGGCCCGTCTCAACCCGACGCCCTTCGCGGAACGGCTCGTGCGCAAGTTCCGGCTGCCCACGGACGGCTGGCGCGGCCCCGTCACCGCCCAGGAGCGGGCGGGCGTGCTCCACGCGGTGGAGACCGTCGAGCCGCGGCACGCGGGGCCGCGTCCCGACGTCGTCGAACCGGCCACCATGCCGCTGTCGGTGCTCTCGCCCGCGGACATCCAGCGCCACCGCGACCGCGGGGCGCGTCACCCCGGGGAGGACGCATGATCGACCATCTGAGGATCTCGGGGCTCGGCGTGATCGGCGAGGCCACCGTGGACCTGGACCCCGGCTTCACCGTCGTCACCGGCGAGACCGGCGCCGGCAAGACCATGGTGGTCACCGCCCTGGGCCTGCTGCTCGGCGCTCGCGCCGACGCGGGCGCGGTCCGCCGGGGCTCGTCCCGTGCCGTCGTGGACGCCGGCGTCCGCCTGCCCGAGGCGCACGCCGCGCTCGCCCTCGCCGAGGACGCCGGGGCCGTGCTGGACGAGGCCGACGAGGGCGTCCGGGAGCTCGTCCTGAGCCGCAGCGTCACGGCGTCCGGGGAGGGGACCCGCTCGCGCGCCGCCGCCGGCGGGCGGACCGTGCCCGTCGGCCTGCTCGCCGAGATCGGGGCGACCCTCGTGGCCGTGCACGGCCAGAACGACCAGGTCCGCCTCCAGGGCGCCGACGCCCAGCGGCACGCCCTCGATGCGTTCGGCGGCGCCGAGCTCGCCGCGGCCCTGCGCGCCTACCGCGCGGACCACGCCGCCTGGACCGCCGCGCGTCGGGAGCGCGAGGAGCTCACCGCCCACCGCCAAGAGCGGGCCCGCGAAGCCGAGGCGCTCCAGCGCTCGCTCGAGGAGATCGACCTCGCCGAGCCGCAGGAGGGCGAGGACGAGGAGCTGCGGGCTCTCATCCGCCGGCTCGAGGACGTCGAGGAGCTGCGCGCCGCCTCCGGGGAGGCACACGCCCGACTGGCCGGCCCCGACGTGGACACGATGGACGAGACCCCCGGCGCCGTCAGCCTCGTGGAGGCGGCGCAGCAGGCCGTGCTCGCCGCCCCCGGCGACGACCCCGAGCTCGCCGCCGCGGCCGCGCGCCTGGCCGAGGCCGCCGTCGTGCTCACGGACATCGCCGGCGACCTGGCCCGCTACACCGCTGACCTGGACGCCGACGCGGCCTCCGACCTCGACGCGGCCCAGTCGCGGCTGGCCGAGCTCACACGACTGCAGCGGCTCTACGGGCCGGAGCTCGCCGACGTGATCGACTGGGCCCGGACCCAGCGTCCGCGCCTGGACGAGCTGCAGGGCGACTCCGGCCGCCTCGAGGAGCTCGAGGCGGAGGTCGACCGGCTCGACGCCGCGCTGCGCGAACGGGCCGCGACCCTCACCGCCCTGCGCACCGCGGCCGCCGAGCGGCTCGAGACCGCGGTGACCGAGGAGCTGCACGCCCTGTTCATGCCGGACGCCTCGTTCCACGTGGGACTGACGCCGGTCGCCGGGGACGGTCTCGGCCCGTACGGCGCTGAGGACGTCACGCTCGCCCTGCGCCCCCACGCGGGTGTCGAGCCCCGGCCCCTGGGCCGCGGCGCCTCCGGCGGCGAGCTCTCCCGCGTGATGCTCGCCCTCGAGGTGGTCCTGGCCGCCACGGACCCGGTGCCCACCTTCGTGTTCGACGAGGTCGACGCCGGCGTGGGCGGTGAGGCCGCCGTGCGGATCGGGGCCCGCCTGGCCCGGCTCGCCCGCCACGTGCAGGTCATCGCCGTGACGCACCTGCCCCAGGTCGCCGCCTACGCGGACCGGCACGTGCGGGTGGAGAAGAACTCGGACCCGGCCGCGGGTGTGACCACCTCCGACGTCGTGACGCTGACGGCCGACGAACGGGTCGAGGAGCTCGCCCGCATGCTCGCCGGGCACGGGGACTCCGCGGCGGCCCGCGAGCACGCCCGGGAGCTGCTCGAGTCCTCCGCCCGCGAACGCGGCTGACCCGGTCCGCGGACGCCGCCCCGACATGAAAGGATCGCCCCATGCCTGAGATCCCCGCGTCCGCGGGACGCTCGCCCCTGCGCGACCTGCACGTCCCCCGCCCGGTGAAGAAGTCGAAGACCGTCTACGAAGGCCGAGTGTGGGACATCGCCCGGGAGTCGTTCCGCCTGGACCCGGCGGACAAGTCCCAGGATCCCCTGACCCGGGAGCTGATGGTGCACCCGGGCGCCGTGGCGATCCTCGCGGTCCGCACCAAGCTCACCACCACCGGCCCCCGCGAGCAGGTGGCCCTCGTCCGCCAGTACCGCCACCCCGTGGGCATGGAGCTGTGGGAGATCCCGGCGGGCCTGCGGGACGTGGACGGGGAGGACCTCCACCAGGTCGCCGTCCGTGAGCTGGCCGAGGAGGCCGACCTGCGCGCCCGCGAGTGGCACACCCTCGTCGACTACTACACGACCCCGGGCGGCTCCAGCGAGGCGATCCGCGTGTTCCTGGCCCGTCAGATCGAAGAGATCCCCGACGGCGAGCGGCACACCCGGCAGGACGAGGAGGCCGCCATGCCGCTCGTGTGGGTCGGCGTCGACGAGGTGACCGACGCCGTCCTGGATGGGCGCGTGCACAACCCCTCCACGGTCGTGGCGATCCTCGCCCTGTGCGCCCACCGCGCCCAGGGGTGGCGGCGCCTGCGCCCCGTGGACGCCCCCTTCGTCCCGGACCGCCACGGCCCCGGGGCGGACTGGCCCGCGTGAGCACCGACCCGGCCGCCCGGGGGAGCGGCGAGGCCGAGGCCCGTGGGAGCCGTGGGGGCCGGGGCGCGGAGTCCGCGCTCGCGGCCCCGTTCCGCCGCCACCTGGAGCACCTGGCCGTCGAGCGGGGCCTCGCCGCGAACACGCTGGCCGCCTACCGCCGCGACCTCGAGCGCTACCGCCGCTGGCTCGAAGCCCACGGGGTGCGCGCCCCCGCCGACGTCGACCCCGGCCACGTCTCCGGCTTCCTGCGGGCGCTGGGCACCGGCGAGGACGGCGGGCGGCCCCTCGCGGTCCGCTCGGCGGCCCGCGTGCTCGCGGCCGTGCGCGGCCTGCACCGGTTCTGGGCCCTCGAGGGACTCACGCCCGCCGACCCCGCCCGCGACGTCCACCCGCCGAAGCCGGGCGACCGCCTGCCGAAGGCGCTCCCCGTGGAGCAGGTGACGGCGCTGCTGGAGGCCGTGCCCGTCGACACCCCCGCCGGACTGCGGGACCGCGCGCTGCTCGAGTTCCTCTACGGCACCGGCGCCCGCATCTCCGAGGTGGTCGGCCTCGACGTCGACGACGTGGTGGGGCTCGCGCAGACCGGGGACGACGGCGGCCAGCCCGTGGTCCGCCTGTTCGGCAAGGGGTCCAAGGAGCGCGTGGTGCCGATCGGCTCCTACGCGGCCGCCGCGCTCGACGCATGGCTGGTGCGGGGACGGCCCACGATCATGACGGGAGTCACACGCTCCACGCCCGCCCTGTTCGTCAACGCCCGCGGGGGCCGGCTCTCCCGGCAGTCCGCGTGGGCCGTGCTGAAGCGGGCGGCCGAGCGCGCCGGCCTCGAGGCGGACGTCTCGCCCCACACCCTGCGCCACTGCTTCGCCACGCACCTGCTGGCCGGCGGCGCGGACGTCCGCGTGGTCCAGGAGCTGCTCGGGCACGCGTCCGTGACCACCACGCAGGTGTACACCCTCGTCACCGTGGACTCCCTGCGCGAGGTCTACTCCGCCGCGCATCCGCGCGCGCGCTGAGCCCCGCACCTGATACGCTCAAAATCCGTGGTGAAACGAACTTCTCGTACTCAGACGTCCACGCGCGTCACCCGTCACGTGTTCGTGACCGGCGGTGTCGCCTCCTCCCTCGGCAAGGGGCTCACGGCCTCCTCGCTCGGCCACCTGCTCAAGGCGCGCGGGCTCAGGGTGGTGATGCAGAAGCTCGACCCCTACCTCAACGTGGACCCGGGCACCATGAACCCGTTCCAGCACGGCGAGGTGTTCGTCACCGAGGACGGCGCCGAGACGGACCTGGACATCGGCCACTACGAGCGCTTCCTCGACGAGGACCTCGACGGCCTGGACAACGTGACCACCGGCCAGGTGTACTCCACCGTGATCGCCCGCGAGCGCCGCGGCGAGTACCTCGGGGACACCGTCCAGGTCATCCCGCACATCACCGACGAGATCTGCCGCCGGATGCGCCTGCCCGCGGAGCCCCGCGGCGACCGCCCCGCCCCGGACGTGATCATCACGGAGATCGGCGGCACCGTCGGCGACATCGAGTCGCAGCCCTTCCTCGAGGCCGCCCGCCAGGTCCGCCAGGACGTCGGCCGCGACGACGTCTTCTTCCTGCACGTCTCCCTCGTGCCGTACATCGGCCCCTCGCAGGAGCTCAAGACCAAGCCCACCCAGCACTCCGTGGCCGCCCTGCGCTCGATCGGCATCCAGCCGGACGCGATCGTGCTGCGCTCGGACCGGGCCGTCCCCGACGATGTCCGCGGCAAGATCGCCCGCATGTGCGACGTCCCGCAGGACGCCGTCGTCAACTGCGCCGACGCCCCCTCCATCTACGACATCCCCCGCGTCATCCACGACCAGGGCCTCGACGCCCACGTGGTGCAGTCCCTGGACCTGAAGTTCAAGGACGTGGACTGGACCGCGTGGGATGCCCTCATGGACGCCGTGCACCACCCGGAGCACGAGCTCACGGTGGCGCTCGTGGGCAAGTACGTGGACCTGCCGGACGCCTACCTGTCCGTCACCGAGGCGCTGCGCGCCGGTGGCTTCGCCCACCGGGCCAAGGTGGGCATCCGCTGGGTGGCCGCGGACGAGTGCGCCACCCCCGAGGGCGCGGCGGTGGCGCTCGCGGACGTCGACGCCGTGTGTGTGCCCGGCGGCTTCGGCGTGCGCGGGCTCGAGGGCAAGCTCGGCGCGCTGCGGCACGCCCGCGAGCAGCGGATCCCGACGCTGGGTCTGTGCCTGGGCCTGCAGTCCATGGTCATCGAGTACGCCCGCAACGTCCTCGGCCTGGAGGACGCGGACTCCACCGAGTTCGACCCGGAGACCGCCTCGCCCGTGATCGCCACCATGGCCGAGCAGGAGCAGATCGTGGCCGGCGAGGGGGACCTCGGCGGCACCATGCGCCTGGGCGCCTTCCCCGCGACCCTGCGCCCGGGCTCCGTGGTGGCCGAGGCCTACGGCACCACCGAGGTGACCGAGCGCCACCGCCACCGCTACGAGGTGAACAACGCCTACCGCGACCGCCTCGAGGAGGCCGGTCTCGCGATCTGCGGCACCTCCCCGGACGGCGCCCTCGTGGAGTTCGTGGAGCTGCCCCGGGACGTGCACCCGTACTACGTGTCCACGCAGGCCCACCCGGAGTTCTCCTCCCGGCCGACCCGCCCGCACCCGCTGTTCGCCGGCCTCGTCGCCGCCGGCCTGGCCCGCCGCGCCGACGCGGCGGCCCGGCGCTGAGGGGCCGACGACCGGCCCGACACAGTGGTCACGACACGCCGTCGCCGCGCCCGGCACGCGGCGTGTCGTGACCACTCTGCGAGGGCGTCGCACCGATGACGACACGACGACGGCGGGCCGCCCCACCCGGGGCGACCCGCCGTCGTCGTGCACGCGGCACCGCGCCGCGAGCGAATGGGGCGACGTGTCGGAGGTGATCTGCGTCTACACCTCCGACAAGTCGCCCCGACCGCCCCTCACGAGGCTCAGCCCGCCGGCAGCTCCCGCTGCTCGGGGCCGTCGTAGGCCGAGAGCGGGCGGATCAGCGCGTTCGCGGCGCGCTGCTCCATGATGTGGGCGGTCCAGCCGGTGATGCGTGAGGCGATGAAGATCGGCGTGAACAGCTCGGTGTCGAAGCCCATGAGGTGATACGTCGGGCCGGCGGGGTAGTCGAGGTTCGGCTTGATCTGCTTGGCCTCGTCCATGGCCTGCTCCAGACCGTCGTACAGGCCGAGCATCTCCTCGCGGCCGTAGTGCTCGATCATCCGGTCCAGTGCGGCCTTCATGGTGGGCACGCGGGAGTCGCCGTTCTTGTAGACGCGGTGGCCGAAGCCCATGACCTTCTTCTTCTGGGCCAGGGCGTCCTCCATCCATGCCTTCGCTCGGGCGGCGGCGTCCTCACGGGACTCCTCCTTCCGGATGCCGATCTCGTCGAAGGTGTGCATCACGGCCTCGTTGGCGCCGCCGTGCAGCGGGCCCTTGAGCGCGCCGATCGCACCGGTCACGGCCGAGTGCAGGTCGGAGAGCGTCGAGGTGATCACGCGCGCGGTGAAGGTCGAGGCGTTGAACGAGTGCTCGGCGTACAGCACCATCGAGACGCGGAACGCGTCCACGACCTCCGGGGCGGCCTCCTCGCCGAACGTCATCCACAGGAAGTTCTGCGAGTAGTCCAGGTCCTCACGCGGCTCCACCACCTCCTGGCCGCGGCGACGGCGCTGGTCGTAGGCGACGACGGCCGGGAACGCCGCGAACAGCGCCTGGGCCTTCTCCAGCTCGGCCTCGGGGGAGGAGTCCTCCGCCTTCGGGTGGTTCGCGCCGAGCACGGACACGGCGGTGCGGCCGACGTCCATGGGGTGGCAGTCGGTGGGCAGCAGGTCGATGGCCTGCTTCACCTTCGGGTCGAGGGCACGGTGGGTGCGCTCGAAGCGCTCGAACGCGGTCAGCTCCTCGTCCGTGGGCAGCTCACCCGTCCAGAGCAGCAGCGCGACGGCCTCGAACGAAAGCTGCGCGGCCAGGTCCTGCACGGGATAGCCGCGATACAGCAGGGAGTTCGTCTCCGGGTTGACCTTGGAGATCGCCGTGGTGTCCACGACGACGCCGGCCAGGCCCTTCTTGATCTCGGTCTCGGTCATGGTGTCCCTCCTCGGGGAGTGGGGCCCGCCCGCGCACGGGCGGGCCCGGTGACGGGTCAGAGGTCGGCGTGGTTGGCGCCGATGTCGAGCGTGGGCACGTCGAAGTTGAAGATGCCCGTGTCGAAGGCGTTGTAGCCCTCGTAGTCCACCAGCTCGTACAGGCGGGCGCGGGTGAGCATCTGCTCCACCTGCGACTGCTGGGTGCCCTCCTCCTTGATGGCGTGGAGCACGCGCTCGGCGGCGCCCATCGCGGAGCGCAGCAGGGTGACCGGGTAGATCACCATCGCGACGCCGGCGTCGGCCAGCTGCCGGCGGGTGAACAGCTCGGACTTGCCGAACTCGGTCATGTTCGCCAGGACCGGGACCCCGAGGGGCTCCAGCTCGCGACACACGGTCTCGAACTCGCCGATGTCCTTCAGGGCCTCCGGGAAGATCGCGTCCGCACCGGCCTCCACGAGCGCCTTCATGCGGGCGATCGCGGCGTCCAGGCCCTCCACGGCACGCAGGTCGGTGCGCGCCATGATGAGGAAGTTCGGGTCCCGGCGGGCGTGGACGGCGGCGGCGATGCGCTTGACCGCGGTGTCGAGCTCCACCATGTTCTTGCCGTCGAGGTGGCCGCACCGCTTGGGGTTGAACTGGTCCTCGATGTGGCAGCCGGCCAGGCCGGCGTTCTCGAACTCCTGCACCGTGCGGGCCACGTTCATCGGCTCGCCGAAGCCCGTGTCCGCGTCGATGAGGCACGGCAGGTCCGTGAGGCGGGCGATCTGCCCGCCGCGCACGGCCACCTCGGTGAGCGTGGTCAGCCCGACGTCGGGCAGGCCCAGCTCGTTCGCGAGCACGCCGCCGGAGATGTACACCCCGGGGAAGCCCTTCTCCTGGATCAGCTTGGCGGTCAGCGGGGTGAACGCGCCCGGGAACTGCTGGGCGCCGCCCTGCTTCAGGGTCTGCCGCAGGTCGATCCGCTTCTGTTCGGCCGTCTTCGTCGAGTACAGCATCAGAACAGGCCCTTCGGGGCGGCGGCGAGGTCGGCCTCGGACAGGAACGCCGGGTCCGCCAGGATGTTCAGCTGGTCCAGCTCGCCGGGCTGCAGCTCGGCCACGCGCTCGGCGGCGGCCAGGAAGCGGTCCTGCTCCTCCTTCGAGACGATGCCCTCGGCCAGGGTGCGGAACTTCTGGATGTACTGCTCGCGGGCGAACGGCCGGGCGCCGAGCGGGTGGGCGTCGGCCACGGCGATCTCGTCGGTGATGACGGTGCCGTCCTTGAGGGTGATCTCCACCGCTCCGCCGAACGCCTTCTCCGCGAGGTCCAGCGAGTGGTAGCGGCGGGTCCACTCCGGGTCCTCCACGGTGGTCACCCGGTGCCACAGGGCCACGGTGTCCTCGCGCTGGGCGCGCTCGGGGGCGTAGGAGTCCACGTGGTGCCAGGAGCCGTCCTGCAGGGCCACGGTGAAGATGTAGGGGATCGAGTGGTCGAGGGTCTCGCGCGAGGCCGTCGGATCGTACTTCTGCGGGTCGTTGGCGCCCGAGCCGATCACGTAGTGGGTGTGGTGCGAGGTCTTGATCAGCACCGACTCGACGTTCGCCGGGTCGGTGGCCTCCGGGTGCTCCCTGTGGAGCTTGCGGGCCAGGTCGATCCAGGCCTGGGCCTGGTACTCGGCCGAGTGCTCCTTGGTGTAGGTGTCCAGGATGCCGCGCTTGGGCTCGCCCTGCTCGGGCAGCGGCACCTCGTAGGAGGCGTCCGGGCCGTCCAGCAGCCAGGCGATCACGCCGTCCTCGCCCTCGTAGATCGGGACGGGGGAGGTCTGGCCGCGCATGGCGCGGTCCACGGCCTCGACGGCCATCTTGCCGGCGAACGCCGGGGCGTGGGCCTTCCACGTGGAGATCTCGCCCTTGCGGGACTGGCGGGTGGCGGTGGTGGTGTGCAAGCCCTGGCCGATGGCCTGGAAGATGGTCTCGGTGTCCAGGCCGAGCAGGGTGCCGATGCCGGCGGAGGCGGAGGGGCCGATGTGGGCCACGTGGTCGATCTTGTGGCCGTACAGGTTGATGGACTTCACGAGGTCCACCTGGATCTCGTAGCCGGTGGCGATGCCGCGGATCAGGTCCTTGCCGGAGCGGCCGGTGTGCTGGGCGACGGCGAGGATCGGCGGGATGTTGTCGCCCGGGTGGGAGTACTCGGCGGCCAGGAACGTGTCGTGGTAGTCCAGCTCGCGGACGGCCACGCCGTTGGCCCATGCGGCCCACTCGGGGGAGACCTTCTGCTCCACACCGAACACGGAGGCGCCCGCACCGCCGGTGGAGACCGGGTGGGACAGGGCCTGGGCGCGGGCGGCGACGATCGGGCCGCGCTTCAGCGAGGCGACCGCGACGGAGGCGTTGTCGATGATCCGGTTGATGATCATCTCCTCGACCTCGGGCAGCACCTCGACGTCGTCGACGGCCACCTCGGCCAGCTTCCAGGCCAGCTGGTCCTTGCGCTCGAGGTTCTCCTCGGAGCGGTGCACGCGCACGTGATGGTTCTTCATGGTCGGTCTCCTTCGGTGGGGGTCAGCAGGGTCGGGGTCTCCTCGGCGCGGCCGCGCCGGGTCAGATGGTGGAAGGCGTGGTGCAGGTGGACCCGCGTGGTCGCCTCCGCGAGGTCTGCGGCGCCCGAGCCGACGGCGTCGGCGATGTCCGCGTGCTCCGCGGCGGAGGCCGCGAGGCGGGCCGGGTCGTCCGCGGCCAGTCGGCGCAGGCGCGCCAGGTGCAGGCGCAGGGTGCGCAGGGTGGAGACGAGGTAGGGGTTCGCGGCGGCCTCGTCCAGCCGGCTGTCCAGCTCGGCCGTCATCGCGTAGTAGTCCGCCGGGTCGGTCCCGCCGCGCAGGGCCGCCTCGGCCTCCTGGAAACGGCCCGCGAGGACCGTGAACCGCTCGGCCGCCTCCGGGGTGGCCCGCTGCGCGGCCCGGCGCGCCAGGAGGGACTCGAGGGCGATGCGCAGGTCGAACAGCTGGTCCGCCTGTTCGAGGGACAGGTCGGCGACGACGATGCCCCGGCCCGGGGCCTGCTCGGCCAGGCCGTCGGCCACCAGGCGGGAGAGCGCCTCGCGCAGAGGGGTGCGCGAGATGCCCAGGCGCTCGGCCTGCTCCACCTCGCCCAGGCCCGCGCCCGGAGGGAGGGACCAGTCGAGGATCTCCGCCCTCAGGGCCTGGTACGCCCGCTCACTCGCTCGCATGCCGCCAGTGTATACACAACAGTCCCGCCGAGGGCAGGGGGTGTGTCCGATGCGCGTGCCGGGCGACGCCGTCCACGGGGAGCGTCGTCCGGCGTGCGGGGGCTGGGTGGTGCGTCCCCGGCGCGGGTCTCGCGCGTGCCGCCACGCCTCACTGACGGGGCACGAAATGTATACAGATCCCTTGCCCCCTGTGATCCACGGCACTACCCTGGGCGCATGGCGACCCACGATGCCCCCGCCGAAGACCGCCCCTCCGGCGCGTACGCCGACGCCCACGCCCGCTCCCTCCGCGACCCCGAGGGGTTCTGGCTCGACGCGGCGCGCGCCATCGACTGGACCGTCGCGCCCACGCGCGCCCTCGACGACTCCGCCGCGCCTCTGTACCGCTGGTTCCCGGACGGCGAGCTGAACACCGCCTTCAACTGCCTGGACCGGCACGTCGAGGCGGGCCGCGGGGACGCCGTCGCGCTGATCCACGACTCCGCGATGACCGGTGAGGTCACCCGCTACACGTACGCCGAGCTCACGGACGCGGTGGCCCGCCTGGCCGGCGCCCTGGCCGCGCGCGGCGTCGGCAAGGGCGACCGCGTCCTCGTGTACCTGCCGATGATCCCGCAGGCCCACATCGCGATGCTGGCGTGCGCGCGGCTCGGCGCGGTGCACTCCGTGGTCTTCGGCGGCTTCGCCCCGCGCGAGCTCGCCTCCCGCATCGACGACGCCGCCCCCGACGTCGTGCTCACCTGCTCCGGCGGCATCGAGCCCAAGCGCCGGGTCGAATACCTGCCCGCCGTGGCCGAGGCGCTCGAGACCGCCGCGCACCCCGTGCGCACGGTGCTGGTCCACCACCGCGAGGGCTTCGAGACCGCGCTCGCGGACGCCGACGGGCGCGGGGGCGCGAGCTGGGAGGACTGGGGCGAGGCCGTCGCGGCCGCCGAGCCGGCCGACTGCGTCCCGGTGCAGGCCACCGACCCGCTGTACGTGCTCTACACCTCGGGCACCACGGGCAAGCCGAAGGGCGTCGTCCGGGACAACGGGGGCCACGCCGTCGCCCTGCGCTGGACCATGGAGCACATCTACGACGTCGGTCCGGGGCAGGCGATGTGCACGGCCTCGGACGTGGGCTGGGTCGTGGGGCACTCCTACATCGTCTACGGCCCGCTGCTGGCCGGGGCCACCACGGTCATGTACGAGGGCAAGCCCGTGGGCACGCCCGACGCCGGCGCGTTCTGGCGGCTGATCGAGGACCACGGCGTGCGCTCCTTCTTCACGGCCCCCACGGCGCTGCGCGCGATCCGCCGCGCCGACCCCGAGGGCGAGCTGCTCAAGGACCACGACCTGTCCTCCCTGCGGCACTTCTTCGCCGCGGGCGAGCGCCTGGACCCGGAGACGCAGCGGTGGATCGAGGGCCTGCTGGGCATGCCGGTGATCGACCACTGGTGGCAGACCGAGACCGGGTGGGCCATCGCGGCGAACCCGGTGGGCCTGGAGCAGCTGCCGGTGAAGATCGGCTCGTCCTCGGTGCCCTCGCCGGGCGTCGATCTCGTGGTCCTGGACGGCCTGGGCGAGCCCGTGCCCGCCGGGACCGAGGGCAACATCGCCCTGCGGCTGCCGCTGCCCCCGGGCACCCTGCCCACCCTGTGGGGCGACGACCAGCGCTACATCGACTCCTACCTCAGCGCGTTCCCCGGCCATTACGCGACCGGTGACTCCGGCGTCGTGGACGAGGACGGCTACGTGTTCGTGCTCGGCCGCACCGACGACGTCATCAACGTCTCCGGGCACCGGCTGTCCACGGGCGTCCTCGAGGCCGCCCTGGCCGCCCACCCGGCGGTGGCCGAATGTGCCGTGATCGGCATCGCGGACCCGCTCAAGGGCCAGCGGCCCTCGGGCTACGTGGTCCTCAAGTCCGGCGTCGAGACGCCCGAGGCCGGCTCCGAGGCCGAGGCCGCGCTCCTGGACGAGCTGCGTCAGGCGGTGCGCCGCGAGGTGGGCCCGGTGGCGGACTTCCGCGACGTCGTCGTGGTGGACGCGCTGCCCAAGACCCGCTCGGGCAAGATCCTGCGCAAGACCATGCGGCAGATGGCCGACGGCGAGGAGTACGCGGTGCCCTCGACCATTGAGGACCCCGCCGTGCTCGAGGCCCTGGCCGGGGTGCTGCGCCCGGCCCGCTGAGCCCCCTCACGTGCGGCCGGCCCAGCGGTACTCCTGCTCGGGCCGGCCACGGCCGCCGTGCCGGGCCGAGCGCCGCACCCGGCGGATCCGCTCGAGGTGCTCGAGGTAGCGCCGGGCCGTCACGCGGGAGATGCCCAGGCGCTCGCCCACCTCGGCCGCGCTCAGGGCGGTCTCCGGGTCCGCCCCCAGCAGCTCCACCACCTCGCGCAGGGTGCTCTCGGTCAGCCCCTTGGGCAGGGCCTCGGCGCGCCGCTCGCGGGAGACGCGGAAGACGGCGTCCACCTGCTCCTGGCCGTCGAGGGCGCCGTCGCCGGCCAGCATCGCCGAGGCGGCGCGGAACCCGCCCAGCCGATCCGCGAACTCGTCGAACCCGAACGGCTTCACGAGGTACTGCGTCACGCCGTACGCGACGGCGCGGCGCACCACCGGCAGGTCGGTGGCCGCGGTGAGCGCCAGCACCCCGCCGTGGAAGCCGGCCGCGCGCAGTTGGTGCAGGAAGTCCAGGCCGTGCCCGTCCGGCAGGTTCATGTCCAGCAGCACGACGTCGAACGGGAAGCGCCCGTCCGCGTGCAGGCCCGCCGCGGCGACCTGCCGCGCGGCCAACAGGGAGCCGGCCACCGCGGCCACCTCGAAGCCCGGCAGCCGGTCCAGGTGCGCCACGTAGGTCTCGGCCGTCAGCTGCTCGTCCTCGACGACGAGCACCCGGTACGGGCGGGCGGTCATATCTCCTCCTGGGGTCGGGGGTCGCGGGGCACCTCGACGGTGAACACGGTGCCCGAGTCGGTCGCGACGTCCGCGACCCCGCCGGCCTCCTCCGCGATCCGCCGCGTCAGCCACAGCCCCATGCCGCGTCCGGCGGCGCCGACGGGCTTCGTCGACCAGCCCCGGTCGAAGAGTCGGCCGCGGTCCGCGTCGGAGGGTCCGGGGCCGCCGTCGGCCAGCTTGCACGAGCAGGCCCGCGGCGTCCGAGACCACCTCGACGTCGACCCACCGGTCTGCCGCGGACAGGTCGGGTGCGGCGGCCGCGTCGAGGGCGTTGTCCACGAGGTTGCCCAGCACGGTCAGCAGGTCGAGCGGGCGCAGCGGGGCGGGCGCGGTCAGCTCGGCGGACCAGGTCAGCGCCACGCCCCGCTCACGCGCCTGGGCGGCCTTCGCGTCGAGCAGGGCGGCGAGGACGTCGTCGGAGGCCTCCTCGTCCGGGGCGCGGCGGGACAGCACGGCCCGGGCGGCCTCCAGCCGGCCCGACTCGACGAGGGCGAGGGCGGTGTGCAGCTGGTTGGCGTGCTCATGCGTCTGCGCGCGCAGCGCCGTGGTCAGGGTGTGGGCCACGGTGAGCTCGTCGCCGAGCCGCTGCAGGTCGGTGCGGTCGTGCAGGACGAGCACGCGCGATCCCGCCGGGGCGGTGGTCACGCCCTCGCGGGCGGCCGCGGCGAGGGCCGTCGGCGGGACCGACCCGCCGGGGTCGGAACGGCCGGGCGACCGCACGACACGCTGCTGCACCACGAGGACCCGCCCGCCGGCGGCGAGGCTCGCCTCGCCGCTGACCGCGCCCGGCAGGGCCGCGGAGAGCTCGGTGGGCAGTCGAGGCTCGCCCGCGCCCTCCCAGCCGAGCAGGCGCGCGGCGGCGTCGTTGTGCAGGCGGGCCCGCCCGTCCGGGGCGAGGACCACGACGCCGGCCTCGAGCGAGTCCATGGCCGTCTCCGCCAGCAGGAACTGCTCGGCGATCTGCTCGGGGCCGCGTCCGAGCGTCACCCGGTTCAGATACCGGCCCACGAGCCAGGCGACGAGCAGGCCGACGGCGGCCACGGCGGCCGAGCCGAGCAGGATGCCGGGGATCTGGGCCTGGGCCATGATGGCGACATCGGAGATCTGCACGCCCGTCGTGACCACGCCCAGGACGGTGCCGTCCTCCGGGTCCACGACCGGTGCGAGCGCGCGCACCGAACGGCCCGCCGCACCGGTGCTCGAGAGCTCCACGACGGTGTCCCCGGCGACGACGGCGTCCACCGGCTTCGGGTAGCGGACACCGACCTGCTCGGGGCGCCAGCTCGCCAACCGCATCCCGTCCGGGTCCATCACGGTCAGCCACGAGACCTGTGCCTCGGCGATCCAGCCGTCGATCCCGGCCTGCAAGGCGGGGGCGTCGCCGGCCCGCAGGGCCGAGACGAGCGCGGGGTCGCGCGCCACGAGGGTGGTGACGCCCTGGACGTGGCGCTCCTCGACGCGCTGGGCCACCTCGCGGGCCTGGAGGTAGGCGCTCCACACGCTGAACAGGGCGATGGCCGCCACGAGCGCCACGTGGACCACGGCGATCCGCCGGGCGATCGACCACGGGTGGCGCATGCCTCTCCTCCCTCGGGCCGGCGACGCGCCGGTCCACCCCCACGATCCTGCAGTCCGTCGGCCGCCGTGACCACTATGACCGCAATCGTGACCGACACCACCCGGGGCCGCGAGAGTGGTCACATCCCTCCCGCGCCGTTGCGGACCGCTCGGCGGCGCCCCACCACCGCACAGAACGGAACGCCCGATGGCGCACACCCCACCGGCCGAGACCTCGGCCCCGCCGGCCCCGGCGACGAAGAAGGACCGCACCCACTGGCTGTACATCGCCGTGATCGCCTCGGTGGTGCTGGGCGCCGCCGTCGGCCTGTTCTTCCCCGAGTTCGGCAAGTCCCTCAAGCCGCTGGGCGACGGCTTCGTCTCCCTCATCAAGATGATGATCGGCCCGGTCATCTTCTGCACGATCGTCCTCGGCGTCGGCTCGATCGCCAAGGCCGCGACCGTCGGCCGCGTGGGCGGCATCGCCCTGGTCTACTTCATGGCGATGTCCACGTTCGCGCTGGCCATCGGCCTCGTCGTCGGCAACCTCATCCACCCCGGCGAGGGCCTCAAGCTGACGCCCTACGACCCGAACAAGCCCCAGGCCGCGGCGGACGGCACCGTCCAGTTCCTGCTGGACATCATCCCCGGCTCCCTGCCGGTGCTGCCCACCCTGTTCATCGCCCTGCTCGTGGGCTTCGCCCTGCAGCAGATGGGCCCGGCCGGCGCCCCGCTGCTGCGCGGTCTCACCCTGATCCAGGGCGTCGTGTTCCGCATCCTCATGATGGTGATGTGGGTCGCCCCGATCGGCGCCATGGCACTGCTCATGGGCGCCTTCTACCTGACCTGCATCGCCTTCATCGTGGTGGTGCTCGGCACCGTCCTGAAGGTCGTGACCGGCCTGAGCATCCTGGCCCTCATGAAGTACCTGGGCCGGGAGTACCTGCTCATCTTCGCCACCAGCTCCTCCGAGACCGCCCTGCCCCGCCTGATCGCCAAGATGGAGCACGCCGGCGTGGACAAGTCCGTCGTGGGCGTGACCGTGCCCACCGGCTACTCCTTCAACCTGGACGGCACCGCCATCTACCTGACCATGGCCGCGCTCTTCGTCTCCAACGCGATGGGCGCGGAGATGAACCTCGGCGAGCAGATCGGCCTGCTGGTCTTCATGATCATCGCCTCGAAGGGCGCGGCCGGCGTCACCGGCGCGGGCATGGCCACGCTCGCCGCCGGCCTGCAGGCGCACCGACCCGAGCTGCTCGGCGGCATGGGCGTGATCGTGGGCATCGACAAGTTCATGTCCGAGGCCCGCGCCCTGACCAACTTCACCGGCAACGCCGTGGCCACGCTCCTCGTCGGCCGCTGGGTGGGCGAGCTCGACGGCGAGCGTGCCCGGCGCGTCCTCAGCGGCGAGCTGCAGTTCGACGAGGCGACCGTGGCCGGCCACGACGGCGCCGCGCACGACCCGCAGCAGTCCCCGACGATCGCCGAGCAGGCCTACGAGGGTCACCCCGACTCCAGCCTGAACTTCGCCATGGCCGCCGACGGCGACCGGAACCCCGCCCGCTGACGGAGGCGGCGGGCCCGCGCGGCACGCCGCACCGTCGACCACCGGCGACGCCGGGGACGAGCCTGGACACCGGCCCGTCCCCGGCGCCGCCGTCGTCCCGGGAACGCCAGGCACTAGGGTGGGGGAAGATCCGGACACGCCGACGACGGCGGCCGCGGCGCGCCGCGGCCCGCGGCCGGGCGTGCAGACCACCGTGGAAGGAGCCGGCGCCGCCGTGACCTCGAGAGAACCGATCCCCGTGATGACCATCCACGGCGAGCCCGTGCTCGGGCCCACCGGCCGGCCCAAGCACGACTTCCCCGAGCCCGCACCCCTGACCTCGCACGGCCCGGCGCGGATCATCTCGATGGTGAACCAGAAGGGCGGCGTCGGGAAGACGACCTCCACCATCAACCTGGGCGCCGCGCTCGCGGGCTACGGCCGCAGGGTGCTCATGGTGGACTTCGACCCGCAGGGCGCCCTCTCGGCCGGCCTGGGCGCGAACCCGCACGAGCTCGACACCACGGTGTACAACGTGCTCATGGAACGGTCCGTGACCGCGAAGGACGCGATCCTGTCCACGGACTTCGAGAACATGGACCTGCTGCCGGCCAACATCGACCTGTCCGCGGCCGAGGTGCAGCTCGTCAACGAGGTGGCCCGCGAGCAGGTCCTCGAGCGCGCGCTGCGCCAGGTCCGCGACGACTACGACGTGGTCCTCATCGACTGCCAGCCCTCGCTGGGCCTGCTGACCGTCAACGCGCTGACCGCCTCGCACGGCGTGATCATCCCGCTGACCGCCGAGTTCTTCGCGCTGCGCGCGGTCGCCCTGCTCGTCGAGACGATCGAGAAGGTGCAGGACCGGCTCAACCCGGACCTGGAGATCGACGGCGTGCTGGCCACGATGTTCGACCAGCGAACCCTGCACTCCAAGGAGGTCGTGGGCTCGCTGGTGGCCGGCTTCGGGGACCGCGTGTTCGAGACCGTCATCAAGCGGTCCATCAAGTTCGCCGACGCCACGGTGGCGGCCACGCCCATCACCCTGTTCGCCGAGAACCACGACGGCGCCAAGGCCTACCGGCAGCTCGCCCGCGAGCTGATCTGCCGCGGCGGCGCGCCGTGACCGTCCGCTGAGCGCCGACGACGCCGGCCCGGTCCCGTCGCGGGACCGGGCCGGTTCTCTGCGCGCTCGCGGCCGGGGGAGCGGTGGCCGGGAGACGCGACGCCGTCGATCTGCGAGAATGGAGCCGGGCGTGTCCGTCTCCGGGCCGTCCCTCACCCCCTGACCCGTCCGCCGCCGGCCCGACCGGCGCCGTTGACGCGCACCCGAAAGGACGCCCTCCCCATGAACTCCCGCAAGCCGCGAGGCTCCGGACGCACCCCCGCCGTCGGTCGACGGGGCGGCCCGTTCCAGGAGCGCGATTTCCAGCGACAGATCGGTGCCCGCCGCGGCGCCGCCGCCCCCCGTGAGGAGGCCCCCTTCGACGAGGACGCCGTGCCGCGCACCCGCGGCCGCCGCGGCCGCGGCGCCGGCGCCGCCCGGGCCAAGGCCGCCCACCTCGACCGCATCCACGACGAGTCGGGCGAGCGCCTGCAGAAGGTGCTGGCCGCGGCGGGTGTGGCGTCCCGGCGCGTGAGCGAGGACCTCATCGCGGAGGGCCGTGTGGAGGTGGACGGCGTCGTCGTCACCGAGCCCGGCGTGCGCGTGGACCCGGCCCGGGCCGTGATCCGGGTGGACGGCATCTCCGTGCAGACGGACGTGACCAAGCAGTACTTCGTCTTCAACAAGCCCCGCGGCGTGATCTCCACGATGGTGGACCCGGAGGGCCGGCCCTCGATCGCCACCTACCTCAAGCCCGGGCAGGAGCACCTGTTCCACGTGGGCCGTCTGGACAACGAGACCGAGGGCCTGCTCATCCTCACCAACGACGGTGAGCTGGCCAACCGCCTCACCCACCCCAGCTACGAGGTCCCCAAGACCTACGTCGTGCAGACCCGCGGCCCGCTGGCCAAGGGCGTCTCCAACCGGCTGCGCGAGGGCGTGGAACTGGAGGACGGCGTGGCGCAGGTCGACTCGTTCAAGCTCGTCGACTCGACGCCGGGCCACGTGCTCGTCGAGGTCGTGCTGCACTCGGGCAAGAACCGCATCGTGCGTCGCATGTTCCAGGAGATCGGCCACCCGGTCGAGCGGCTCGTCCGCGTCAAGGTGGGCCCCATCCTGCTGGGCGACCAGAAGCAGGGCACCGTCCGCGCGCTCAACGCGCAGGAGCTGGGCCACCTCAAGGCCCTGGTCGGCCTGTGAGCGCGCCCGCCGAGTCCGCCGCCAAGCTCGGTGACGGCCCGGCCGGGATCCCGCAGCCCGTGCTCGTCCGGGGGACCGGTCTGCTGGGCGCCTCGATCGGCATCGGGCTGAGCGCGGCCGGTGTGGACGTGCGCCTGCACGACCCCTCGCCCGCCGCCCTGGCCGTGGCCGCGGACATCCGCGCCGGACGCCCCGCCCGCCTGGACGCCGAGGGCGACGACCTCGACGTCGCCCCGGGACTCGTCGTCGTGGCCGCGCCGCCGGACGTGACCGCCGACGTCGTGGTCGACTCGCTGCGCCGCTGGCCCGCGGCCGTGGTGGTGGACATCGCCTCGGTGAAGGAGGCGGTCGCCGCGGGCGTGCGCGCTGCCGTCGACGACGGCCGCCTGGCCCCGCAGGACGCCGACCGGTACCTCGGGACGCACCCGATGGCCGGCTCCGAGCGGTCCGGTCCCGTGGCGGCCCGCGGCACCCTGTTCACGCAGGCGCCGTGGGTGCTGTGCCCGACGGACACGACGCACCCGGGCGCCCTCGCGGCCGGTCGGGCGCTCGCGCTGACGCTGCAGGCCACCCCGTACCGGATGGCGGCCCGCGCCCACGACGAATCGGTCGCGCTGATCTCGCACCTGCCGCAGATCGCCGCCTCGCTCGTGGCCTCCCGCCTGCAGGACACCCCGGACCAGGCGCTCGCCCTGGCCGGCAACGGGCTGCGGGACACCACCCGGATCGCAGCGTCGGACCCGCAGCTGTGGGTGCAGATCCTCTCCGGCAACGCCGGGCGGATCGTGCCGGCGCTGCACGGGCTGCGGGCGGACCTGGACCGGCTGATCCGCACCCTGGAGGACCCCTCCGCCCCCGGGGCGCGGCTGGACATGGCGCAGCTGATCGCCGAGGGCAACGCCGGTCGGGCACGGGTGCCCGGCAAGCACGGGGCGCCGCCGCAGGCGTTCGCGGTGGTCACGGTGATCGTGGACGACGCCCCCGGGCAGATCGCGGCCCTCCTCGACGAGGTCGGCCGCACGGACGTGAACGTGGAGGACCTGCGGCTCGAGCACGCCTCGGGCCACCGGGTCGGCATGGTGGAGATCTCCGTGCTGCCCGGCCGCAGGGACGAACTCGTGGCGGCGCTGACCGCCGCCGGATGGAAGGTGGTCTGAGATGACCGAGCACACCCGCGACGACGTCGCACCCGCGCCGCTCGTGGTGGCGGTGGACGGCCCCTCGGGCTCGGGCAAGTCGTCCGTGTCCAAGGCCGTGGCCCGGCGTCTCGGCGCCGCGTACCTGGACACCGGCGCCATGTACCGCGCCGTGGCGTGGCACTGCCTGAACGAGGGCGTCGACCTGGCCGATGCGGAGGCCGTGGCGGCGGCCGCCGTCGCCATGGACCTGGACCAGTCCACCGACCCGGACGTCGAGGCCGTGCGGGTCGGCGGCACGGACGTCACCGAGGCGATCCGCGGCCCCGAGGTCACGGACACGGTCTCCACCGTCGCCGTGGTGATCCCGGTGCGCGAGGAGCTGCACCGTCGCCAGCGGGCGGCGATCGCCGCCGCGGGCCGGATGGTCGCCGAGGGCCGCGACATCACCACGGTGGTGGCCCCGGACGCCCACGCGCGCGTGCTGCTCACGGCGTCCGAGGCCGTGCGCACCGCCCGCCGCTCGGGCCAGCTGGCCGCGGCGGGGGAGACCGGCGTCGACGCCGGCACGCTGCACCGTCAGGTGGCCGGGCGCGACGCCCGCGACGCCACCGTGTCCACGTTCGACCGCCCCGCCGACGGGGTGGCGCTCGTGGACTCCACCGAGCTCGACTTCGAGCAGACCGTGGCGGCCGTCCTGGCCGCCGTCGAGGACCAGGCCGGCATCCCGGCCGTGAAGGGAGGCCGACGATGACCGAGAACCCCCAGCACCGCTCCGGTGAGGACGAGTTCGTCCCCGCCGGCGACGATCAGGTGGCCGAGCGGCTCGCCGCCATGACCGAGGAGGAGGCCGAGGCGCGTGCCGCGTCGTTGCGCGCCGGCCTGGCCGACTATGAGCTCGAGGAGGACGACGCCGCCCTCCTCGACGCGTGGCAGCTCGGGCCGGACGAGGACGTCGACGCGCCCGTGCCGCCCGTGCTGGCCGTCGTGGGCCGGCCGAACGTCGGCAAGTCCACGCTCGTCAACCGCATCATCGGCCGTCGTGAGGCCGTCGTGGAGGACGTGCCCGGCGTGACGCGCGACCGCGTCTCCTACGACGCCGAGTGGAACGGCCGCGAGTTCACCGTGGTGGACACCGGCGGCTGGGAGCACGACGCCAAGGGCATCCACCGTCGCGTGGCCGAGCAGGCCGAGCTGGCCGTGGACGTGGCGGACGCCGTCGTGTTCGTGGTGGACGCCACCGTCGGCATGACGGCCACGGACGAGGCCGTGGTCTCGATGCTGCGCCGCAAGGACCGCCCCGTGATCGTGGCCGCCAACAAGGTGGACGACATGGTCCAGGAGGCCGACGCCGCCACCCTGTGGTCGCTCGGCTTCGGCTACCCGTACCCGGTGTCCGCGGTGCACGGCCGCGGCGTCGCGGACCTGTTGGACGCCGCGCTCGAGGCGCTGCCGGAGGAGTCCGCCCACGGAGGTCTCGTGCCGCGCGGCGGCCCGCGCCGGATCGCCCTCGTGGGCCGGCCGAACGTGGGCAAGTCCTCGCTGCTGAACAAGCTGGCCGGCTCGGACCGCGTGGTGGTGGACGACCTGGCCGGCACCACGCGCGACCCCGTGGACGAGCTCGTGGAGCTCGGCGGACGCCTGTGGCGCTTCGTGGACACCGCCGGCATCCGTCGACGGCAGCACATGGCCCACGGCGCCGACTACTACGCGTCGCTGCGCACGGCCTCCGCCCTGGACCGCGCCGAGGTGGCCGTGGTGCTGCTCGAGGCGCCGCACGTGATCTCGGAGCAGGATGTGCGCATCCTCCAGATGGTGCTGGACTCCGGGCGTGCCCTCGTGATCGCGTTCAACAAGTGGGACCAGGTGGATGAGGACCGCCGGCACCAGCTGGCCAAGGAGATCGACCGGGACCTGGCGCACGTCGCCTGGGCGCCGCGCGTGAACATCTCCGCGAAGACCGGCTGGCACAAGGACCGTCTCGTCCCCGCGCTGGACCTCGCCCTGGACTCGTGGGACACCCGCATCCCCACGGGCAAGCTCAACGCGTTCCTCGGCGAGCTCGTGGCGGCCCACCCGCACCCGCTGCGCGGCGGCAAGCAGCCCCGCATCCTGTTCGCGACCCAGGTCTCGAGCCGGCCGCCCAAGTTCGTGCTGTTCACCACCGGGTTCCTGGACCCCGGCTACCGCCGGTTCATCGTGCGCCGCCTGCGCGAGACGTTCGGGTTCGAGGGCACGCCCCTCGAGATCGGGATGCGCGTGCGCGAGAAGCGCGGTCGCCGCCGCTGATCCGGCTCTGCCCCGACGACGTCCCTCGGCCTGCCGTGCCGGGGGACGTCGTCGTCCCGGCAAGCTCCCACCGTTCGTCCACCTTCGCCTCGTAGCCTGAGGGCATGAGCCTCATCCGACGTCGCCCCGCCGCCCTGTCCCTGGCCACCCTGGCCGCGCTCGCGCTGGCCGCATCCGGCTGCGCGGTCGACGACGGCGAGACCCGGGCCGCGCTGCAGAGCGCGGAGGACCGGCTCGCCCAGGCCGAGGACCGGATCAGCGAGCTGGAGGCGGACGCCTCGGACCGCGTGGACCTGGGGCAGCTGCGCCAGGAGGCCGAGGGCGCCCTCGCAGAGGCGGACCAGCGCGCCGCCGAGGTCGTCGAGGACCTGACGCGATCCCTGCCCTCCGGTTCGGACATCGTCGACGTCGAGGCGCTCCGGGAGGACGGAAAGGTGGTCATCGAGTACGGCCAGTCTTTGCTCGATGCCGATCCCCAGGTCCTCGAGGACACGATGCGGGAGGCGGCGGAGCGGGCGCGCAACGCCATCCCGGACCTGAAGGATGTCGAATTCCGCGTGGGGGACCGGACCTTCACGTACTGATCCTGCGACGGGGATCCGTGAGCCCCCCGACACGCCTCTTCGACCCGCCCGGAACGGCGGATCGGAGCGGCTCGACGTGTTACGCTTCACCCGTGCACGACTGCACCCTCAGTCATGAGAGGGTTCGTGCAGACCGCCAGGCCCACCGGTACGCCGGGGCCGCGGTCGCTGGGGGACTCTCGGTCGGGTGGCCCTCGGTCAAGGGATGAGGGGTTCACGTCTGTGAAGAGGACGTGGGCCCCTTGTTCACGTTTCGGGGGTGTCGCGCGGTTTGCCCCTGACAACGACGACCTGGCAGGCCCGCTTCCGATTCGCGCCCGGCGGTGCCGGTGGGGTATGCTCATCGGGTGCCGAAGCGCGGATGACCGCGATTCGCCACGGGCTATGGCGCAGCTTGGTAGCGCGCTTGACTGGGGGTCAAGAGGTCGTGGGTTCAAATCCCGCTAGCCCGACCACGTTCCCACGGGTCAGAGTCCGCATCTGACGAGGGAAAATGGAATGAGGCCCAGGTACTCCCTCGAGGGGAGCGCCTGGGCCTCTTTCCGTGCCTGACATATTCCTTAGCACAAACTGATCGAGACAGACCCTACGGTTCGGCGTTCGGCTCGACTTATATCCCCGGGAATTCAGAACTTCCTCAGTGGCCGAGCGGCTCGATCCAAAATCGATCTCGTCGGTGACCAGAGCGTTGGCCCTGAAGCCCCCTGGGTCTGATGGAGACTCGCGCTATTTGATTCCGACCAGCTGTTCGCGGCCGGCTTCGACAGCATAGAACGTGTCCTCGAACTCGGCGGGTGGGACGTCGCCGAGGTAGCCGTGGAGGCGTTGCGTGTTGTGCCAGGACACCCACCCGAGGGTCGCGAGCTCGAGGTCCTCGACCGTCCGCCAGGGACCTGGCCGTGCGGGTCCGCGGACGTGCTCGGCCTTGTAATAGCCGTTCACGGTCTCGGCCAGGGCGTTGATGCTCCTATAGTTGTCAACTCGCGATCTGACCGGTGCGAGGGTTGGTCTTCACGAGGTGGTAGACCTCGCGGATCACGTACCTCTTGAGGCAGCGAATGATGTCTCGCTTGGACTTGCCCTCCGCGGTGCGTCGTGCCACGTAGGCGATCGTGGGCTCATGGAAGCGCATCCGCACGATGACTGTCCTGTAGATGGCTGCGTTCAGCTGACGGTGACCGCCATGATTGATCCGATGTTTTCCGCTGCTCATCCCTGAGCCTGTAGGCACGGGGCTGATGCCGGCGAGCTTGGCGAATGCTGCCTCGCTCTTGATCCGTTCGGGATTGTCCCCGGCCACGATTAGGATCTCCGCTGCCGTGTCCACGCCGATCCCGAACTGGTCGAGCAGGTGCGGCGCACGCGCGATCACGAGCCCCTTGATCATGGCCTCGAGCTCGAGGATCTCCTCGTTTAACGACAGCCACCGCCTGGCCAGCGACCGGAGCACATGACGATTGGCCTCCTCCGGCGTGCTCAGCGCGCGGGGGCGCAGGGAAGCGCAGTGGCGGGCGATCATCTTCTGCGTCTTCCCCTGCAGTACCTTGCGTAGATTCTCTTCGGCGTGCACGAGCATCGCCTTCAACGTGATCATCGCTGCAGAGCGGTCTTTGACCGCAGTGTCGTGAGCGACTTTGAGCTGACGGATCATTTCCACGCTCCCATCGGCGCTCTTGGGCGTGGCGGTGGCGAAACCCGCGAGGACTGCGCGGGCCGCGTTCTCAGCGTCCAAGGTGTCGGACTTCCCGTTCAACCGACGCAGGCGTCGGTCTGGGCGCGAGACTTCCACGACCTTGTGCCCCTGGCGACGGATGTACGAGGCCAGACCAGCCCCGTAGGAGCCTGTGCCCTCGATGCCGAACGCGATGATGGTGCCGTAGTCCGCGGCCCAGTCCAGTAGCTGCTGGTAACCGGCACGGTCGGTGGCGATCGTGCCGGTCGCGAGAATCCCACCGATCGAGTCCATGACGGCGGCCACGTGGATGTGCTTGTGGGTGTCCACGCCGATCACGACGTGACCGGAACGGGTGGGGGCGATCTGGCTCATATACGAGGCTGTCCTTCGGCTACGGGTGCGGGGGCGGCACCGACGCCGGTGGGCGGACAGGACTGTCACGGGGACACGGTCACGAAAATGCTCCAGGCTCCTATCAGGTCACGCCCGGACCGGCGGCAGTGGTCGTACGTGCCCGGCCGCGGGCCCGACAGATCAACGCCAAGACACCATGTGGGTCAATCGTAGAGATGGGTCAGAGCACCACGGCCAGGACTTCCTCATCCTCGCGGAATCCGGCCCTCAGAGACTGACAGTCATAGCTGTCCCCGACGGTCCCGATCGACGGTGTCGCTCCGATCTCGGCGAGGCGTTCGCCGTAGCGAATGGAGGTGAATTGAGACCCCGCGTCGCTGTGGCAGCGCAGGTCCTCGTGGCGAGCGCCGCGGGACCAGCGGGCCATCTCGATCGCGTCGAGGACCATCTCGGTGCGCATGTGTGACGCGCACCGCCACCCGACGATCATCCGGGAGAACGCGTCGACGATGAAGCAGACGTACGCGACGCCGGCCCACGTCGGCACGAACGTCAGGTCGGTGACCCAGAGCCGGTTCGGGGCAGGCGCGGTGAACTCCCGCTTCACGAGGTCCGGGTGCCGCGCCGCGGTCGGATCTGGCCGGGTCGTCTTCACCCGCTTCGACCTGGTCGCGCCCTTAATCCCTGCGGCGCGCATGAGCCGGCCCGTCTGATCTCGGCCGATCATGATCCCCGCCCGGCCGGCGGCTTTCCAGAGCTTGCGGATTCCATAGACGCGGTAGTTCGTCTCCTAGAGCTCGACCAGCTGCGGGATCAGCTCCTCGTCCCGCACCGCGCGAGCCGAGGGGGCGCGGGTCTTGGCGGCGTAGTAGCTGCTCGGAGCCACCTGCAGCAGCCTGCAGATGAGCTCGACTCCGAGCCGGCGAGCGTCGACCAGGTCATCCTTGTTCGCGTCGATGAACGCGACTACTTCCGGTAGTGGCGGTCGAGCTCCGCCCCGAAGAAAGACGCAGCACGCTTGAGGACCTCGTTGGCCCGCCGCAACTCCCGGACTTCCTGCTCCAGTTCACGCACCCGCCGCGCCTCAGCGCTGCTCACGCCAGAGGTGACGCCGTCGTCGATGTCGGCTTGCTTGACCCACATCCGCACGGACTCGACCCCGTACCCGAGCTGCGTCGCGACCCGATTGACGGTCCCATGCTCGGTCCCCAGCTCGGCACGCAGCGTCCTCACCATCCGGACCGCCGCGGCCTTCTCCTCCGGCGAATACCGACGCGTCGTCGGCTTCCCCGCTGTCTGCTCTTTCGGCATAACTCCATCCTCGTTTCCAAGGTCAGGAGTCTCCAACAAACCCAGGGCGCTTCAATCGGTCAGGAAGGCAGCAGGAGCACCTTGATGTCGTAGTCGAGCTTGCAGAGGTAGAAGATCAACTCGACGACGGGACGGTGACTATCCCAGCGGGGCTGTGAGGGGCCGATCTCGCAGAACCTTGCGGCAAACTCAACCTTCTCGCGCGCGGCCGGGATCGATGCGCGGAAGGCCGCTTCATCCCATTGCTCTTCGCTCATACTCCCGACCGTAGCGGTGAGTACCGACACGGCCGTGGGAGCTCTCAGCCCCAGAAGATCGGATCCTGGTGGCTGCCGATGTAGTCGAGCAGACTCTGGACGTTCTTCGTCGGGCGCCTCTTCGTGTACTCGTGGAACTTCATGTGCCGGTCACGCCAGTAGATGCTCCACTGGCCGGTCTTGACGGTGTATCGCAGGCGCGCGACCGGGAACCGCGTCCAGTCGCCCTGCCCGTCCCACGGCGGCCGCGTCTCGATGATCGTGACGTGCCGGTCGGCGATCTCGGCTTCTACTCTCACCTGATCCCACAGGTGCTCGGGCACGCGTTCACGGCACCAGCGGCCGATGCGCAGCAGGTCGGTCTCGGGCATAGCCATGGTCAAGTCCTTTTGAGTGGTGTATCGAGGCTTTGTCGGGTTCCTCGTGGTCGGGTGGGTTGTCAGGCGGCGAGTGCCGCGTGGCCGGGGTCGTCGGTCATGGTGTCGCTGACCTGTAGGGCGGCTTGTTCAGCCGCGGCTTTCGCGGCTGCTTCGGCGAGCATCGTGTCGGTCGCGGTCAGCAATTCCAGGCTCATGTAGCGCCGTGATTCGGTCCATTCGTCGTGCTGCTCGGCCAGCACCGCGCCGAGGAGTCTAATCACCGCGACTCGGCTGGGGAAGATGCCGACGACGTCGGTGCGTCTCCGGATCTCCTTGTTGAGCCGTTCGTTCGGGTTGTTCGACCAGATCTTCTTCCACACCTCCTTCGGGAACTTCGTGAACGTGAGCACCTCATCGCGGGCGCCCTCGAGGTGCTCGGCAGCGGCCGGCAGATGGGTGGCCAGGCTGTCGATCATGTGCTCGTACTGGGCGATCACCGCCTCGACGTCGGGCTGGGTGTAGACGCTGTGCAGCAGCGCTTTCACCGCGGGCCACTGCGACTTCGGGCACACCGCCATCAGGTTGGCCGCGTAGTGGGTGCGGCAGCGCTGCCACTGCGCCGTCCCGAACACCGCCCCGGCCGCTTCGACCAGCCCGGCATGGGCATCGGAGGTGATCAGCTCCACCCCCGACAGGCCGCGGGCAGCCAGATCACGGAAGAACCCGAGCCACCCCTCCCTGGTCTCCGCGGTGCCCAGTTGCAGGCCGAGGATCTCGCGGTAGCCGTCGTTGTTGATGCCGGTGGCGACCATGGCGGCGACCTTGACGACCCGGCCGTGTTCACGCACTTTGAGCACGAGCGCGTCGGCGGCGACAAACCGATACGGCCCAGCATCGAGCGGCCGGGTGCGGAACGCTTCGACCTGCGCATCCAGGTCTTTACTCATCTCTGAGACCTGCGATTTCGACAGGCCCGTGATGCCGAGTCTGCACCAGTTTGTCCATCCGGCGGGTGGAGACGCCGAGCAGGTAGCAGGTGGCGACCACCGTGGTCAGCGCTGCCTCGGCGCGGCGGCGCCGCTCCAGGAGCCAGTCGGGAAAGTAGGTGCCTTCGCGCAGTTTCGGGATCGCGACGTCGATGGTGCCGGCGCGGGTGTCCAGGTCCCGGTGCCGGTAGCCGTTACGCCGGTTGGTGCGCTCATCCGAGCGGGCGCCGTAGGCGGCGCCGCACACGCTGTCAGCCTCGGCCGACAGCAGGGCATTGATGAAGGTGGTGAGCATCTGACGCATCAAGTCCGGCGAGGCCTGGGTGAGCAGATCGGACAGAAACGCCTGGGGGTCGATATCGTGGGGAGCGGTCATCGCGGGTGTCCCTTTCGAGTGGGATGTGAGAGTTTCCTCGAAAGCCTCCCGCGGTGACCGCTTCTACTTCGCGGTCGACACGCCAACCGGAGTCAACGTGCTGCGGGATTCGTACACCACTCTGCCGGACGCAACTGCGCCGAACTGCGCCGCACCCTCCACACCGGGATGAGCCTGCTGACCGACCGCCAAAAAGAACACCTCAGCGTCCTCTTCGCCCACGAGAAGCACGCCGCGGTCGAAGCGGCCTGGGAGATCTACCAGGCCATGGTCGCCGCGTATCGAGAATTCGACCGCGCAAAGGCTAAGGCCAAGATGGAGAAGGTGATCGCGGCGCTGAGCAAGAAGGTCCCCGACACCCTCGAGGAACTGGGCAAGCTCGGCCGGACACTGACCAAACGCGCCGCCGACGTGCTGGCGTTCTTCGAGCGACTGGGCACCAGCAACGGTCCGACGGAGGCGATCAACGGCCGGCTCGAACACCTGCGCGGCTCCGCCCTCGGCTTCCGCAACCTCACCAACTACATCGCCCGCAGCCTCCTCGAATCAGGCGGCTTCAGACCCTTGCTACACCCTCAAATGCGATGAGCCTCGAATGCAGGATCTTGTGCCGACAGCGGCGCACGATGGTCGCGGGGATCTCGAACAACCGTGCGCGAAACCGTTTGGGCTCCCAGCGACGTGCATCATGGCCGGCCAGCGCGATGGCCTGCATCCAGGCGACGATGACGCCGGCGAGCTGGACGATCTGGCACCAGACCTGGTTCTGCGCGAATCCCTGCAGCGGGAACTTCATCAGGCCCATGTCCTTGGCGTTGCGGATCCGGTCCTCGCAGCGCGCGCGGCGGCGGTGACGCAGCTCCAGCACTGGAAGCTGGCCGCGTGGGGCGTTGGTCGCGAACGCAGTGATCCGCATCCCTTTGTGATCGGTGATCCGTAGCTGCACTCCGGGGTGGGGGCGTTCCTTCCTTACGGTTACCCGCATTCCGGGGGCCACCCGGGCAGGTCCAGTAGTCCGGTCAGTTCCGCGACCCATGCCCCATCGCGGATCCCTTCGGTGTCGGTGTCGTAGGCAGGAGTCCACGCCTTCGCCTCATCAATACGTTCCAACAGGTCAGGAGTGTTCGCGGGGAGGGTGAACCCGACTGAGTAGGCCAGACGCTGCCGCTCCAGCCAGCCCGCGAAGTCCTTGGGGCCGCCGGCCCCGTCGGTGCGAATCAGGACCTTTTTCGATCCCCGCCCGCCCCGGCCCAGCAGGGCCGGTGGGAGCTGCGCAAGGGCCAGACGGGTGACGGCGATGTGATCGCTGGCGGTGTTCGAGCCCGCGTTGCCGGGGCGAAGGTGGATCGCGAGCGGTTCCCCGGTTCCTTCGCTGCCGTGGTCCAGGAACGCGTACAGAGGGTGGTAGCCGAAGCCGCGTTTGAACGTCGGGGCGGCTTGCTCCTTCTCACTGTGGACGTTGATCAGGGTGGCGTCGAGGTCGATGACCAGCGGGGTCTTCGCGCTCGTCCCCTCGGCCGGGGAATGCTCGCCGGCCAGGGCCCAGGCCTGCTCGCGCGCGGTCCTGCGAGCCCTGGCGATCGCGGTCATCACGGCGGGCGCGTCCTCAGCGAGGGTGGTGAGCGTGCGGGAGATCGTTGGGGCCGAGGCGACGTCACCGAACAGGCCCGGCTCGCACCGCAGCAGGTCGGTGTCACGGGCGACCTCCCCGCCCACCGCGAGAGTCATCGCGAGGTCCAGCAGGACCTTGGAGGCGTGATGCTCGGCCAGCGGTTTCGTCCATGAACCCAACGCTTCACGCAGCGAAGAGGCGAGGCCGGTGGCGTGGATCGTGTCGGTCAGCAGCACCGCGCCCGCATGCGAGGCCGCCGGGACCTCAGCGACGTCCACACGCGGGCGGGGGTAGAAGAACACGGTAGGGTGGGACACCTGAAAGGTGCTCCTTCCGGCCAGGGATTACGAGACTCGACACCCCGTATCATCCCAGGCCAGGAGCACCTTTCTCTATGACGCCCACCCGTCGAGACCACACCCCAGTGAAATCTCGAGGTCAGCGGGTGCTCGTGGCAGGGCCTGAACTGTGGTCCGTACACTCCTACTCATGGATGCGCTTGATATTGGACGGATCGTGGCCGGACTGGTGCTGCTGGTCTTGGGTGGGGAATTTCTGGTGCGTGGGGCGTCAGCACTGGCCGGACGTTTCGGGATTTCGTCATTGGTGATCGGTCTCACCGTAGTGTCAGCGGCGACGTCGGCACCCGAGTTCGCAGTGAGCGTCGGTGCTGTACTGCGTGATGAACCGGGGCTTGCCGTGGGCAATGCGGTTGGCAGCAACATCATTAATGTCCTGCTCATCCTGGGACTGTCCGCGCTGGTCGTTCCCCTCGCTGTAAAGCGGAGGCTGATCCGCTTTGACCTGCCCCTGATGGTCGTCTTGTCAGTTCTACTGCTCCTTGTGTCCCTGGATGGGAGGATCAGTGCGGTGGACGGGCTGATACTATTTTTCGGTGTGGTGGTCCACACCATAATGTCCGTGGTGATTAGTCGGCGGGACGCCAAGACCGCGGTGAATGCCCGGGAAGGGACAGGAGATTCGGCAACCGTCGATCCAGCCGACGAGGAAGGGGCTGCGCTAGGCGCCTCGGTCAGCAGGTCGCTCTTCTTTGTGCTGCTGGGGGTCGCGTTGCTGGTCGCCGGTGCCACGCTGCTCGTGGAAGGAGCAGTGAACATAGCCACCACGTTGGGCGTAAGCAGCCTCGTGGTCGGACTGACCGTTGTGGCTGTCGGGACATCGCTGCCCGAGCTGGCGACGTCCATCATTGCCGTGCGTCGCGGTGAACGCGACCTAGCGGTGGGCAACGTGGTCGGCAGCAATATCTTCAACATAGGGGTAGTGCTAGGACTAACCGCGCTCATCTCTCTTGAGGGCATTCCCGTATCCGGCGCCGCAGTGGCCTTCGATATCCCAGTAATGCTGGCGGCCGCAGTGGCACTACTGCCGATCGCGTTCACGGGCTTCGCGGTGGCGCGTTGGGAGGGCGGCTTGTTCGTGGTTTTGTACGCCGCCTACACCGGATACCTTGTGCTGGCTGCCACAGCGCACGATGCACTGGAGGGATTCACCGTAGCCATGGCGTGGTTCGTGCTGCCGTTAATCGCACTGACGCTCATTTCCTTTACAGCCTACGAAATCGGGCTCCGCAAGGGACGCCGAGACCTGGACCAGACCACGACTTCGACGTAGACCGTCGAGTGCATTCGGCTGCTGGCTTCATTCAGGTCGTCGGCTGGATGTAAATCGGCAAGAGATGACTGTCGGTTGGTGGTGTCATAGCGTCGTAGCAACACTCCCGGTCGGTGGGGGCTCGAGGCGAGGAGGCCTGGGATGGTGCGGCGGCGACTCACGTTCACGGAGCGGATGGAGATCTCGACGGGATCGAAGGCCGGGTGGGGAGTCCGGAAGATCGCGTCTCACCTGGGTAGATGCCCTTCGGTGGTCTCCAGAGAGCTTCGACCGAACTCGACGAAGACGCGCGGCTATCAAGCCGTGACCGCGGACGTGAAAGCGCAACGCCAGCGCTCTCGCCCACAGGTCCGGAAAGTGGCAAAGGACCCGGTACTCGAGGCCCGCGTCAACGCCGACCTCGCAGCGTCATGGATGCCGAACGAGATCGCGGGTCGCTTGCGTCTGGAGGCCGCAGACCCGACCGTTGAACGCATGGCGAACTCTCCCGACGCTCAGGGCCGCACCGTCAGCGGAGAAGCGATCTACCAGTACATCTACGCGATCCCCCGCGGAGAACTCGCCAAGCGTGGGATCTTCTTGCAGTCCAAACGGACCAAGCGCCGGCCCCGCACGCACGGCCGCTCCCGAGGCGGGCCGATCGTGGGGATGGTCCCGATCGCGGAGCGTGGCGAGGACGCGGCGAAGCGGCGGGTACCCGGGCACTGGGAGGGCGACCTGATCATCGGGAAGAACGGGTCCTCGTGCGCGGCGACGCTGGTGGAGCGGATGAGCGGGTTCACCGGCCCGCTCGCCCTGCCCTCGAAACACGCCGAGGGCCCCCGCGGACGCGGTGATCGAGTACTTCACCGAGCTGCCCCGGATGATGCAGACCTCGCTGGTAAGGGACCAGGGCAGCGAGATGGCGCACCACGCAAAGGTCTCCCCTGGGCTGACCCCGTTTCGTAGGTCCAGTCGTTATGAGAGTCGTCCTGTTGCCCGCGGTCGCGGGCAGGGAGACTGGTCAGATCATGACGAACAGCAGGAAGCGTCACACCCCCGAGCAGGTCGTCCGCGGCGGGCTCGTGGAGCGCTCGATTACCGCCGACCGACTCACCGCCCACCTCGAGGACCTCGTCGCCGCCCGGGGCGCCCCGGCGGTGCTCAGGTCGGACAACGGGCCGGAGTTCATCAGCGAGGCGATGGCCGACTGGGCCGGCACCCGCACCGGCCTGTCCTACATCCCTCCGGGCTCGCCGTGGCGCAACGGGTACGTCGAGTCGTTCAACAGCCGGATCCGCGACGAGTGCCTCAACATCAACAGCTTCTACTCGCTGCTGCACGCACAGGTCATCATCGGCGACTGGAAGGACGAGTACAACCACCACCGCCGGCACTCCTCGCTCGGCTACCTAACCCCAGCCGAGTACGCTCGGCAGTGCACCCATCAAATGGAAACCGGCGACTCACAGAACGTCCGGACCGAATGAAGGGGGCGGCTCAGAACCTGATGGCCGAGGCCGCCCGGCAGACCACCGGCTACAGGTTCGCCTCCACCGAAGACCGGGAAGCGATCGTCGGCCTCGTGGTCGACGCCGCCGAGTCCGTGTCGCTGCGGCTGACCCCGCCCGAGCTCGCTTCGAGCCCCGCGGCGTTCCGCCGCCCGGATGGCACATCAGTGTTCCGGCCGAAGCACTCGGCCGTGTTCTCCTCCGAGGTTCTGCTGGCGGCCGAAGACCGCCTCCTCGAGCGCGCCCGCACCACTACCGGCCCGACCGTGCCGTTGGCGACGGTAGAGCGGATCACGGCCCGGCCCGACCGGGAGGGCCGCACCCTCGGCCCGGACCAGGCGGACGCGTTGGCGAGGATCGCGCTGTCAGGCCGGATGATCGACGTGCTCGTAGGGCCGGCCGGGGCTGGGAAGACGACGGCGATGAACGCGCTGCGCCGAGCGTGGGAGCACGAGCACGGCCGAGGCTCTGTCGTCGGCCTCGCTCCGTCCGCGGTCGCGGCGCACGTCCTCGCCGACGACCTCGGGATTGCCGCCGAGAACACGGCGAAGTGGCTGGACACCCACGACCGCACCGGGGCCACGTTCCGCCGGGGGCAGCTCGTCATCGTCGATGAGGCGTCGATGGCCGGCACCCTCGCCCTCGACCGCATCACCGCCCTCGCCACCGCGGCCGGGGCGAAGACGTTGGTCGTCGGGGACTACGCTCAGCTCCAGTTGCCGACCGCGGCCGGCGCCTACGCGATGCTCGTCCACGACCGGGATGACGCCCCCGAGCTCACCGCCGTGCACCGCCTCGCCCACGCCTGGGAGAAGACTGCCTCCCTCGGCCTGCGCCACGGCGACACCAGCGTCATCAACGCCTACGCGGACCACGGCCGCATCGCCGAAGGCGACAGCGAGGCGATGGTCGAAGTCGCCTACCGGGCGTGGCGCGCCGACACGCTGGCCGGGCGGGCGGCGGTGCTCGTGGCCGACTCCAACGAAGCCGTGCTCGCCCTCAACCGGCGAGCCCGCGCCGAGCTGATCCTTGACGGCATCGTGAACGCCCTCCGCGAAGTCGAACTGCACGACGGCACCCGCGCCGCCGCCGGGGACACCGTCATCACCCGACACAACGACCGGCGCCTGCGCTCCGGGCGTGGCTGGGTCAGCAACAGCAACAGGTGGACGGTCACCGACGTCCGCGACGACGACTCCCTCGCCCTCCGCCGTGCTGGCCGGAAGCGAGGTGGCTCCGTCGTGATCCCGGCCGACTACGCGGCCGAGCATCTGGAGCTCGGCTACGCCGTCACGTCGCATTTTCGGAGAAGTATGAACGGTCTGGACGCCTGGGGGTCAAGAGGTCGTGGGTTCAAATCCCGCTAGCCCGACCACGTCGACGAAGCCGGAGTTCAGCAGTTCGGGGCTCCGGCTTCGTCGTACCCGGCGCGGAGCAGCCTGGTCCGCCACTCTCCGTCGGTCGGGCGGGGCGGTTCAGGACGCGAACAGCACGTGCGTGTCCGGCACGACGGCCCGGCCGCCAAGGGCCGTGAGCTCCAGCAGGCAGGCCGCGCCCACCACCTCCGCGCCCCGCGCCTCGATGAGCCGTCGGCCGGCGGCGAGGGTGCCGCCCGTGGCGAGGACGTCGTCGAGCAGGAGCACCCGTGACCCGGCCCGCAGGTCTTCCGACACCTCGATGCTCGCGTTCCCGTACTCCAGCGTGTAGTCCGCACGGGCCGCGGGAGCCGGGAGGCGCCCGGCCTTGCGCAGCGGCACGAGGCCGGTGCCGGTCAGGACGGCGGCCGCCCCGGCGAGCAGGAACCCGCGGGCCTCGAGGCCGGCCACGAGGTCGAACCGCCCCTCGAACGGCGCCACCAGGGCTTCGACGCACGCCCTCAGGGCGCGGGCGTCCGCGAGCAGGGGCGTGATGTCCTGGAAGGCCACGCCCGGGCTGGGATGGTCGGGGACCACGCGGATGAGGGAGCGGGCACGGGCGATCTCGGAGGTGACGGACACGGCCTCCACTCTAGGACGGACGCCGCGCGGGCAGCGGATGTGATCGGCGTCACCGGGCAGGGAGTTTGCCCTGACTCCCTCGGAGGAGGACAGTGGATCGGTGGAAAATCCCCAGAATCCTCTCGCGGGCCGCGTGCCCGACGTCGAGCCGCCCGCCCGCGTGGCGGCGTCGACGGCCACCCGTCCCGACGACGCCACCCCCGACTGGCGCGGCCGCCCGTTCCTCGGCCAGCCCGGCCCGCTGGCGAACCTGTTCTCCGTGGAGCTGTGGGAGCGCTTCTCCTTCTACGGCATGCAGGCCATGCTCGTGTACTACATGTCCTGGACCGCCGCGGAGGGCGGCCTCGGGATCGACCCGGCCGTGGCCACGGGCATCGTCGGCGCCTACGGCGGCATGGTGTACGTGTTCTGCATCCTCGGCGGCTGGGTCGCCGACCGCCTGCTCGGCTCCGAGCGCACCATGTTCATCAGCGCCGTCGGGATCATGTTCGGCCACATCGCGCTGGCCCTCGTCCCGGGTGTCCCGGGCCTGGCCCTCGGCCTCGTGCTCGTCGCCGTCGGCTCGGGCGGCCTCAAGGCCAACGCCACGAACCTCGTCGGCTCCCTGTACTCCCGCGAGGACCCCAAGCGCGACGCCGGCTTCTCCATCTTCTACATGGGCGTGAACATCGGCGCCCTCTTCGGCCCGCTGCTGACCGGCCTGGCGCGGGACACGCTGGGCTTCCACGTCGGCTTCGGCCTCGCCGCCGCCGGCATGGCCATCGGCCTGGCGCAGTACGCCCTGACCCGCAAGAACCTGCCCACGGACGTGCACCGGGTCCCGGATCCGCTGCCGCGGTCGCAGTACGGCCGCTGGGGCCTGATCGGCCTGGGGATGGTCGCCGTCGTCGTGGTCCTGTTCCTCACGGGCGTCGTCACCCTGGGCAACCTCTCCGACGCCGTCGTCGTGCTCGCCGCCGTCGCGGCCATCGCGATCTTCGCCGTCCTGCTGACCTCCACGAAGGTCACGGAGGAGGAGCGCTCGCGCGTGAAGGCGTTCATCCCGCTGTTCATCGGCACGTCCGTGTTCTTCGCCCTCTTCCAGCAGCAGTTCACCGTGATCGCGCTGTACTCCGAGCACCGCCTCGACCGGAACCTGTTCGGCTGGCTCATGCCCATGGAGTGGGTCAACTCCATCAACCCGATCTTCATCATCGTGTTCGCCCCGGTGTTCGCCGCGCTGTGGACCAAGCTGGGCGCCCGCCAGCCCGCCACCCCGGTGAAGTTCGGCATCGGCATCGTCCTGATCGGCATCGCCTTCCTGCTGTTCATCCCGGTGGCCGACGTCGTCGCCGTGCCGCTGCTGTGGCTGACGCTGATCCTCTTCGTCTGCACCATGGGCGAGCTGCTCGTCTCCCCGGTGGGCCTCTCCCTGGCCACCAAGGTCGCCCCGCGCAGCTACCCGGTGATGATGGTGTCGCTGTACAACCTGTCCGTCGCCCTGGGCACGGCCCTGGCAGGCTCCCTGGCCGGCTCCTACTCGGAGCAGAACGAGGTGGGCTACTTCGGCATGATCGGTGCGGTCACCCTGGGCGTGGGCCTGCTCGTGCTGGCCATCGCCAAGCCGGTGCGTCGCGGCATGCGCGGCGTGCTCTGAGCGCGCCAGTGGCGCGAATCACGCGCCGCTCGGTAGTCTGCGAGACGACGTCATCACTCCCGACCACACAAAGGACGCGCACTCCATGAGCTCCATCCCCGAAGGCCTGAAGTACTCCGCCGAGCACGAGTGGATCGCCGAGGCCGGTGCCGCCGGCACGGTCCGCGTGGGCATCACCGACTTCGCCCAGGATGCGCTGGGTGACGTCGTCTACGTGGACCTGCCGGAGGTCGGCACCGAGGTCACCGCGGGCACCGCGGTGGGCGAGGTCGAGTCCACGAAGTCCGTCTCGGACATCTACGCCCCGGTCTCCGGCACCGTGGCCGCCGTCAACGACGAGCTCGACGGCGAGCCCGGCCTGGTCAACTCTGCCCCCTACGAGGGCGGCTGGCTGTTCGAGATCACCCTCGCGGACGAGGCCCAGCTCGAGGGCCTCATGGACGCCGAGGGCTACGCCTCGCACACCAGCTGAGCCCCGTCCGCCGTCGCCCCGTCGCTGGCCGGCGGGGCGACGGCGTCCCCTTCGTCTCTCCATCCGGCGCCGCGGCGCCGGCCCCCGCACAGGAGCACCCCATGAACCAGCCCGGACGTGAACCGGACCTGTCCACCTCCGCCATCAACCTCACCGAGCTGGCGCCGCTGGTCTCGGCGGACCTCACCCGCGAGGAGTCGGACGCGATCCGCGCCCTCCCGGCCGGTTCCGCGCTGCTGCTCGCCCACGAGGGCCCGGACCAGTCCGCCCGCTTCCTGCTGGACGAGGACGTGGTCTCCGTGGGGCGCCACCCGGACGCGGACATCTTCCTCGACGACGTCACGGTCTCCCGTCGTCACGCGGAGTTCCGGGCCGAGGACGGCGGCCATCGGCTCGTGGACCTGAACTCCCTCAACGGCACCTTCGTGAACCACGACCGCGTGGACGAGATCCTGCTGCGCTCCGGGATGCACGTGCAGATCGGCAAATACCGGCTCACGTACTACGCCGCACCGGCGCGGGGCTGAGCCGTCATCCCCGTGACCGATCCGCGCCCGCGACCCGACGCCGTCCCCGCCGCCCGCCCTGCGGGCCGGCTGGGCATCGGCGAGGTCGTGGCCGCCCTCGAAGCCGAATTCCCCGGCGTCACCGCGTCCAAGGTGCGCTTCCTGGAGGACCGCGGCCTCGTCCTGCCCGAGCGGACTCCCGCCGGCTACCGGCGCTTCCGGCCCGGGGACGTGGACCGGCTCCGGTTCGTCCTCGCCCTGCAGCGCGACCACTTCCTGCCGCTCAAGGTCATCGCCGACCACCTGGCCGCGCTGGACCGCGGCGAACGCCCCACCGGCCTGCCCGGAACCGCGGCGGTCCCGGCGTCCTCGGACGCGGAGCGGCTCGGCCGCGAGGTCGCCGGGGGTCGCCGGTCGTGGACCCGCGCCGAGCTCGCCGCCGAATCCGGTGCGGGCGAGGAGCTGCTGGCCGAGCTGGATCAGTACTCGCTCCTGCCCGTCGATCCCGACGGCGGCTACCCGAGCCACGCGATGGACGTGGCCCGGGCCGCCGTCGTGCTCGCGGGCCACGGCCTGGAGCCCCGGCACCTCCGCCCGCTGCGGGCCGCGGCCGACCGCGAACTGGGCCTGGTGGAGCGCGCCGTCGCCCCGCTGCAGGCCCGCCGCGACGCCGGCACCCGCCCCCGCGTGGCCCGCTCGGCACGCGAGATCGCGCAGGCCAGCCTGCGGCTGCATGCGGCCCTCGTGGCCGTGGGACTGGAGCAGTGGGATGACTGAGCCGCGCCCCGTGCCCGCCGACGACGCCGGCGACGTGCCGCTCTCCGTGCTCGGCGTGCGTGTCGAGCTGCCCGAACAGCACCACGTGATCCTGCTGGTGGATCCGCCCGGCCGCACGATGGTCCCGCTGTGGGTGGGCGCGCCCGAGGCCGCCGCCGCCGCGCTCGCGCTCGAGGGCGTCCGCGCGCCCCGGCCCCTCACCCATGAGCTGCTCCTGGCCGCCGTCGACGCCCTGGGCGCCGAGGTCGTGCGGGTGCGCCTCACCGAGGTCCGGGACGAGGTCGTGCACGCCGAGCTCGTGCTCTCCACGGGCGCCCGGGTCGACGCCCGCGCGTCGGACGCCGTCGTGGTCGCCCTGCGCGCCGACGCCCCCGTGCTGGGCAGCCCCGCCGTGCTCGCGGACGCCGGCATGCCGGCGCGGACGGGGGAGGAGGACGCCGGCCAGGAGCGCGCCGTCGAGGACTTCCGCGACTTCCTGGACACCGTGCGCCCCGAGGACTTCGCCTGAGCGGAGCCGGCGCGACACGGCGCGGCCTCGCCGCCGGCTTCGTTGACCGCCCCCGGACCCGCGCGTACCTTCGAGGGGAAGAGGGCCCCGCCACCCGGGGCGCCTCCGTCGCCCTCCCCACGGTCACCGGGGAGCGCCGCCACGGTCACCGGCGGCACACGACGGTCGCGTCCCCCTCCCCGCACCGGGGGCCCCGCACCAGGAGGTTCCCCGTGACACCCACTGCAGGTCCTGGCCGGCCCCCCGCGCTCGGCACCCAGGGCACGCTCTTCGACGAGGGCGCGACCCGGGGCGACGACGTCGGCTTCCGCGGTCCCACCGCGTGCAAGGCCGCCGGCATCACCTATCGCCAGCTCGACTACTGGGCCCGCACGGACCTCGTGGTCCCCACGGTCCGCAGCGCCTCCGGCTCCGGCTCCCAGCGGCTCTACTCGTTCCGCGACATCCTCGTCCTCAAGGTCGTCAAGCGCCTCCTGGACACCGGCGTCTCGCTCCAGCAGATCCGCACCGCCGTGGGCCACCTGCGCGAGCGGGGTGTCGAGGACCTGGCGCAGATCACCCTGATGAGCGACGGCGCCTCGGTGTACGAGTGCACCTCGGCGGACGAGGTCGTGGACCTCGTCCAGGGCGGCCAGGGCGTCTTCGGGATCGCCGTCGGCCGCGTGTGGCGCGAGGTCGAGGGCAGCCTCGCCGAGCTGCCCCGCGAGAGCGTGGTCGGCGCCCCCGAGCCGGGGGACGAGCTGGCCGGGCGGCGTCGGGCCCGCCGCTCCGCCTGATCCTCCACCCCGGGGCGCCCCGGAGGGCCGAGTCAGTCATCTTTCGTCTCGCAGCGGTGACTGTGCGCGACATGAGGCGGAACTCCGGCGCGGTGTGACACACTCCCAACCATGACCGCACCTGTCGAGAACTTCACCCCTCCAGAGGACGCGGCCGGGTCGACCGGAGCCGGCGCCGTCTTCTCCAAGGTCTTGGTGGCCAACCGCGGCGAGATCGCCGTCCGCGCCTTCCGCGCCTGCTACGAGCTGGGCGCCCGCACCGTCGCCGTCTTCCCCTACGAGGACCGCAATTCGATCCACCGCCAGAAGGCGGACGAGGCCTACCGCATCGGCGAGGAGGGCCACCCCGTGCGCGCCTACCTCGACGTGGACGAGATCATCCGCGTGGCGAAGGACGCCGGGGCCGACGCGATCTACCCGGGCTACGGCTTCCTGTCGGAGAACGCCGGCCTGGCCCGTGCCGCGGCTGAGAACGGGATCACCTTCGTCGGCCCGCCCGCCGACGTCCTCGAGCTGACCGGCAACAAGGTCGAGGCCCTGCGCGCGGCCAAGCGTGCGGGCATCCCCACCCTGGCCTCCTCGGACCCGAGCGCCGACGTCGAGTGGCTCCTGGAGCAGGCCGAGGAGATCGGCTTCCCCATCTTCGTCAAGGCCGTCGCCGGCGGCGGCGGCCGCGGCATGCGCCGCGTCGAGCGCCGCGAGGACCTGCGCGGCTCCCTCGAGGCCGCGATGCGCGAGGCGGACACCGCCTTCGGCGACCCCACCGTGTTCCTCGAGCAGGCCGTCCTGCGGCCGCGGCACATCGAGGTGCAGATCCTCGCCGACGGCGAGGGCAACGTCGTGCACCTCTTCGAGCGGGACTGCTCGCTCCAGCGCCGCCACCAGAAGGTCATCGAGATGGCCCCGGCCCCGAACCTGGACGAGGAGATCCGGCAGGCCCTGCACCGGGACGCCGTCGCCTTCGCCAAGGAGATGGGGTACGTCAACGCGGGCACCGTCGAGTTCCTCGTGGACACGGCGGGCGAGCGTGCGGGCCAGCACGTGTTCATCGAGATGAACCCCCGCATCCAGGTGGAGCACACCGTGACCGAGGAGGTCACGGACGTGGACCTGGTGGGCGCGCAGCTGCGCATCGCCGCCGGCGCCACCCTGCCCGAGCTGGGCATCACCCAGGACGCCCTCCAGGTCCGCGGCTTCGCCATCCAGTGCCGCATCACCACCGAGGACCCGGCCAACGGCTTCCGCCCGGACACCGGCACCATCACCGCCTACCGCTCGGCCGGCGGCTCCGGTGTGCGCCTCGACGGCGGCACCATCTACGCCGGTGCGGAGATCAGCCCCCACTTCGACTCCATGCTGGTCAAGCTCACCTGCCGCGGACGCGACTACGCCACGGCCGTGCGCCGCGTGCGCCGCGCCCTGGCCGAGTTCCGCGTGCGCGGCGTGGCCACCAACATCCCGTTCCTGATGAACGTGATGGACGACCCGCAGTTCGTCAGCGGCGACGTCGCCACGGACTTCATCGACAAGCACCCCGAGCTGGCCACGGTGAACCGCTCCCAGGACCGCGGCTCCAAGGCCCTGCAGTACCTCGTGGACGTCACGGTCAACCAGCCGCACGGCCCGCGCATCGAGGGCATCGACCCCCGCGACCGCCTCCCGGAGCACCCGGGCGACAAGCACCAGGAGCCGGACCGCTCGCCCTTCGACGGCCCGAGCCGGAACGAGGACGCGGCGCCCCCGCACGGCTGGCGTCAGGTGCTGCTGGAGCAGGGCCCCGAGGGCTTCGCCCGCACCCTGCGCGAACAGACCGCGCTGGCCGTCACGGACACCACGTTCCGCGACGCCCACCAGTCCCTGCTGGCCACCCGCGTCCGCACGCGCGACCTGCTGGCCGCCGCGCCCGCCGTCGCGCACACCCTGCCGGGGCTGCTCTCCGTGGAGGCCTGGGGCGGGGCGACGTACGACGTCGCGCTGCGCTTCCTCCACGAGGACCCGTGGCAGCGCCTCGAGCTGCTGCGCGCGGAGCTGCCGAACATCCCGATCCAGATGCTGCTGCGCGGCCGCAACACGGTGGGCTACACGCCGTACCCCACCGAGGTGACGGACGCGTTCGTGGCCGAGGCCGCGGCGTCCGGCGTCGACGTGTTCCGCATCTTCGACGCCCTCAACGACGTCGAGCAGATCACCCCGGCCATCGAGGCGGTGCGTGCCACGGGCACCGCCGTGGCCGAGGCGGCCCTGTGCTACACGGGCAACATGACGGACCCGAAGGAGACGCTCTACACGCTCGACTACTACCTGGGCCTCGCCCGCCGGATGGTCGACGCCGGCGCCCACGTCCTGGCGATCAAGGACATGGCGGGCCTGCTGCGGCCCGCCGCCGCGCGCGAGCTCGTCACCGCCCTGCGCGCCGAGTTCGACCTGCCCGTGCACCTGCACACGCACGACACCGCCGGCGGCCAGCTGGCCACCCTGCTCGCGGCGGCGGAGGCCGGCGTGGACGCCGTCGACGCGGCCACCGCGTCCATGGCGGGCACCACGAGCCAGGTGCCGCTGTCCGCCCTGGTCGCGGCGCTCGAGCACACCGAGCGGGACACCGGTCTCGGCCTCGAGGCCGCCACCGCGATGGAGCCCTACTGGGAGTCCGTCCGCTCGGCGTACGCGCCCTTCGAGGCGGGGCTGCCCGCCCCGACCGGCCGCGTGTACCACCACGAGATCCCGGGGGGCCAGCTGTCCAACCTGCGCACGCAGGCGATCGCGCTCGGCCTGGGGGAGCGGTTCGAGGCCATCGAGTCGATGTACGCCGCGGCCGACGACCTGCTCGGCCACCTCGTCAAGGTCACCCCGTCCTCCAAGGTGGTGGGCGACCTGGCGCTCCAGCTGGTCGGTTCCGGCGTGGACCCGAAGGAGTTCGCGGAGCGTCCGCAGGAGTTCGACATCCCGGACTCCGTGATCGGCTTCCTGCGCGGCGAGCTCGGCGACCCGCCCGGCGGCTGGCCGGAGCCCTTCCGGACCAAGGCCCTCCAGGGTCGCCGCGAGGGCGCGGGCATGGTGGAGATCTCCGCGGAGGACTCGACCGCCCTCGCCGAGGCCGGACAGACCCGCCGCGCGGTGCTGAACCGCCTGCTCTTCCCCGGCCCCACGAAGGAGTTCGAGGCGCACCGCGAGGAGTTCGGGGACACCGTCACCCTGCACACCCGCGACTTCCTCTACGGCCTCGTCCCCGGGCGTGAGCACGTCATCTCGCTCGGACGCGGTGTCCGGCTGCTCGCCACCCTCATGTCCGTCTCCGAGCCGGACGAGAAGGGCATGCGCACGGTGATGGTCACCCTGAACGGCCAGCTGCGCCAGATGACCGTCCGGGACCGCTCGATCGAGTCCACCGTGCGGACCGCGGAGAAGGCGGACCCCGGCACCCCCGGCCACGTCGCCGCCCCGTTCGCGGGCTCGGTCACCGTCCAGGTGGCCGAGGGCGACGCCGTCGAGGTCGGCCAGGCGGTGGCCACGATCGAGGCGATGAAGATGGAGGCCGCGATCACGGCCCAGGCCGCGGGCACCGTGCGCCGCGTGGTCACGGAGGGCGTCACGCCCGTCAACGGCGGAGACCTGCTGCTCGTGATCGAGTGAGCCCCGCGTGAGCCCGCCGCCGGCGGGCCGCCCCACGGGCCCGGACGCCACCGCGTCCGGGCCCGTGCCTATCCTGGGAGGCATGGCCACCTCTGCGGAACACCACGACCTGCTCATCATCGGCTCCGGATCGGGGAACTCCCTGATCAGCGAACACTGGAAGGGCCGGAGCGTCGTGATCGCCGACTCCGGCACGTTCGGCGGCACCTGCCTGAACGTCGGCTGCATCCCCACCAAGATGTACGCCTACCCGGCCGGCCTGGCCGCGCTGCCCCCCGAGGCCCGGAGCCTCGGGGTGGGGCTGGAGTTCACGGGCGCCGACTTCCCGGCCATCCGGGACCGCATCTTCACGCGCATCGACGGCATCAGCCGGGACGGGCTGCGCTACCGCCGGGACGATCTGGACTACACGAGCGTGATCCAGGAGGAGGTGCGCTTCGTCGGTCCCCGCCGCGTGCGCACCGCCTCGGGCCGGGAGATCACGGCGGACCAGGTGGTGGTCGCCGCGGGGTCGCGGCCCACCCTCCCGGAGATCCCGGGCCTGGACCTGCCGTCGGTGCACACCTCGGACACCGTGATGCGACTGGATCGGCTGCCGCGGCGGCTGCTCGTGGTGGGCGGCGGGTTCATCGCCTGCGAGTTCGCCTCCGTCTTCGCCGGGCTGGGGACCGAGGTCGTCCAGGTCAACCGCGGCCACCGGCTGCTCAAGCAGCACGACATGTCCGTGTCCACGACGTTCACGAAGATCGCTGCCCGACGGTGGGACCTGCGCACGGGGTGGACCCCGGCCGGGATCGAACCGGTCGAGGACGCCGAGCGGGCCGCGGACGGCTGGGTCCGGGTGCGCCTGGATCGCGCGGAGGGCCAGGAGCAGACCGGCATCGTGGAGGAGGCCATCGAGGCGGACACGGTGCTGATCGCGGTCGGCCGGACGCCGAACACGGACCGCCTCGACCCCGCCGCCGCGGGACTGGACGTCACCGACGACGGCGTCCTGGCCAGCGACGAGCATCAGCGCGCACTCTCCGACGGTGCTCCGGTGGAGGGGGTCTACGTGCTCGGGGACGTCGCCAACACGTGGCAGCTCAAGCACGTAGCCAATCACGAGGCCCGCGTCGTCGCGCACAACCTGGAGCATCCGGACGATCTCCGCGCCAACACGCTCGGCCCCGTGCCGGCGGCCGTGTTCACCCATCCGCAGGTGGCCTCCGTCGGTCTCACGGTGGAGCAGGCGCTCGCCGACTACGGCGCGGACGCGATCACGGTGAAGACCCAGTCCTTCGGGGACGTCGCCTACGGCTGGGCCATGGAGGACACCGAGGGCGTGTGCACCGTCGTCGCGGAGAAGGCCACGGGACGGATCCTGGGCGGGCACATCCTGGGGCACGAGGCCGCGAACCTCATCCAGCCGCTCGTGACCGGCATGGCGTTCGGCATCGACGCCCACCGGCTCGCGCGGGGCCAGTACTGGCCCCACCCGGCCCTCACCGAGGTCGTCGAGAACGCGCTGCTGGGCCTGGACGTGCCGGACTCCGGTCTGCTCTGACCGGAACCGCGGGGACGACGACGCCCGGCCGCGGGGCCGGGCGCCGTCGTCGAGGGGGCGTTCAGTTGTGCGGGGCGGGCTCCCCGTAGATGTCCGCGATCTGCGCGGCGAAGTCCTTCATGATCGCCGACCGGCGCATCTTCAGGGACGGGGTCACATGGCCCTCCTCCAGGGAGAAGTCGCGGTCGAGGATGCGGAACTCCCGGATCCCCTCGGCGCGCGAGACCAGGCTGTTGGCCTTGTCCACGGCCTCCTGGATGTGGCGGCGCACCGCGTCCTCGCGTGCGGCCGCAGCGACGTCGAGGTCCTTCGGCAGCCCGTTCGCGGCGAGCCACGCGGGCAGGGTGTCGGTGTCGAGGGTGACGATCGCCGCGATGAAGGGCTTGCCGTCGCCGACCACCATCACCTGGGAGACGAGCGCGTCGCTGCGGATCGCGTCCTCGAGCATCGCCGGTGCCACGTTCTTGCCGCCGGCCGTCACCAGCAGCTCCTTCTTGCGGCCGGTGATCGTGAGGAAGCCGTCGTCGTCCAGGGCCCCGAGGTCGCCGGTGCGGAACCAGCCGTCCTCGAAGGCCTCCTCGTTCGCCTCCGGCCGGTTGTGGTAGCCGCGCATCAGCGAGGTGCCGCGCGTGAGGATCTCGCCGTCCTCGGCGATCCGCACCTGGTTGCCGCCGAGGGGGTGTCCGACCGTGCCGATCTTCAGCCGGTCCGGCCGGCCCACGGTGATGGGGGCCGTCGTCTCGGTGAGGCCGTAGCCCTCGAGGATGGTCACGCCCACGCCGCGGAAGAAGTGCGCCAGGTCGGTGGAGAGGGGGCCGCCGCCGGAGACCGCGTACGCGAGCCGGCCGCCCATGGCCGTCCGGATGCGGCGGTAGATCAGCGCGGAGTAGAACGCGCGCTGCAGCCGCAGGGGCGCCGTCATCTGGCCCGAGTCCAGCGCCCGGGACCAGCGGATCGCCACGTCCGCGCCACGGCGGAAGATCTTCTCCTTGCCGCCGCTCTGCGCGTTGAGCAGCGCCGCGTTGTAGATCTTCTCGAACACGCGCGGCACGGCCAGCACGAAGCTCGGCTGGAAGGTCTGCAGCGAGACCGAGAGCCGCTTGATGTCCGAGACGTGCCCGCAGCGTGCGCCCGCGGCGACGGTGAGCACCGATACGAAGCGCGCGAACACGTGCGCCAGGGGGATGAACAGCACGGTGGAGGTGTCCTGGCGGACGACGTCGCCGAGCGAGGAGGACAGGGTCTGGTTGACGAGCTCCGCGAAGTTCTCGTGCGTGAGCTCGCAGCCCTTGGGCCGGCCCGTGGTGCCGGAGGTGTAGATGATGGTCGCCAGGTCGGCCAGGCCGGCGGAGGACCGGCGCGTCTCGAGCTCCTCATCGGTGACGTCCGTGCCCAGGGCGACGAGCGCCTCGAGACCGGAGCCGGGGGCGCCGTCGGCCGGGTCCATCGTCCACAGGCCGATCAGCTCCGGCAGGCCCTCGCGCTGCACCGCGTCCCGCACCGTCTTGGCGAGGTTCTCGTTCCCGGTCACGACGGCGCGCACGTGCGAGTCCTCGATGATCCAGGACACCTGGCTGACGGAGGAGGTCTCGTACACGGGCACGGTGACCGCGCCGGCATACCAGATGGCGAAGTCGACCAGTGTCCACTCCAGGCGGGTGGAGGCCAGGAGCCCGACCGTCTCCCCGGGCTGGATCCCGGCGGCGATCAGCCCCTTGGCCAGGGCCCGCACGCGCTCGCGGGCGTCCCGGGCGGAGACGTCCGTCCACTGGTCCTGCGCGTCGGGCACCGCGAAGAGGCCGTGGTCGGGACGCTCCGTGGCCTGGCGTTCCAGGAAGTCCGTGATGTTCGCCTCCGGGGACAGGCGGGGGTGGTACGGCTCGCTGATCTCGTGCATGGGACTCCTCGGGCGTTGGGTCGGTCCCGCCGACCGGTGGTCGGCGGAACGGAAGTATGTGTGAGTCGTGTCACGCACACTCTACAACCGGCAGCGGTGGGGTCCGGGCGCGACTCAGTGCGTCGTCATGGCGGCGACCGCGCTCCGGCCGTGGTCGATCAGCAGCGGCAGGTCGTGGTCGAGCGTGGCGACGTGGCGGCTGCGGGGCAGTCCCACCACCTCCACGGGGGCCTGGCGCAGGCCCCGCACCAGGGTCCGGTGGCTCGAGGCGGGCACGACGGCGTCGCGGGCGGACCGGTAGACCGTCACGGGAGCGGTGATCCGCGGCAGGGCGCGGCGGGCGGCCCGCTGGATGCGGCCGACGGCGGCGACGCCGGCCACGGGTCGGTGGGCCGCGGCGTCGAGCGCGAGGGCGCCGCCCATCGAGATGCCCGCCATGACCACGCGGCCGTGTCGGGCGAGCTCGAGGTCCACGACGGCCCGGACGGCGGCGCGGATCTCGTCCGCACCGGTGGCGGCGAGGTCCTCCCACCGGGTGCCGTGCCCCGGCAGCAGGGGCACGCTCACGGGGGAGCCGCCTGCCGCGAGCCCCTCGGCCCAGGCGCGGACGGAGGCCGGAGTCGAGGTGAACCCGTGCAGGAGCACGACGCAGTGGTCGCGCCGGGCGGGAGCGGCGGGCATGAGGCGCAGGGGCAGGTCTTCGGGGGCGACGGCGACGGGGCGGGGCATGGTGCCAGGGTAAGGCAGGCGGACCGTACGATGGGCAGGCACCCGACCGCCCCGACCGGAAGGCCCTCGTGTCCACGTTCTACTGGTCCGCCAAGACGTTCGCCGTGGCTCCGGCCACCCGTCTGCTGTTCCGCCCCTGGGTGAAGGGCCTCGGGAACGTGCCGGCCGAGGGCCCGGCGATCCTGGCCAGCAACCACCTGTCCGTCTCGGACTCGGTGTTCATGCCGGCCATGCTCGACCGCCAGGTGCACTTCCTGGCCAAGCACGAGTACTTCACCGGCCCGGGCGTGAAGGGGTGGGTCACCCGCCGGTTCTTCGAGGCGGCGAACCAGCTGCCCATGGACCGCTCCGGCGGAGAGGCGTCCCTGCGCTCGCTGGACGCGGGCCTCGAGGCGCTGCGGGAGGGCCGGCTGCTCGGGATCTACCCGGAGGGCACCCGCAGCCCGGACGGGCGGCTGCACCGCGGCAAGATCGGCGTGGCCAAGCTCGCGCTGGCCTCGGGCGCGCCCGTGGTGCCCATCGCGATGATCGGCACGGACCGGGTCCAGCCGATCGGCCACGTGCTGCCGCGGATCCGGCGCCTGGGCATGATCTTCGGTGAGCCGCTGGACTTCTCCGACCGTGCCGAGGCCGCCGGCGACCCCCGGGCGCTGCGGGAAGTGACGGACGAGATCATGGAGGCCATCCGGCGCCTGTCGGGCCAGGAGTACGTGGACACCTACGCGGCGGACGTGAAGGCGGGCCGTACGGCCGCTCCGCCACGCGCCCGCGACTGAGCGGGGCCCGCGCGTCGTCATCCGGGGACGCTCAGACCGGGGCGCGGCACGCGGCCCCTAGCCTGGTGCACATGACTGAAGACCCCCGCGAGAAGATCCTGGCCTTCGGCACCGCCATCTCGGAGGGCGCCGCCGACATCCCCGGCCTGGACCACTGGCGCTCGCTGCCGATCGCGCAGGCGCCGTCCTGGGCGGACGAGGCCGATCACCGCGCCGCCGTCGCCGAGCTGAGCGCCCTGCCCCCGCTCGTCTTCGCGGGCGAGGTCGACCTGCTGCGCGCCCGTCTGGCCGACGTCGCCCAGGGCCGCGCGTTCCTCCTGCAGGGCGGCGACTGCGCCGAGACGTTCGCCGGGTCCACCGCCAACCGGATCAGCGCCCGGGTGAAGACCATCCTGCAGATGGCCGCGGTGCTGACCTACGGCGCCTCCATGCCGGTCGTGAAGATGGGCCGGATCGCCGGCCAGTTCGCGAAGCCGCGGTCCTCGGACACGGAGACCCGCGACGGCGTCACGCTGCCCAGCTTCCGCGGCGAGATCGTGAACGGCTACGAGTTCACCGAGCAGGCCCGCCGGCACGACGCCCGACGGATGGTGCAGGCCTACCACACCTCCGCCTCCACCCTGAACCTGGTCCGCGCCTTCACCCAGGGCGGCTTCGCCGATCTGCGCAGCGTGCACCAGTGGAACCAGGGCTTCATGGCCAACCCGGCCTACGCCCAGTACGAGGAGATGGCCGCCGAGATCGACCGCGCGGTCCGCTTCATGAACGCCGCGGGCGTGGACTTCGAGGCCATGCGCCGCACCGAGTTCTACTCGGCCCACGAGGCGCTCCTGCTCGACTACGAACGCGCCCTGACCCGCGTGGACTCGCGCAGCGGCGACCCCTACGCCACGAGCGCCCACTTCCTGTGGATCGGCGAGCGCACCCGCCAGGTGGACGGCGCCCACGTCGACTTCCTCTCCCGGGTCCGCAACCCGATCGGCGTGAAGCTCGGCCCGACCACCACGGTCGCGGACGCGCTCGAGCTCGCCGAGCGGCTGGACCCGGAGCGCGAGCCGGGCCGCCTGACCTTCATCACCCGCATGGGCGCGGAGCGGATCCGGGACGTGCTCCCCGGCATCGTCGAGGGCGTCCGGGACGCGGGGCTGGAGCCGGTGTGGGTCACCGACCCCATGCACGGCAACACCGTGACCGCGGCCAACGGCTACAAGACCCGCCGGTTCGAGGACGTGATGGACGAGGTCAGCGGCTTCTTCGAGGTGCACCGCGAGCTCGGCACGCACCCGGGCGGCATGCACGTCGAGCTGACCGGCGACGACGTCGCCGAGTGCCTGGGCGGCTCCGACCCGATCAACGAGGCCGACTTCGACGCCCGCTACGAGACGCTGTGCGACCCGCGGCTGAACCACCAGCAGTCCCTGGAGATGGCGTTCAAGGTCACCGAGGCCCTCTCCCACCCCGAGCGCCGCGCGCCGCGGGCCTGACCGCGCGGCCGGGCACGCCCCGGCTCAGCCGACCCAGACGTGGACCGCGGTGCCCTCGGGCAGGGCGGTCCCGGCGGCGGGGGACTGGTGCAGGACCCGGGACTCGCCCCGGCCGGAGAGCGGCAGCGGCAGGCGATGCACGCGGGCGTCCCAGCCGTCGTCCGCCAGCGTCGTGCCCGCCATCTCCGGATCCTGCCCGGTCACGTCCGGCACCGGGCGCACGGCGCGGCCTTCGGAGAGCACCACGCGGACCGCGGTGCCCGGCGTCGCCTGCTCGCCGGGGGCCGGGTGCTGCTCGATCACGGCCCCGGCCGGCACTGCGGGATCGGTGCGGCGCTCCGCGACCTCCACGGTGAATCGGGCGTCCCGGGCCACGCCGTGGGCCCGCCGGATCACGACGCCGGTCAGGTCCGGCACCGGCACCGGCGCGGGGCCGGCGGAGACGGTGAGCTCGACGGGGGTGCCGCGCCCTGCCGGCTCCCCGGCCGCGGGCGAGCTGGCGACGACCGTGCCCTCCGTGCGGAGTTCGTCGTGCCGGGCCGTGACCGCCGCGGTGAAGCCCGCGGCGGTCAGCCGTTCCTCCGCCGCCTCCCGGGCCAGCCCGTCGAGGTCGGGGACCACCGCCACACCTCCGACTCCGAGGCCGCCGGAGCCCAGCGTCCAGCCCAGCAGCAGGGCGACGCCGGTGAGCAGCAGGGTCACGGCCGCGCCGATCGCGGCGGTCCGGCCGGTGCCCTGGCCGAGGTCGAGGGCGGGGCGGCGGGCCGCCCGACGCAGCCGCCGCGGGGACTCGCGCCCCGGATGCCGGTCCGCCGGAGCGGGGTCGAGCCCGAGCGGGCCGATCGGCTCCGCCGGATGCGCGGCGGGCCGCCGGTCGGCCCCGCGCGTCGCCGCACGGGTGTCGATGACGTCGGTCATGTCCGCGTCGAGGTCGGACTCGGCCAGGGCGGGGAGCAGGCGCGTCGCGTGGTGGTCGCCGGCGTCGAGGGCCCGGGTCTCCAGGTTCCCGTCCGGGGCTGCGTCCTCGGGGCCATCGGCGGCGGGGGCGCCCACCGCCGGCTCCGCATCCGGGCCCTCGGCGGGGTGGCGGTCCGGTTCGTCGGGGTCCAGGCCCGCCGCCACGGCGTCGATGCGGTGCAGGAGCTCGCCGGCACCGGCGGGCCGGTCGGCCGGGTCCGGCTCGGTGCACCACAGCACGAGGTCGTCGAGATCCTCGGGGAGCCCGGGGTGCAGCGTGGACGGCACGGGGACCCGCTCGTGGACATGCCGGTAGGCGACCTGCAACGCGGTCGCCGCGGTGTACGGCTGGCGGCCCGTGAGCAGCTCGAACAGGATGATGCCCACGGCGTACACGTCGGAGCGGGCGTCGGCGGGCGCCCCGGCGATGTGCTCGGGGGCGAGGTAGGCGGGCGTGCCCACGACGGCCTGCCCGGCCAGGGTGTGGGCCGTGGCGGCACGGGACAGGCCGAAGTCCGCGACCGTCACCCGCCCGTCGTCGCGGACGAGCACGTTCTCGGGCTTCACGTCCCGGTGCACCAGCCCGGCGCGGTGCGCGGCGGCCAGGCCGTCGACGAGCGGACGCAGGAACCGCAGCGCCTCCCGGGGTGAGAGCGGTGCACGGTCCCGGATGACGGTGCGCAGCGTGCGGCCGGGCACGTGCTCCATCACGAGGTAGGCCAGCACGTCGCCGTCCTCGGCCTCGGTGTGGCCCTGGTCCAGGACCGCGACGACGTGCGGATGGGACAGCCGCGCCGCCGTCTTGGCCTCCTGCTCGAACCGGCCGACGAGGACGGGGTCCTCCGCCAGGTGCGGGTGCATGACCTTGAGCGCCACCTCGCGGTCGAGACGCTCGTCCACGGCCAGGTAGACGGTGGACATGCCGCCCCGGGCCAGCCGCTCGACGACTCGGTAGCGGCCGTCGACGATGTCCCCCACGAGGGGGTCCCGGCGTGCGCTGCTCATCGTCCCAGGGTAGGACAGGCGGCGGACCCCCTCGGGGCGGTCCGCCGCCGGCGGATCAGAACATCGCCATGGCGGCGCGCACCTTGGCCACGTAGTCCCGTGCCTCCGGGTTCAGGCCGCTGTCCAGCACCCCGCCGAGGCCCTGGTAGTAGGCCCCGATGCCCTCATCGAGTGTGGGGGTGCGGTCCTGCACGTACTTGATGAACGCGACGCCGGCCACCGCGTTGTCGTAGGGGTCCAGCAGGTTCAGCTCGCGGCCCACCAGCTCCGAGGCGAACTCGCCCGTGATCGGGATGACCTGCATCGCCCCCACGGCGTTGCCGGGGGAGACCGAGGCCATGCGGAAGCGGGACTCGGTGTACGCGTGGCCCAGGGCCAGGCGGGGGTCCACGCCCATCCGCTCGGCGGTCTCGCGGACGATCTGCTGCATCTGCTCGGGGGTGGGCTGCGGGACGGAGCGCAGCAGGCGCAGGTTCTCGTTCGCCGAGGCCGTGACGTGCGGCGCGTCGGTGCGGCCGAGGAAGGTGTCGCCGACCGCCTGGACGGCGGAGACCGGCTCCACCTCGAGGGTGCCGTCGGAGATCACGAGCACGTCGCCGGGGTGTAGCGTCGAGGCCCGCGTCAGGCCGTTGAGCTCGCGCAGACGGGGGATGGAGACCTCGAACCGCTGGGAGATCCCCCAGAGGGAGTCGCCGGAGACCACGGTGTACCGGACCGTCTCGCCGGCGGCCGCCGGGGCCTTCGAGGCCGGCGCGGGGGCGGTCGACGCGGGGGTCTTCGGTGCGGCGGCCGTGCGCTGCGTGGTCAGGACCATGCCCGGGTGGAGCATGCTCGACGCGCTCATGCCGTTGAGCCGCTGCAGCTGCGCGGCGGAGACGCCGGTGCGGCGGGCGATGATCCACCACCCGTCGTTCGGCTGCACCGTGTAGGTCCCGACGGCCGGGGCCGGGGCCGCCGCGCCGGTCAGGCGGAGCTCGTCACCCGGGTAGAGCACGGTCTCCAGGCCCAGGCCGTTGAACCGCAGCAGGTCGGCGACGGAGACGCCGCGGGCGGCCGAGATCCGGGTGAGGGTGTCGCCCGGGCGCACGGTGTGCACCGCAGCCTCCTGGGCGTGGGCCTGGGCGGGCAGACCGGTGAGCAGCAGCAGGGGCACCGCGCCGCCGGTCAGGACGGAGCGCAGGCGGCGGGAGCGGACGGGGTGTGGGACACGGCAGACCTCGGCATCGGATCGGACGGATGGAACACGACGGGGAAGTGACGGGCGGGACCCGTGGCCCCCCGCGGTCGACCGACGACGTCGGCGCCCGGCCGTGGAGCCTCGGCGATGTTATCGGAATGTGATCTTCGTGACCATACCGAGATCCATGCCGTCCGGGGCGCGGTGGGCCGGGCCCGTCGGCGGCCACGTAGGCTGGCGCCCGTGAGCACCACTTCCTCCGACACCCCGGTCCCCGCTGACGCGATCCCCGCCGAGCTCGACGCCCTCGTGGGCGAGTGGCTCTCCGTGCCCGACGTGGCGGAACACCTCGACCAGCGCGTGACCCGCGTCCACAACCTCGTGCATGATCGCCGCCTGCTGGCCGTGCGTCGTCCCGAGCCCGCGGTGCGGTCCGTGCCGGCCCTGTTCCTCACCGAGACCGGCGTGCTCGACTCCCTGCAGGGCACGCTCGTGCTGCTGGCCGACGCCGGCTTCTCCGACGAGGAGGCCCTCCGTTGGCTGTTCACCGAGGACGAGTCGTTGCCCGGCCGGCCCATCGACGCACTCCGGGACGGCCGGAAGACCGAGATCCGGCGCCGCGCCCAGGCCCTGGCCTGGTGAGCCGGCCCCGCGGGCGGTCATCCGCCCGCGGGGTCCGTGCCGCTCAGTGGCGGCGCGACGTGTAGGCGTCGATCAGCCGCGTGAGCTCGGCGCTCACGTCCTCGGGGACGCCGTGCGCGAGCAGGCCCGCCACGGCCCCGGCCGCCTCGTGCGAGAGCGCCGCGACCCGCTCTTCGACGGCCCGGCGTGCGCCGCACGCCTCGAGGACGGCCTGCCAGTGGGCCACCCGGTCCGCGCCGAGGTCCGGGTCGCCGAGGTCCGCGTCGAGCGCGGCGGCCTCGTCCGGGGCGAGCAGCTCGACGGCGCGGGCGATGAGCACCGTCTGCTTCCCCTCCCGCAGGTCGTCGCCCGCGGGCTTGCCCGTGGTCGCCGGATCGCCGAACACGCCGAGCAGGTCGTCGCGGTACTGGAAGGCCATGCCGAACGGCAGCGACACCCGGGCGAACGCGGTCACCAGCCCGTCGTCCGCCCCCGCCAGCAGCCCCCCGAGGGCGAGCGGGTGCACCGCCGAATAGCGCGCCGACTTGTGCTCCACGACCGCCTCGGCGGCCGCCTCGGCCTCGCGGGCACCGCGCGCCGCCGGGGCCATCTCGGCCACCACGTCGAGGTACTGACCCGCCATCACCCCGAAGCGCATCCGCTCGAGCTCGGCCCGCGCCCGGTCCTCCCGGGGGGTGCCGGCGAGGACACGCGCGAAGGCCGTCTCGCTCATCCCCAGGGCGACGTCGCCGGCGAGGATCGCGGCGGAGACGCCGAAGTGCTCCGCGGCGTGGCGCCAGCCCGCCTCCCGGTGGAGGGACTCGAAGCGGCGGTGCACGCTGGGCATCCCGCGGCGGGTGTCCGAGCGGTCCAGGATGTCGTCGTGGATCAGCGCCGCGGCCTGGAACAGCTCGAACGCCGCGCCCGCCTCGGCGATGCGGGGGTCCTCCGCCTCGCCACCGGCCGCCCGCCAGCCGAGCCAGGCCAGGACGGCGCGCAGGCGCTTGCCGCCCGCGGTCAGGTCCGCGATCGCGTCCACGAGGGGCGCCGTCAGCGGGTGGACGTCCCGGGCGAGGTCCCGGTGCTCCGCCAGCAGGCGGTCGAGGGCGTCGGCGACGGCGGCGCGGAAGCGGTCCTGGTCGGCGGGACGGGGGCGGGGGACGGCGACGTCGGCGGGCATGGCCCCACCCTAGCCGCGCCGCGCGACGGATCGCCGGTCCCGGATAGGCTCGGTCCATGTCCGAGACCGCGCCCGCTGCACCCCGCGAGGAGGCGACGATCCTGCACGTGGACATGGACGCGTTCTTCCTGTCCGTCGAGCTGCGCGAACGGCCCGACCTCGAGGGGCGTCCCGCCGCCGTCGCCGCCCCGAGCGGCCGGTCCGTGGTGCTCTCCGCCTCGTACGCGGCGCGGGCCTACGGGGTCCGCTCGGCGATGCCCCTGGCGCACGCCCGCGCCCTGTGCCCGCCCCTCGTGGTCATCCCGCCGCGCCAGCAGCTCTACCGGGCCGTCTCCGCCGAGGTGATGGCCGTGTTCGCGGACGTGACCCCCGTGATGGAGCAGCTCAGCGTGGACGAGGCGTTCCTCGACGTCGCCGGCGCCCGCCGCCGGCTCGGCCCGCCCGAGCACATCGGCCACCTGATCCGGGAGCGCGTCCGCTCCGAGCTGGGGCTGCCGTGCACCGTGGGCGGCTCGGCCGTGAAGTTCGTGGCCAAGACGGCGTCCACCGCGGCCAAGCCCGACGGCCTGCTGATCGTGCCGCCGCAGCGCACCCTGGACTTCCTCCATCCGCTGCCCGTGGGCCGGCTGTGGGGCGTGGGCCCCAAGGCGGCCGAGCGGCTCGCCCGGCGGGGGGTGGCGACCATCGGCGACCTCGCCCGGGTGGACCCCGCGCGGCTGGAGGCGTCGTTCGGGGCCGCCGGCCGGGAGTGGGCGTCGCTCGCCCGGGGCATCGACCCGCGCCCCGTCGCCCCGCGCCCGGCGGCCCGCAGCATCGGCGCGGACCACACCTTCGACGTCGACCCCGTCGACGTCGCGGGCGCCGACCCGGAGGTCCTGCGCCTGTGCCACCGGGTCGCGGCCCGGCTGCGCGCGGAGGGGGTCACCGCCGGCGCGGTCACAGTCCGCCTCAAGGCGCCGGACGGGTCGGTCCGCAGCCGCACCGCCCGCCTCGCCCGGCCGACCGCCACGGGCCACGACCTCCTCGGCCCGGCGCGGCGACTCGTCCACGAGCTGCACGCCGAACGGCCGCATCCGATCCGGCTCGTGGGCGTGCGCGCCGAGCGCCTCGGGGACGAGGCCGATCAGCCCCCGGCCCAGGAGGCGCTCTTCGGCGGTCCCGCCTGGGGGACGGAGGACGAGGCGTCGGAGGCGGGCGACTGGGCCGGTGCCGAGGCCGCCCTGGACGCCGTCGCCCGGCGCTTCCCGACGGCGGCCGTGCGGCCGGCGTCGCTGCTGGGACGACGCGAGGCCCGCGCCGACGCCCGCCGGGACGCGCCGCGGCCGGGCCCCGGAGGCCCGGACCGGGAGTGAGGGGTTCCGGGGCCGGCGACGTCGCCACCTGGCTAGGGTGGGGCGGCAGGTCCTATCCTGGAGGGCAAGTCGGACGCGCGGGCGTCCCCTCCCGGTCCCGGAGGTGTCGGAGGCCGCGTTCGAAGGAGTCGCCATGCCCCTCTCAGAGCATGAGCAGCGGATGCTGGACCAGCTGGAGCAGCAGCTGCGCACCGAGGACCCCCGGCTGGCCACCCAGATGGCGGACACGGGGCGGCATCGGCTGCCCGTGGGTCGCGTCGTGGCCGGGGCCGTCCTCGCCGTGGTCGGGCTGCTCGTCGTGGTCCTCGGGGTCGCCAACCACGCGATCCTCCTGGGCGTGCTCGGCGTCGTCGTCATCGGGGCCGGCATCTTCCTGCTGACCACGCGGCCCCGCGCCGTCGCCTCCGGGGCCTCGGGCCCGGAGGCCCGCCGGTCGGGCGCACCGCGACGGCAGGGAGGCGGCGACTTCATGGGCCGCCTCGAGCGGCGCTGGGACGAGCGGCGCGCCGGAGGCGACTGAGCGCCTGGCCCGCCGGGCCCCCACTATCCTCCACTCCAGGCCCCGATCCGCTCCGGATCGGGGCCTTTCCGCTGCCCGAGGCTCCGTCGTCGCCGCGGCCCTCCACCGGGGCCCACCGGTCCTCCACGTCCCTCCACGGCGACACCGGCCCCGGGACCCGCGGGATGGCGCGCCGGACTCGGGGGGCCTCGACACGCCCGTGGCGCCGGGACCCGCGTCCGGGGTTGATGGTGGAGGGAAGTGGGGTAATGTGGAGGGAAGGAGAGAGCATGGGTCCCGACCTTGGTCGGGAGGGACCGCTTGACGAGCCAGGGGGTCTGCCGTGTTCTTGGGCACGTACACCCCCCGGCTCGACGAGAAGTCCCGGCTGATCCTCCCCGCCAAGTTCCGCGAGGAGCTGGCGGAGGGGCTGGTCCTGACCCGGGGTCAGGAGCGCTGCATCTACGTGTTCAGCGCTCGTGAGTTCGAGCGGGTCCACGAGCAGATGAGGTCGGCTCCACTGTCCTCCCGCCAGGCCCGTGACTACATCCGCGTCTTCCTCTCGGGGGCGTCGGACGAGGTCCCGGACAAGCAGGGTCGGGTGACCGTGCCGGCGCCGCTGCGACAGTACGCGGGGCTGGACCGGGACGTGACCGTGATCGGCGCGGGGACGCGAGTGGAGATCTGGGACTCGGAGTCCTGGAACACCTACCTCGCCGAGCAGGAAGCCGCCTTCTCCGAGACCGACGAGGACGTCCTGCCCGGCGTCTTCTGACCATGACCACCCGACCTCGAGCGAGACCTCCAGCCGACGCCGCCGCACCTGACCCGTCTTCCCCTGGGCCAGGCGCGGCGGCGGACGGATGGGGATCCCGCCCGAGGTCCGCCAGGACCGCGATGTGAGCAGGAGGTCGAGAGTGGACGCAGGCCAGCCGCGCCCCGAGGACCGCCACCTGCCCGTGATGCGGGACCGCGTCGTCGACCTCCTCGCCCCCGCCGTCCAGGCCGCGCTCGAGGCCGGCCGCACGCCCGTCGCCGTCGACGGCACGCTGGGCATGGGCGGGCACACCGAGGCCCTGCTGACCCGGTTCCCCCACCTGCGCGTCATCGGCATCGACCGCGACGTCCACGCCCAGGCCATGGCCGTCGAGCGCCTCGGCCCCCTCGCCGAGCGCCTGATCCCCTTCCACGGCACCTACGACCGGGTGCCCGAGGCCATGGCCGCCGCGGGCGTCACGAAGGTCGACGCCGCGCTCTACGACCTCGGCGTGTCCTCCTACCAGCTGGACGACCGGGAACGCGGCTTCGCCTACTCCTACGACGCTCCGCTGGACATGCGCATGGACGACACCGCCGAGCGCTCCGCCGCGACGCTCGTGGCGGAGCTGGACGAGCAGGAGCTGCGCCGCATCATCCGTCGCGACGGTGAGGAGCGCTTCGCCGGCCCCATCGCACGGGCCATCGTCCGGGCCCGCGCCGAAGCCCCCATCGAGACCACCGGCCGCCTCGTCGAGGTGATCCGCTCGGCCGTCCCCGTCGCCGCGGGGGCCACCGGCGGGCACCCGGCCAAGCGCACCTTCCAGGCCCTGCGCATCGCCGTGAACGAGGAGCTCGACATCCTCGACGCCGCCGTGCCCGCCATCCTCGACGCCCTCCACGTGGGCGGCCGCCTCGTGGTGATGAGCTACCACTCCCTCGAGGACCGGATCACGAAGCGGCACCTGAGCGCGTGGGCCACGTCCACGGCGCCCCCGGGGTTCCCGGTGGTGCTGGAGGAGCACGAACCCGTGGTGCGGGTGCTCACCCGCGGCACCGAGAAGCCCACCGAAGAAGAAATCTCAGAGAACCGTCGCGCCTCCTCCGCGAAAGTGCGTGCGGTTGAGAAGATCAGGACGTCCAGGACCACGGCATGACGCTGCACGAGGAGATGAGCATGGCCGCACACGCACGGATCGCAGAGTCGCTGCGCCCCGGGTCGACCCCCGTCGCCCCCGCGCGGCCGGCTCCGCAGGAGCGCACGCCGCTCTCGGTGGTGCCCGCCCCGCTGCCCCGATCCCGCTCCGGCGTGACCGTGCTGTGCGTCCTCGTGGTGCTCGCCGCGCTCGCGGCGGTGCTCGTCATGAACATCACCATGTCCAACCGGCAGTACGCCCTCCTGGACCTGCGCCAGGAGCAGCAGGCCGTCACCGAGACCAATGAGCGGCTGGCCGAGCAGGTGGGCCACCTCGAGGCGCCGCAGAACCTGGCCGCGCGCGCCGACGCCCTCGGGATGGTCGCCCCCGCCGGCACCGCCTCCGTGGACGCGGGCACGGGCCAGTTCAGCGGCGAGGCCCAGGCGGCCCAGGACGGCGACATCTCCGCCACCTACGTCGCGCCGCCGGCGGACGCGGACGCGGTCCGCCAGGGGACGGCCGGCGACGGCCAGGACGAGATCGAGGGACCGCGCACCCTCGGCGGCGAGGACGCCTCCGCCGCCCCCGACCAGGACGCCGCCGACCGTTGATCGACCGTCCCGCCTCGCACCTTCCCCGCGGCGGATCGACGGTCGGGCCCGCTCCCGGGCACCCCGCCGTGCGCACCCGCATCCTTCTCCTGCTCGTCTTCGTCCTGCTCGGCGGGCTCGCACTGCGGCTCGTCTACGTGCAGGGCATCGACCCCACGGGGCAGGCCGCGGCGGCCATGGACCAGCGCCTGACCCACCAGGAGACCCTGCCGCAGCGCGGGTCCATCCTGGACCGCGACGGCGACGTGCTGGCCGCCAGCGTGCGCCGCTACGACATCGTCGTGGACCAGCGCCTCGTCAAGGACTTCAACGAATGGGACCGCGAGGCCCGGGAGACCGTGCTCGTGGACGTGGACTCCCGCCTGGCCAGCCTGGCCGAGGTGCTCGGCATGACGGAGGAGGAGGTGCGCGAGGCCACCATCGGCTCCCGCCCGTACGCCGTGGTGCGTCGCTCCGTGACCCCGGAGGTCCGGGACAAGGCCATGGCGCTCAACGTGCCGGGCCTGCTCTCCGAGGCGGTGGACCGCCGCACCTACCCGAACGGGTCGGTCGCCGGCAGCATCATCGGCTTCATGGGCGGTGACGGCACCGCCCTCGAGGGCCTCGAGCTCAGCCAGGACGACGTCATGACCGGCACCCCGGGCACCCGCACGTTCGAGGTGGGCGCAGACGGCATCCGCATCCCCAACGCCCCGCTCGAGGAGGTTCCGGCCGTGGACGGCGCCGACCTGCGCCTGACCGTGGACAAGGACGCCCAGTGGTTCGCGCAGGAGACCCTCGGCGCCCTCGCCGCCGAGTACGACGCGGAGTGGGCGAACGCCGTCGTGATGGACGTGAAGACGGGCGACGTGATCGTCATGGCGGACTCCACCACGGTGGACCCCGCCGACCCCGACGCCACCGAGGGGAACTTCCGCACCTCCACCGTGATGAGCACCCCGTACGAGCCGGGCTCCACGGGCAAGGCGCTGCCGATCGCGGCCGCCGTCGACGCCGGGAAGGTCACCGCCACGGACGGCTTCACCGTCCCCAGCAGCCAGGACTTCGACGGGCAGACCATCCGGGACTTCTCCCCGCACCCGACGTTCGACATGACCGTCGCAGGCATCTACGCGCGCTCCTACAACACGGGCACGGTGCAGATCGCCGAGAAGATCACGGACGAGCAGCGCTACGAGTACATGCGCTCCTTCGGGGTCGGCCAGCCCATCGACCTCGGCCTGCCGCAGCAGGCGGGCAGCGTCCTCGTCCCGCCCGAACAGTGGGACGGCCGCCAGCGCCTGACCACGGCCTTCGGCCAGGGCTACACCCAGACCACCCTGCACACCGCCCAGATGTATCAGGCCCTCGCCAACGGCGGCGTGCTGATCCCGGCCCGGCTGATCGACGCCACGGTGGACGGCGACGGCGCGGAGAAGCGCTGGGAGTCGTCCGCGGAGCCCCACCGCGTGGTCTCCGAGGAGACGGCGGCGCAGATGCTCCGCATGATGGAGACCGTCGTGACGCAGGGCACCAGCAAGGCCGCCGCGATCCCCGGGTATCGCGTGGGCGGCAAGTCCTCCACCGCCGAGGCTGCGAGCGACACCGGCACGTACGACGGCTACAACCTCGGCTTCACCGCCGTCGCCCCGCTCGACGACCCCCGCTTCGTGGTGTCCGTGTCCATGCATCGGCCGCCGTCCAAGCAGGGCTCCCGGGACGTGTCCGTCGCGGCCGCCACGATCATGGAGTACATGCTCCGCCAGGCGGACGTGCCCGCCACCGGAGCCGAGCCGAACGACTACCGCGTCTTCGTGGACGATCCACAGGACCGGCCGTGGTGACCCACGCCGCCGGCCCCGAGCACCCCAGGAGCACCCCCATGACCACCCCGAGCG
>NZ_JABFNH010000002.1:0-18167 GCF_017168435.1 Micrococcus sp. KRD070
CGGCGGGACGGGGGGCGGCGGACGGGGTCATGGCGATTCCTGTTCTGGGGACGGCGGGCGTCGGGAGCGGCTCAGCCGTTCCGGACGACCCGCAGGACATGGGCGGGCTCGACGTTCGGGTCCAGGCGGACGTACGGGGTGCGGCCCCACCGCCAGCGCTGGCCGGTGAGCAGGTCCTCCACCTCGACGGCCCCGGACGCGTCGCGGTCCTCGGGGCGCAGACGCAGCGCCTCGAGGTCCAGGTCCAGGGTCGCCTCGACGACGTCGTGCGGGTTCGTGGTGACGACGACGATCAGGGTGTCCTCCGCGGGACCGGCGTCGGTGACCGCCTCGGCGTCCCGGTGCGCACCCTCGGGCCGGGCCGAGCGCGTCTTCGAGAACACGAGCAGGTCAGGGTGCGTCGAGGCGTGCAGGGTCAGGTTCTGCAGGTCGCCCAGCGCCGGGTGCGCCGCGCGGATCTCATTGAGCCGGGTGAGGTACGGGGCGAGCGAGGCACCCGCGGCCTCCGCGCCCTCCCAGTCCCGGGGGCGGTACTCGTACTTCTCGTTGTCGATGTACTCCTCCGCGCCCGGCCGGGCCACGTGCTCGAACAGCTCGAACCCGGCGTAGACGCCCCACAGCGGGCTGGCCGTGGCGGCGACGACGGCGCGGATCCGGAACGCGCCCGGGCCGCCGTGCTGCAGGTACTCCGTGAGGATGTCCGGCGTGTTGACGAAGAGGTTGGGGCGATAGAACGCCGGCGTCTCGTGCGAGATCTCCTGGAGGTACTCCGCAAGCTCCTCGGCCGTGTTCCGCCAGGTGAAGTACCCGTAGGACTGCTGGAACCCGACCTTGCCCAGGGCGTGCATCATCGCGGGACGGGTGAAGGCCTCGGCGAGGAACACGACGCGCGGCTCCTCGGCGCGGACCTTCGCGATCAGCCACTCCCAGAACCACAGGGGCTTGGTGTGCGGGTTGTCCACGCGGAAGATGTGCACGCCGCGGGCCACCCAGCCCCGCACCACGTCCAGCACCGCCTGGGCGAGGCCGTCCGGGTCGTTGTCGAAGTTCAGCGGGTAGATGTCCTGGTACTTCTTCGGCGGGTTCTCCGCATACGCGATGGTGCCGTCCACGCGGGTGGTGAACCACTCCGGGTGTGCGGTGACCCACGGGTGGTCAGGGGAGCACTGCAGGGCCAGGTCCAGGGCCACTTCGAGGCCCTCGTCCGCGGCCGCGGCCACGAACGCCTCGAAGTCCTCGACGGTGCCCAGGTCCGGGTGCACGGCGTCGTGTCCGCCCTCGGGCCCACCGATCGCCCACGGCGAGCCCGGGTCCTGCGGCCCGGCCGTCAGCGTGTTGTTCGGACCCTTGCGGTGCGTGGTGCCGATCGGGTGGATCGGCGGCAGGTAGACCACCTGGAAGCCCATCCGGGCGACCGCCGGGAGCCGGTCGGCCGCCGTCCCGAAGGTGCCGGAGGACCACGTGCCGGAGGCCTCGTCGAAGCGGGCGCCCTCGGAGCGGGGGAAGAACTCGTACCAGGCGCCGCGGCCGGCGAGCTCGCGCTGCACGTCCAGCGGGTAGAGCTCGGAGCTCGTGAGGTGCTCCCGCACGGGGCGGGCGTGGAGGACGGCGGACACCTCCGCCGACTCGGAGGAGGCCAGGCGCTGGGCCGGGATGAGGGACTCGTCCTCGAGGCCGCGAACGACCTCCTCGAACACGGCGCGGTCCTCGGCCGAGCGCTCCGCGTCCTCGGCGGCCCGGCGGAACAGGGCGGCGCCCTCGGCGAGCATCAGCTCCACGTCGATGCCGGCGGCGATCTTGACGGTGGCCGCGTGCTTCCACGTGCCCACCGGGTCGTCCCAGCCCTCGACCACGAACTGGTGCAGGCCCGGCTCGGCGGGCCGCAGCGTGGCCACGACCTCGTCCAGCCCGGGCCGGCCCGGACGCATCTGCACGCGCTGCACCTCGGCGCCGGCCGGGTCGAGCAGACGGACGGTGGCGCGCACGGAGTCGTGGCCCTCGCGGAACACGGTGGCGCGGACGGGGATGTCCTCGCCGACCACGGCCTTCGCCGGGAACCGGCCGTCCAGCACGACGGGCTGCACGTCCGTCACCGGGATGCGCCCCGTGACGGTCTGGAGGCGGACATCGGCTGCGGTGGCGCTCTGGGTGTCGGGCTTCACGGTGCTCACGCCACGACGCTACCCCGCGGCCGCGCCGGTGAGAACGGCCGGCCCGCCCGCCCGCCGTGGGGCGGAGGGGCGGGCCGGGGACACGGGGGCGCCGGACGGGACGCTCAGGACAGCATGGTCTTGTCGTCCACGACGGCACCCTTGATCTTGCCGAACTCGGCCAGCAGGTCCGCCGGGGTGCGCCCGGCCTTCTCCTGCTCGTCCAGCTCGAGGATGATCCGGCCGTCGTGCATCATGATCAGCCGGTTGCCGACCTCGAGGGCCTGGGACATGTTGTGCGTGACCATCAGCGTGGTGAGCCGGTGCTCGGCCACCACCTGCCGGGTCAGGCGGGTCACCAGCTCCGCCCGGGACGGGTCCAGGGCGGCGGTGTGCTCGTCCAGCAGCAGGATCTTCGGTCCGGAGAACGTGGCCATGAGCAGGCTGAGCGCCTGACGCTGGCCGCCGGAGAGCAGCCCGACCTTGGCGGTGAGGCGGTTCTCCAGGCCGAGTTCGAGCTTCGTGAGCTCGTCGCGGAACATCGCGCGCCGGGCGCGGGAGACGCCCCGCGAGAGCCCGCGGGCGTGCCCGCGTCGCCAGGCCAGGGCCATGTTCTCCTCGATCGTGAGGTTCGGTGCCGTGCCCGCCGTCGGGTCCTGGAACACCCGGCCGATCGAGGCCGCGCGGCGGTGGTCCGGCATGCGGGTGACGTCCTTGCCGCCCACGGCCACGGTGCCGGTGTCCGGGAGCAGCTTGCCGGCGATCGTGTTCAGGATCGTGGACTTGCCGGCGCCGTTGGAGCCGATCACGGTGACGAAGTCGCCCTCGGCCAGGTGCAGGTCGATGCCCTGCAGGGCGCGCCGCTCGTTGACGGTGTTCGGGAAGAAGGTCTTGGAGACCTGCGAGATCTCAAGCACGGGGGGCCTCCTCGGGGACGGATGCGGCGGGGGCGGCGCCGCCCGGCTCGCCGGTCAAAGGCATGCCGGCGGTGGCCGGAGCGGCGGCGGCCGGCCCCGGGGTCGCGGCCGTGCCCCGAGTGCGCAGGCTCAGGCGCTTGGCGAAGCCGAAGCGCGGCAGCAGCAGGGCCACGACGACGAGAGCCGCGGAGATCAGCTTCATGTCGTTCGGGCTCAGGCCCGCGTTGAGGGCGAACTGGATGATCAGGCGGTAGAGCACGGCGCCGACGATCACGGCGAGCGTCGCCCAGAAGACCGTGCGCTGGCCGAACACGGCCTGGCCCACGATCACGGACGCCAGGCCCACGAGGATGAGGCCGATGCCCATGGAGATGTCCGCGAAGCCCTGGTACATGGCCAGCAGGGAGCCGCCGAGGGCCACGAGGCCGTTGGAGATCATGAGGCCGAGGATCTTCATCCGGTCCGTGGAGACGCCGTACGAGCGGATCATCTCCTCGTTGTCACCGGTCGCCTGCAGGGCGAGGCCCAGGTCCGTGTGCAGGAACCAGTCGAGGATCAGCTTCACCACGAACACGCCGAGGAAGAGCACGAGGATCGAGCCCCAGTTCCGGGCCAGGCCCAGGTCGTCGAGCCACGTGAACAGGGTGTCCTGGCCGAGCAGGGGGATGTTGGCCTTGCCCATGATCCGCAGGTTGATCGAGTAGAGCGCGATCATCGTGAGGATGCCGGCGAGCAGGCCGTCGATCCGGCCCTTGGTGTGCAGCAGGCCGGTGACGAGGCCCGCGAGCGCGCCCGCCACGAACGCGGCGAGCATGGCCAGTGGCACCGGCGTGCCGCCCGTGATGAGCACGGCGGCCGTGGCGGCGCCGGTGGTGAACGAGCCGTCCACCGTGAGGTCGGGGAAGTCGAGGATGCGGAAGGTCAGGTACACGCCGAGCGCGACGACGGCGTAGATCAGACCCAGTTCCACTGCGGTCAGCATGGGGTGGGTGCCTTTCCTGTCTATTATACACATCTGACGACGGCGGGCGGGGTGGGCCGGCCGTCGACGTGCTCCGCGGCGGCCCGGACCCCGTGGTCCGGGCCGCCGCGGAGGCGGGCAGGCGCGGGATCAGCCCTCGACGAGCTGATCGGCCCTGTCCGTGAGCTCGGCGGGGATCTCGACGCCGTAGGCCTCGGCGGCCTTCGGGTTCAGCACGAGCTGCAGGTTGGCCGGGTCGGCGTAGCCCACGGGCAGCTCGGCCGGCTTCGCGCCGTCCTTGAGGATCTTCACGGCCATCTCGCCGGCCTGCTTGCCGTGCGCCGTGTAGTCGATGCCGTACGTGCCCAGGGCGCCGCGCTCGACGGAGTCGATGTCCGCCGAGATGACGGGGACGCGCTGCTCCTCGCCGTAGCCCACCACGGTCTCCAGCGCCGAGACGACGGCGTTGTCCGTGGGCACGTAGATGCCGTCCACGCCGGACAGGGACTGCACGCCCTGCTGGACCTCGGACGAGTTGGTGATGGTGGCCTCCTTGACCTCGAGGCCCAGCTCCTTGCCGGCCTCCTTGGCCTGGTCCACCTGGACCTTGGAGTTGGCCTCGCCGGAGTTGTAGACGATGCCGACGGTCGTGGCGTCCGGCTTCACGTCCTTGAGCAGCTGCAGCTGCTCCTTGACCGGGTTGCGGTCCGAGACGCCGGTGACGTTGCCGCCCGGGGCCTCGTCCGAGGCCACGAGCTCAGCGCCCTGGGGATCGGTGACCGCCATGAACACGACCGGCTTGTCCTTCACGGCCGAGGCGGTGCCCTGCGCTGCGGGGGTCGCGATCGCAGCCACGAGGTCCACGTCCCCGTCGTTGGCGAAGGTGGAGGCGATGGAGGTGACCGTGGCCTGCTCGCCCTGGGCGTTCTGCTCCTCGAACGTCACGTCCAGGCCGGCGTCCTTGAACGCCTCCTTGAAGCCCTCGGCCGCGCCGTCGAGCGCCGGGTGGGAGACGAGCTGGTTGATGCCCACGGTGTAGGAGCCGTCGCCGCCGGCGGCGGAGGACGAGCCGGAGCCGCCGGAGCCGGAGTCGCCGCACGCCGTGAGCCCGAGGGCGGCGACGGCGAGGGCGGCGGTGAGGGGGAGGGAGCGGTGCTTCATGAGACGGACCTCGTTCTGATGGTGCGGTGCGGGATGCGCTCGCCGACGGGGGCCCGTCGGACACAGTGCAGACACTGTGCGCGGTGACGCGCGTCACGGGCAAGACGTGGGCGTGTCCACGCGACATCCTGCCATGTGATGGGCATCACGGTGGACACTCTGCCCCGCTGGGCTTCGTGTGCGACCCCCGCGTCCCCGCCCGGCCGTCATCCCGGGCGGGACGCCGTGGAGGTCAGCGCCCGCCGGCGCGCTGCACCGAGATCTCGTACAGGGAGATGCCCACCGCCATCGAGGCGTTGAGGGACTCCATCGTCGAGTCGATCGGGATGGACACGATCTGCTGGCAGTGCTCCCGCACCATGCGGGACAGACCCTTGCCCTCGGCCCCCACCACGAGCACGAGCGGCTCCGTGGCCAGGGCGAGCCCGGGCAGGGAGACGTCCCCGCCGCCGTCGAGGCCCAGCACGAAGTAGCCGGCCTTGTGCAGGTCGACGAGGGTGGTGTTCAGGTTGCCGGCCTGGGCCACGGGCACCCGCGCGGCCGCGCCGGCCGAGGTGCGCCAGGCGGTGGCGGTCACGCCGACGGAGCGCCGCTCGGGCACGATCACGCCGTCCGCGTCGAACGCGGAGCCGGCCCGGATGATGGCGCCGAGGTTGCGGGGGTCGGTGATGCCGTCGAGCGCGATCAGCAGCGGCGGGGTCCGCAGGTGCCCCTTCTCGTGCTTCGCGAGCGCGTCGAGGGCCAGGGCCGTGGCGTCCGCGTACTCATAGGGCGGGATCTGCAGCACGATGCCCTGGTGCACGGCCTCGCCGGAGAGGCGGTCCAGCTCCGGCTTGGTGTTCTCCAGGACCGGCACGCCCTGTTCGAGGCAGAGGCGCAGGGCCTCCTTGACGCGGTCGTCCATCTCGATGCGCACGGCCACGTGCAGCGCCTTGGCCGGGATGCCCGCGCGTAGCGCCTCGAGCACGGGGTTGCGACCGGAGACCGTCTCGTCCGTGAGCTTCACGCGGCCGCGGACCTGGTCCTTCACGGGGCCGCGCTTGGCGGCCGAGCGCTCGGCCAGCTGCTTGGCGCGGTGCGCCTTGTGGTAGACCCGGTCCTCGGCCTTGGGGGTGGGTCCGCGGCCCTCGAGCGCCTTGCGGCCGTGGCCGCCGGTGCCCTTCATGGGGCCCTTCTTGCCCTTGGGCTTGCGGGATCCGCCGGAGCGGGGGGCGGTGGACATGGCGGGACTCCTGCGGGCCGGGGACGGGGGCGGCGGCACGCGGGGCGCCGCCGGATCGCCCTCCAGTCTAGGTGTCAGTCCGCCAGGCGCCATGTGGCGCCGTCGGCGCCGTCCTCCACCACGACGCCGGCCGCGGCCAACGCGTCGCGGATGCGGTCCGCGGTGGCCCAGTCCTTGTCCGCGCGGGCCTGTGCCCGCGCCTCGATCTGCGACCGGACGAGCGAGTCGAGGGCGTCCGACACCGGGCCGGCCGCGGCGTCGTCGTCCTCGGGCACGTCGTCCAGGCCCAGCACCGCGGTCATGGCCTCCACCTCGGCCAGGCGGGCGGCCGCGGCGTCGAGGTCCTGCCCGGCCAGCGCCGAGTTGCCGGCGCGCACGGCCTCGTGCAGGGCCGCGAGCGCCTGGGGCACGTTGAGGTCGTCCTCCATGGCGGTGCGGAAGGCGGCGGGCACGCGGTCCGCGAGCGCCCCGTCGGGGGCGGGCGGGACGGCGCCGGCGGCGCGGGCGCGGGCCGTGAAGCCCTCGATGCGCTCGACGGCGGCCTCGGCCTCGTCGAGGGCGCCGGGCCGGTAGTCGAGCTGGGAGCGGTAGTGGGCCTGCCCCAGGAAATAGCGCACCGCCGTCGGGCGGGCCATGCCGAGCATCTCCTCGGGGGAGATCGTGTTGCCCACGGACTTGGACATCTTCTCGCCGCCGTAGGTGACGAGCCCGTTGTGCAGCCAGAAGCGGGCGAAGCCGTCACCGGCGGCCGCCGACTGGGCCAGCTCGTTCTCGTGGTGCGGGAACCGCAGGTCCAGGCCGCCGCCGTGGATGTCGAACTCGGCGCCGAGGTACTTCGTGGACATGGCCGAGCACTCCAGGTGCCATCCGGGGCGGCCGGCGCCCCAGGGCGACTCCCACACGGCGGTGGCGGGCTCGCCGGGCTTGGCGCCCTTCCACAGGGCGAAGTCGCGGGGGTCGCGCTTGCCGCGCGGGTCGGCGTCGGGCGCGTCCTGCATGTCCTCGACGCGCTGGCGGGTGAGCTCGCCGTAGCGCTCCCAGGACCGGACGTCGAAGTAGACGTCGCCCGAGCCGTCCTGCGCGGGGTAGGCGTGGCCGCGCTCCATCAGGCGCTCGATGAGCGCGAACATCTCGGGCACGTGGCCGGTGGCGCGCGGCTCATAGGTGGGACGGCGGACGCCGAGGGCGAGGTAGGCGGCGTCGAACGCCTTCTCGAACCGGTAGGCCAGGGCCCACCACGGCTCGCGGGCCGGGTAGAGGTCCGAGGCCTCGAAGCCGGCCTCGTGGGAGGCGGCCGAGCGGTCGAGGATCTTGTCGTCGATGTCCGTCACGTTCCGCACCGAGGTGACGCGCAGCCCCGTGGCCTCGAGCCAGCGGATGAGGATGTCGAACACGATCGCGCTGCGCACGTGGCCCACGTGCGGCATGCCCTGCACCGTGGCCCCGCAGTAGTACACCGACGCCTCGCCGGGCACGAGGGGCTCGAAGTCCCGGACCTGCGCGGTGCGGGTGTCGTAGAAGCGCTGGGCCATGGGGCGCGGTCCTTCCGGAGGGGCGGGGTCCTGACGGGGCTCTGCCAGCCTAGTCGGTGCGCCGGCGCGGACTCAGGCCGCAGGGATGACGAGCGCGGTCGCGATCCCGACCAGCCCCTCCTTGCGCCCGATGAACCCCAGCCGGTCCGTGGTGGCGGCGGAGACGGACACGGGGGCCCCGCCGAGGGCGGCGGAGAGGGCGGCCTCCATCTCCGCGCGGCGCGCGCCCACCTTGGGCCGGGGGGCGACCACCTGGACCGCCACGTTCCCGACGGCGACGCCCGCCTCCGTCAGCAGGCGCAGCACCTCGCGGAGCATGTCCGCGCCGGAGGCGTCCGCCATCTCCGGCCGGTCGACGCCGAACACGGCCCCGAGGTCGCCGAGGCCGGCGGCGGAGAGCAGGGCGTTGCACGCCGCGTGGGCGGCCACGTCCCCGTCCGAGGTCGCGGCCACGCCACGCTCGCCGGGCCAGTGGATGCCGCCGAGCCACAGGGGCCGGGGGGCATCCTCGGGTGCCCACGCGTGCACGTCGGTGCCGATCCCCACGCGCGGCAGTCCATGGGAGTCTCCTCCTGGGGGATGCGGCGGGCGAGTTCGAGGCGGGCGAGGTCGAGGTCGGCGGGGGCGGTGACCTTGAACGCGGCCGGGTCGCCGGGCACCACCACCACCTCATGCCCCGCAGCCTCCATGACCATCGCGTCGTCGGTGAGCACCGCGGCGTCGAGCGTGGGGTCCGTGCGCACGGCCTCGTGGGCCGCCAGCAGGGTGTCCAGATCGAAGCCCTGCGGCGTCTGGATCGCGCGCAGTTCGGCGCGGGCCGGTGTGGCCGCGACGACGTCGACGCCGCCCCGTCCGGGGGTGACCTGCTTGACGGTGTCCGTCAGCGGCAGGCCCGGGACCGCGGCGACCACGCCGGTCTCGAGCGCCGCCGTGACGGCCCCGAACACGCTCGGCGGGGTCAGCGCGCGGGCGGCGTCGTGGACGAGGACGCGGCGGGGCGCCCCCGCCGGGGCGAGGTCGGCCAGAGCGCGGGAGGCCGCGGTGAGTCCGGCGCGGACCGAGTCCGCGCGCTCGGCGCCGCCCGGCACGCAGTGCACGGGCACGTCCAGGTGCGGGCCGGCGTCGACCTCGGCGGCCACGCGGCCGGCGTCGGCCCCCGCCGGCGGGGTGAGCACCACGACGGCGTCGAGGGCGAGCCCGGCGGCGCGTGCGGCGGCGACGGACGCCAGGCAGTGGTGCAGGAGGGTGCGGCCGTCCGCGAGGGGGGCGAGGGCCTTGGGCAGCCCGGCGCCGAGGCGGGTGCCGGCGCCGGCGGCGGCGATCACGAGGGCGGTGGGCATGGCCTCATCCTAGGGAGCGCGCCGGTGTCCGTGGCCCGGGACCCCCGGCGGCGACGGCCGGGGACGAGACAGGGGAGGGGCCCGCGTCGTGGACGCGGGCCCCTCCCCTGTCGTGTGCTGCTCGTCAGCCCTCGAGCACCTTGTCCAGGCGGCCCTCGGCCTCCTCCTCGGTGACCTTCTTGGCCAGCGCCAGCTCGGACACGAGCACCTGGCGGGCCTTCGCGAGCATGCGCTTCTCGCCGGCGGACAGGCCGCGGTTTTGGTCGCGGCGCCACAGGTCACGGACGACCTCGGCCACCTTGTTGACGTCGCCGCTGGCGAGCTTCTCCAGGTTCGCCTTGTAGCGGCGGGACCAGTTGGTGGGCTCCTCCACGTGCTCGGCGCGCAGGACCTCCATGACGTGCTCGAGCCCCTCCGCATCCACGACGTCACGCACGCCGACGAGGTCGACGTTCTCCGCAGGGACCTCGATGGTCAGGTCTCCCTGCGCCACCTTGAGCTTGAGGTACATCTTCTCCTCCCCCTTGATGGTGCGCATCTTGATCTCCTCGATCCGCGCAGCACCGTGATGGGGGTAGACGACGGTCTCTCCGACCTCAAAAACCATGTTGTTGTGCCCCTTTCAGTCGTCTCATTCTATCATGCGGCCTCGTCATGCCGCGCGCGCCGTCACATCTTCGGCCTCCGGATGTGATAGTGGACGACCCGGCGCCACGGGCCGGCCGGCGTCCCGGGATGCGGTAGCCTGACCTGGCAGGACCCCTGCCTCGGGGCTCCTGAGCACGTCATCGCACCTGAGGAGACCTCTGTGAAGAACGCATCCCGGCCCGCCCGGCGCCACCTCGCCGCAGGTGCGCTGGCCGCGGTCGCCCTGCTGGGCGCCACCGGCTGCTCCGCCGTGAGCCCGATCGCCACCGCCATCCAGTACTCCCCCTCGGACGGCATCAACGGCCAGGAGCAGGACTTCCTGAGCTACCGCAACCTCGCCCTCGTCGGCGACGGCGAGTCGGGCCCCGCCCGCCTGATCGGCACCGTGGAGAACACCTCCGGCCAGGATCAGACCTACACCTTCCAGGCCGAGGGCGGCGGCTCCGCGACCCTGAAGGTCCCCGCCGGCGAGAGCCGCAAGCTCGAAGACGAGGCGAACACAACCGTCCTGGAGCGCGAGGGCGTGTGGGTCGGCGAGAACCTGCCCGTGACCGTCTCCGGCAACGGCGGCACCGCCGACCTGGCCGTCCCGCTGCTGAGCGCCACCCAGGAGCAGTACCGTGACCTGCTCCCCGAGGGAGTCGAGCCCTCGGAGGAGGATCTCGTCGGGCACCTCCACGAGGAGACCCACCACTACGGCGAGGAGCACTGACCTCCGCCGGGCCTGCGCCCGGCACGCCACGGCCCCGGCCCCACCGCGAGGTGGAGCCGGGGCCGTCGTCGTCCCGGGTGCAGCGCGCCGGTCAGGCCTCGAACTTGTAGCCCAGGCCGCGCACCGTGACGAGGTAGCGGGGGCTCGAGGGATCGGGCTCGATCTTGGAGCGCAGGCGCTTCACGTGCACGTCGAGGGTCTTGGTGTCCCCCACGTAGTCGGAGCCCCACACGCGGTCGATCAGCTGGCCGCGGGTGAGCACGCGCCCGGCGTTGCGCAACAGCATCTCCAGCAGCTCGAACTCCTTGAGCGGCAGGGACACCTGCTCGCCGTCCACGGAGACGACGTGCCGCTCGACGTCCATGCGCACGGGGCCGGCGCTGATGGTCGCCGACATCGGCTCCTCCTGGTCCCCCTGACGGCGCAGCACGGCGCGGACGCGGGCCACCAGCTCACGCGAGGAGTACGGCTTGGTCACGTAGTCGTCCGCCCCGAGCTCGAGGCCGACGACCTTGTCGATCTCCGAGTCCTTCGCGGTCAGCATGATCACGGGGACGTTGGAGCGCTGGCGCACCTGACGACACACCTCGGTGCCGGACATCCCCGGGAGCATCAGGTCCAGGAGGATCAGGTCCGCGCTGTCGCGCTCGAAGACGCTCAGCGCCTCGTTGCCGTCGGCGGCGACGGTGACCTCGAACCCCTCCTTCTCCAGGAGGTAGGACAGGGGGTCGCTGAACGACTCCTCGTCCTCCACGATCAGAATGCGGCTCATGCGCTCGTCTCCTTCCGGGTCGGGGGTGCGGCCGAGGCGGTCACCCGGTGACCGCGCCGCTCGGTGACGTGGGCGGCACCCGGCGCGCCGTCGACGGCGACACCGTCCCCCCACTCGGGCAGGCGGATGGTGAAGGTCGACCCGCGGCCCGGCTGGGACCAGAGGGTGACCTCCCCTCCGTGGTTGATGACGACGTGCTTGACGATGCTCAGCCCCAGGCCCGTGCCGCCCGTCTGACGCGACCGCGCCGCGTCCACGCGGTAGAAGCGTTCGAAGACCCGCTCCTGCTCCTCCGGGCTGATGCCGATGCCCTGGTCCGTGACGGTGACCTGCGCGAGCCCGTCCACGGAGCTCAGGCCGATGCCCACCGTGGTGCCCTCCGGGGAGTAGCGCACCGCGTTGTCCACCAGGTTGCGCACCGCGGTCATCAGCTGGTCCTGGTCCCCGTGCACCACCGCGTCCACGCGGCCGCCCACGCGCAGCGCGATGCCGCGGTCCTCGGCGGTCAGGCGCAGGCGGTCCACGGCGTCCGCGACGACGGCGTTGAGGTCCACAGGCCCTCCGTCCTGGACCACGTCCTTGGCCTGCAGCCGGGAGAACTCGATGATGTCCTGCACGAGGGCCGTGAGCCGGCGGGACTCGACGCCCAGCCGTGCGGCGAAGCGACGCACCGCCTCCTCGTCCTCCGCGGCGTCGCCGATGGCCTCGGAGAGCAGGGAGATGGCGCCCACCGGCGTCTTGAGCTCGTGCGAGACGTTGACGACGAAGTCGTGGCGCATGGCCTCGGTGCGGGTCACGTCCGTGCGGTCGTCGGCGAGGATCAGGATGTACTCCTCGTCCAGCGGGGCCACGCGCAGCTCGACGACGAGGCTCGACTGCCCGAGGGGTCCTCGGGGCAGCTCCATGCGGCGCTCGACGATGACGCCGTCGGCCCGCACGGTCCGCGTGAGCTCCCGCAGCTGGTCCTGGACGAGCGAGTGCCCCCGCACCAGGCCCAGGGCGTAGGCCGCGGGGTTCGCGCGCACCACGCCGTCGACGTCGTCCACCACCGCGTACGCGCGGCCGACCACGGAGAGGACCTCGGCGGCGCCCGGCGCCAGGGTGGGTTCGCCAACCGTCAGGTCCACCGTCCGCGAGCGCTCGGACGCCCGGAAGGCCAGCATGGAGGCCACTCCGGTGAACAGTCCGACCGCTCCGCACAGCAGGCCGATGATGACGGGATCCACGGCACCAGACTAGCCTCTGGCGGCCCGGAGACGGGCTGCCCCGGCCCCGCCAGACGCCGGACGATCGGCGTTCATGGGCCGTTCATCTTGCCCTGCCAGGGTGGACCGTTGCCCCGGGGAGTCGGGGTCGGCGGCGCACGGGCGTCGCCGGGGAGAGGAGACCATGCGCGAGCTCTACCGAGCCGACCTCGAACGGCTGGGCCGCGACCTGACCGAGATCGCCCGCCTCGTGCACCGCGCCATGATGGACGCGCAGGCCGCCCTCGAGGCGGCCGACGTGCACGGCGCCGAACGGGTCATCTCGGAGGACGCGCGGATCGACCAGCTGCAGGAGTCCCTCGACGAGCAGGCCGTGCGCATCCTGGCGCTGCAGGCGCCCGTGGCCACGGACCTGCGCACCGTCGTCGCCACGCTGCGGATGAGCTCCTCGCTCGAGCGCATGGGCGACCTCGCCCGCCACGTGGCCCAGCTGACCCGGCTGCGCTACCCCGAGCACGTCATCCCGGAACAGGTCCGGACCGTGATCACCGCGATGTGCGACGCCGCCGTGGAGGTGGCCGAGGAGGTCGTCCTGCTGCTCGAGACCCAGGACCTGGCGCACGGGGACCGGATCGACGCCCTCAACGAGGACGTCAACGCGCTGCACCTGTCCGTCTTCCGCGCGATCGCCGCCCCGGACTGGAGAGCGACGCCGGCCACCACCACGGACGTCACGCTGGCCTCGCGCTACCTCGAGCGGTTCACGGACCACGGCCTGTCCGTGGCCGCCAAGGTGCGCTACCTCGTCACGGGCGAGTGGGCGACCCACCGCCCGGACGCCACCGGCTCCTGACCGTCCCCGACGCCACGGGCCGGGCCCCCAGGCGGGGTCCCGGCCCGTCGTCGTCGGACGCGTCAGTGCGCGGAGCCCTGGGCGGCCACGGCGGCGGCGCCGGCCGCGGCGGCCTCCGGATCGAGGTAGCGGCCGTTCGCGGTGATCGGCTTGAAGTTCTGGTCCAGCTCGTAGACCAGCGGGATGCCCGTCGGGATGTTCAGGCCCGCGATGTCCTCGTCCGAGATGCCGTCCAGGTGCTTGACCAGCGCGCGCAGCGAGTTGCCGTGCGCGGCGATCAGCACGGTCTTGCCGGCCTTGAGGTCGGGCAGGACCTGCTCCTCCCAGTAGGGCAGCAGGCGGTCGATGACCTGCTTGAGGGCCTCGGTGCGGGGGGCGTCCTTGCCCAGGTCCGCGTAGCGCTCGTCGCCGACCTGGGAGAACTCGGAGTCGTCGTCCAGGGCGGGCGGCGGGGTGTCGAAGGACCGGCGCCAGACCATGAACTGCTCCTCGCCGAACTCCTCCTTCACCTGGGCCTTGTCCTTGCCCTGCAGGGCGCCGTAGTGGCGCTCGTTCAGGCGCCAGCTGCGCTTGACCGGGATCCACTGGCGATCCGCGGCCTCGAGGGCCAGGTTGGCCGTGGTGATGGCGCGCTTGAGCAGGGACGTGTGGACCACGTCCGGGCGGATGCCCTCCGCCTCCAGCAGCTCACCGCCGCCGGCGGCCTCGGCGCGCCCCTTCTCGGTCAGCGGGACGTCCACCCAGCCGGTGAACAGGTTCTTCTCGTTCCATTCGCTCTGACCGTGCCGCAGCAGGACCAGCGTGTACGTGGTGTTCGCCATGTCACCATCCTAGGCGGACCCGTCCCGCCGCTCCCCTACGCTGGAGCCCATGGTGGAGAAGGCCCGGCGGCTGCGCGCGCGCACGACGCCCGGCCCCGGCCCCGCCCGGGGACCGCAGGGCCACATCACCCGCGGCACGACGGCGGCGCAGCGGATGCGCCGGGTGGACCGCTGGCTCACGGACGTGCACGGCCCCCTGCTGCGGCGCACTCCCCGCCCACTGGCCGTGGACCTGGGCTTCGGCGCGGAGCCGGTGACCGCCGTCGAGATGGCCCAGCGGCTGCGCGTGCAGAACCCGGCCCTCGAGCTGGTGGGCCTCGAGATCGACCCCGCTCGGGTGGCCCGGGCCCGGGAGCGGGCCGGCGACCTGCCGGGGGTCACCTGGGCGGTCGGCGGCTTCGAGCTGCCCGTGCCGCGGCCGCCCACCGTGGTGCGCGCGTTCAACGTGCTGCGCCAGTACCGGGAGGAGGACGTGCCCGCGATCTGGTCCCTGCTGTGCGCGGGGCTCGCCGACGACGGCGTCCTCGTGGAGGGCACCTGCTCCGAGGACGGCCGGCGGGCGGCCTGGGTGGACCTGCGTCGGGACGGGCCCGCGAGCCTGACCGTGGCCCTCAGGCTGGGGTCCTTCGCCCGCCCCTCGGACGTGGCGGCGCGCCTGCCGAAGGTCCTCATCCACCGGCACGTACCCGGCGAGCCCGTCCATCGGCTCCTGGCGGAGGCCGACGCCGCGTGGGCCGCGCACGCCCCGCTCGCGGCCTACGGGACGCGGCAGCGGTGGCTGGCGACGGTCGGCACGCTCCGCGCGGCGGGCTGGCCCGTGCTGGGCGGCCCGCACCAGTGGCGGCGCGGGGAGCTGAGCGTGCGCTGGGCGGCGGTGGCGCCGTCGTCATGAGGGCGGCGCCGACGGCGCGGGACCCTCAGCGGCGCAGGGCCGGGCCCATGTCCTGGCGGGGGCCGGCGAGGTAGACGCACGCCACGCACGCGGCCACGAGGCCGAACATGCCCATCCCGCCGCCGGCGAGCACGCCGAGGAGCCCGACGACGGCGGCGACGCCGGTGAGGATCAGCCAGAAGCTCCTGTCCCGGCCCCCGATGCGGGCGAAGTCGTCGGGGCGGCGCCGGACGACGTCCACCAGCGCCCAGACCTCGAGCCCGAGCGCGGCGATCGCCAGGACGCGGAACAGCCAGTGGTCGACGAGCAGGGCGAAGTGCATGGGGGCGCTCATGCCGGTCAGTCTAGGCGGTCGGCCCGGCCGGGTTCCCTCCCCGTCCGGGGCGGCGTCTAGGCTCGAGGCGTGAGCACCCAGACCGAGCATCGCGGCCTGTTCGTCGCCGTCGAGGGACCGGACGGATCCGGCAAGTCCACCCAGGCCCGCGCCCTGACCGAGGCCCTGCGCGCCGCGGGCCACGAGGTGGTGCTCACGCGCGAGCCCGGCGGCTCGGACCTGGGCGAGACGCTGCGAGAGCTGCTGCTGGACCCCGGGCACGCCCCCGTGGACCCCCGCACCGAGGCGCTGCTGTTCGCCGCGGCCCGGTCCGCCCACGCCGTCCGCACGCTGCGCCCCGCGCTGGCCCGGGGCGCCGTCGTCGTCACGGACCGGTATGTGGACTCGTCCGTGGCCTACCAGGGCGCGGCGCGCGGGCTGGGCGAGGCGCGGATCGCCGCCCTGAACGAGTGGGCCACGGACGGCCTCGTCCCCGATCTGACGGTGCTGATCGACGTGGACGCGGCCACCGCCGCGGACCGGCGTGACCGGCGCGCGGCGGGGGGCGAGGGCACCCCCGACCGCATGGAGCGGGAGACGGCGGACCGGCACGAGGCCCTGCGCGCCGCCTTCCTCGCGCGCGCGGCGGCCGCGCCCGAGCGGTACCTCGTGCTCGACGGCGCGCTGCCGCCGCAGGAGCTCACCGCCCGCGCGCTGGCCCGCGTCACCGCCCAGGCGGCCGACCGATGACGGCCCCCGCCCCCGCCGTGTTCGCGGACCTCGCGGGCCAGGAGGCCGCGGTGGCCCAGCTGCGCCGCGCCGCGGCCGAGGACCGTCCCACCCACGCCTGGATGTTCACGGGCCCGCCCGGCTCCGGCCGGTCGACGGCGGCGCGTGCGTTCGCCGCGGCCCTGCAGTGCGAGGTCGTGGACCCGGCGGCGCGCGGCTGCGGCGAGTGCCACGCGTGCCGCACCGTCCTCGGCGGCACCCACCCGGACGTGACCGTGCTGGCCACCGAGGCGGTGAGCTATCGGATCGAGGACGTCCGCGCCCTCGTGGAGGCCGGCCAGTCCACCCCCGCCACCGGGCGCTGGCGGATCTTCCTCATGGAGGACGCGGACCGCATGACGGAGCGCGCCACGAACGTGCTCCTCAAGGCCATCGAGGAGCCGCCGGCCCGCACGATCTGGATGCTGTGCACCCCGTCCCCCGCGGACGTGCTCCCCACCGTCCGCTCCCGCTGCCGGCTGATCACGCTGAGCATCCCCGCCGTGGAGCAGGTGGCGGAGCTGCTGCACCGCCGCGACGGGCTGGACCGCGAGACGGCGCTCACCACCGCCCGGATCTCCCAGTCGCACGTGGGCATGGCCCGCCGCCTCGCGCGGGACCCGGAGGCCCTCGAACGCCGCGAGCGCATCCTCTCCCTGCCGCTCCAGGCCACCGCCGTCTCCGACGCGATGGCCCTGGCCGCCACGTTGGCCGAGGTGTCCAAGGCCGAGGCCGAGTCCGCCGCCGAAGCCCGGGACGCCGAGGAGCTCGAGGCACTGCGCCGCTCCCTGGGCCTCGAGCCCGGCGAGCCCGTCCCGCCCAAGCTCCGCCACCACGTCAAACGGCTCGAGGAGGACCAGACCCGCCGGCGGCGCCGCGCCGTCCGGGACTCGCTGGACCGGGCCATGATCGACGTCATGGGCCTGTTCCGGGACGTGCTGCGCGTGCAGCTGGGGGCCGACGGCGAGCTCATCAACGAGCACCGTCGGGACGAGATCGAGGCGTACGCCCGCGGCACCGCCGGCGACTCGGCCGAGGTGCTCGCCCGGATCGACGCCGTCACCACGGCCCGGGAGCGCATCGCCGCCAACGTGCCGGAGCAGCTGGCCCTCGAAGCCATGATGCTGGCGCTGCTGCCCCGCCGGGTGCGCACCCCGCGACGTCGCTGAGCGGCCGCGCGGGGCGGGCCGGCGCCGGCTCAGCGGGTGCGGACCACCAGGTCCGGCACGTCGGCCAGGCCCGGCACCACCCGGTCCGCGCCCGCCGCCAGCAGGACGTCGTCCGCGTCGCGACCCGTGCGCACGCCGACCACGAGTCCGGCCCCCGCGCGGCGCCCGGCCGTCATGTCCTCCGCGGTGTCCCCGACCACGAGGACGCTGCGGACGTCGTCGTGGTCGAGACCGAGCAGGGCGGTGAGGATCATGTCCGGGTGGGGGACGCCGCGGCCGGCGTCGTCCGGGGAGAGGCTCAGATCCGCCAGGCCCATCCACCCCAGCGACTCGAGGATCATGTTCTGGGTGTGGCGGGCGTAGCCGGTGCAGAGGCACACGTGGAGGCCGAGGGCGCGCAGGCGGACGAGCGCCTCCTCCGCGCCCGGGACGGCCCGGACGCCGTGCTCGGCCAGCAGCGCGTCGAAGGTCGCCTCGAACGTGCGGGTCGCCGCCGCGGCCACCGCCCGGTCGGCGAACACGCGGGGGAACACGGCCGTGCGCGAGGTGGGCCGGAGCGCACGGAACCGCCGCGCGGCGTCGTCGTGCTCCGGGGTGCCCGCCGGGACGCCGTGCTGGTCCAACGTGCGGGCGAACGCCGTGTCCTGGAGCCCGTGCTCCACGATGGACGTGCCGGACATGTCCACCACGGCCAGGCGGAGGGGCGCGGCTGACGAGGCCGCGGCGGGGGG
>NZ_JABFNH010000002.1:18267-34771 GCF_017168435.1 Micrococcus sp. KRD070
GGGTGCGAGGGGCGTGGGGCAGGCTCATGCGTCTCCCGTCGACGGTGTGTGCCCACCAGGGAACCGTCCCCGTCTGGCCGCGGCGTGGCCTGGGGGTGAACGCCTGCGGAAGGCGCGGGCCACAGTCGGTGGCCCGCGCGCCCGGCCGTGCGGTGGAATCGGGGCCGCGAAACCGGTATGCTCGTCAGCCGTGGCCGTTCACGGTCCGTGCCTCCTTAGCTCAGCTGGCCAGAGCAGCTCCCTCGTAAAGAGCAGGTCGCCGGTTCGAATCCGGCAGGGGGCTCCCCCGGACCCCGCCGCGTGATCACGCGGCGGGGTCCTCTCGTCTTCGGGCCGGCCGTCCGGGGCGCGCCGCCGTCAGAGCCCGGCTCCCAGCTCCTCCGCCCGGTCCAGGTGGCCGAGGGTGCGTTCGGCGTGCCGGCCGACCGACTCCGCCGAGCCCTGGCCGAGCCGGTACAGGGCGAGGGCCTGGGCGGTGGCGGCCAGCTCGTGTGCGGCGCGGGAGAGCTCACGGTGGACGTCGGCGGCCTCGGCCGGGATGTGCTCGCCGTCGCCCTCGTGGTCCCGGTGCAGGCGGACGCACAGGGCACGGACCGCGGGGAGCCGTTCCGTGAGGACGTTGCCGGCGTGGACCACGCCGTTGCGCTCCTCGTGGCTCAGCACGTCCGTGCCCCGCTGGCCCTCCAGCACCTGCCAGTAGCGGTCCAGGGCCCGGCTGAGTCGGTCGTGGGCACGGCGCCACAGCCCCGTGCCGAGCTCGCGGTCGTCGGCACGCTCCTGACGGAAGCGTGCGAAGGGCCCCCTCATGCGCGGTCGCCGGACGGCCGGCGCGCGTCGGCGGGGTCGGTGACGAGCACGACCTTGCCCGTGCGGGTGGCGGAGTCGAACCAGTCGAACGCCTCGGCGGCCTCGGCGAGCGGGAAGCACGCCCCGACGCTCGCGTCGATGCGGCCCGCCGCTACCAGGGGCCACACGGCACGTTCGGCCGCGGCCACGATCCCGGCCTTGTCCACGACCGAGCGGGAGCGGAGCGTCGCCCCCGTGAGCCAGCCGCGCTTGACCACCAGCTTCATGATGTTGAAGTCCTCCGGGACGGCGCCGCCCTGGACCGCGAGCGTCACGATGCGTCCCTCGGGGGCGAGCGCGGACACGTTGGGCGCCAGGTACGGGGCGCCGACGACGTCGAGGATGACGTCCGCGCCGTGGCCGTCCGTGACCTCCTTGACCCACGGGGCGAAGGCACCGGACTCGGCGGCGCGGTGGTCGAACATGTGCTCGGCGCCCAGCCGCCGACCGAGCGCCACCTTCTCCGGGCCGCCGGCGGTGCCCAGCACCCGTGCACCGAGCGCGGCGAGGAACTGGACGGCGAAGGAGCCGATGCCGCCGGTGGCGCCGTGCACGAGCACCCGGTCCCCGGCCTGCACGCCCGCCCGGCCCACGAGCGTCGAGTGCACCGTGCAGGCGACCTCCGGCAGGGCCGCCGCCTCGACGAGGCCGACGCCGTCGGGGACGGCCATGAGCTGGCCCGCCGGCACGGCGACGTACTCGGCGAAGCCGCCGCCGGCCAGGAGCGCGCACACCCGGTCACCGACGGCGAACCGCCCCTCACCCGGCATCCCGGCCTCGGGTCCCAGCGCCGCCACGGTGCCGGAGACCTCGAGTCCGGGGATCTCGGAGGCGCCGCGCGGCGGCGGATAGCGGCCCTCGCGCTGCGCGATGTCCGCGCGGTTGAGACCCGCGGTGGCCACGTGCACCAGCACCTCGCCCGGGCCGGGGTCCGGCACGGGCTCGTGGCCCACGCGGACGACGCCGTTGTCGCCGGCGCCGGTGAATCGCACGGCGCGCATCTGTGCGGGGACGTCCATGGGGGTCTCCTCCTCTGGTCGGGGGTCGAGGGTCGAGGGTCCATCCTCGCGCGCGGGGGCCGGACTCGCCACCGGTCGCCCGCCGGGCCACGGGCTAGAGTGGGTCCTCGACGCGGCGGCCCACGCCGTCGCGGTCAGGCCCGGGATGGTTGTCCGAGCGGCCGAAGGAGCCGGTCTTGAAAACCGGTGCGCGGTGACCCCGTGCCGAGGGTTCGAATCCCTCACCATCCGCGTGCACACGACGAGAGGCGGCGGGCCGGACGGCCCGCCGCCTCTCGTTCACCTGGAGGCCACCTGGATGTGATGGACTCCGCGCGTCACCCCGCCGTCCACCGGCGGCGCACCTCTGTCATCACGCATCCCGGGGAGAGCCATGCCCAGCCTGTTCCGCCGCCGTGCCGTCACCACGGCCGCCTGCACCGTCCTCGTCCTCGCGCCCGCGAGCGCGGCGCCCGCCCTCGCCGTCGAGACGGCCGCCGCGGACGAGACCACCATCTCGATCCTGTCCTTCAACGACTTCCACGGCGCGCTGTCCGCGGACTACATCGGCACGCAGTTCGCGGACACCGTGGAGGACTACCGCACCGCGTTCGAGGCCGAGCACGGCGCCGGCTCCACGCTGCTGACCAGCGCCGGCGACCTGATCGGCGGCTCGAAGTCCGTGTCCAACGTGCAGCAGGACAACCCGACGATCGACGTGATGAACGCGCTCGGCCTGGCCTCGCTGACCGCCGGCAACCACGAGTTCGACAAGGGCCTGGACGACCTGCAGGGCCGCGTGGAGCCCCGGGCCCAGTTCCCGGTGCTCTCCGCCAACCTGGTGGACCCGACGAGCAAGGAGCCCGTCCTCACCTCGCACGCCGTCTTCGACGTCGACGGCGTGCGCGTCGCGGTCATCGGCGCCTCCCCCAACGAGCTGTACGCGACCACCACCGGCGCGGGCCTGAAGGGCAACGAGGTCCTCGACGAGGTCGCCGCCGTGAACGCGGTCGCGGACGAGCTGGAGGCCCAGGACGCCGCCGACGTGATCGTGGCCTCGTACCACGACGGCGCCGCCGGCGCGGGCGAGCTGGCCGCCGAGCGGGCGGCCCGGGCCGAGTTCGACCGCATCGTCGGCGAGACCTCCTCCGCCGTGGACCTCATCTTCAACGCCCACACCCACCAGCTCTACCAGTACGACACCACGGCCGGCGGCGCCCACCGCCCCGTGATCCAGGCGGGCGCCTCCGGCAGCCACCTGGCCGCCGTCGAGCTGACCGTGGGCGCCGACGGCGAGGTCACCGGGCTCACCCCGCGCCTGCTGGCCCGGTCCACGCAGGCCCCCGCCGAGGCCGCCGCGGAATCCCCCGTCACCGCCCAGGTGTACGCGATCGAGCAGGAGGCCGTCGCGGTCTTCGAGGACCTGCAGGGCGAGGTCGTGGCCGACCTGTCCGCCTCCATCACCACCGACTACCAGAAGCTCATCGACGCCGGCGGCTCCTGGAAGGCCGGCGGCACGCGCGCCGCCGAGACCACCCTGGGCACCTGGGTGGGCGACGCCGTCAAGCACGCCGCCGAGCAGGCGAACCCCGAGGTGGACCTCGGCGTGACCAACCCCGGCGGCCTGCGCTCCGAGCTGCTGACGGACCGCTTCACCGACGGCGGCGCGTTCCCGGCCAAGCCGGCCGACCTCGTCGGTCGCCTCACCCTGGGCGAGCTGCTCGACATGGCGCCGTTCGGCAACACCATCACCTACTTCGACATCCCGGGCTCCTCCATCAAGCTGGCCCTCGAGGAGAACTGGCGGAACGACGTGCGCAAGTTCACCCTCGGCTGGTCCGAGGAGCTGACCTGGACCTACGACGAGTCCCGCCCGCAGGGGGACAAGGTGACCGGCGTGTGGATCGACGGCGAGCCGCTCCAGGCGGACCGCATGTACACGGTGGCCAGCCAGTCGTTCCTGGCCGACGACACCTGGACGACGCTCGGGGACCCGACCAAGGCCCCCGACGGCTACACCGCCTTCGCGACCGGCCGCCAGGACTTCGTGAACATGGGCCTGTTGGACTCCCAGGCGATCACGGACTACGCCCGCGCCCAGGACGCGGCCCACGGCGCCGTCGCCCCGGACTTCGGCAAGAACGGCGTGCCGGTCACCGACGCCCCCGCCTCGGTCGAGGCCGGGCAGGCCGTCGGCCTGACCCTCGGGGACCTCGTGGTGGACTCCGACGGCGCCCCCGCGGCGACCGCGGTCGACGTCGCCTTCCGCACGGCCGACGGCACCGAGACCGCCCTGGGCACCGTGGCCGTCCCCGCGGGCTCCGAGACCGTCACGCTCTCCGGGATCACCGCCCCCGCCGCGGCGGGCACGGGCGAGCTCGTGATGACCGTGCGCTACGCCGACGGCAGCACGACCGTGGTGCGCCATGCCCTCGAGGTCACCGAGGGTCAGGCCGACGGCCTGCCCGGCCTCGACCGAGGCGGGGGCGTCGGTGACCGGCACGCCGTTCTTGCCGAAGTCCGGGGCGACGGCGCCGTGGGGTCATGGCAAGGGCCATGACAAGGGCGCCGACCACCCGGGCAAGGGCCGCGTGAAGGGCGAGGACCACCCGGGCAAGGGCCGCGGCGTGCAGCGCGGCGCCGCCACGCACCCCGTCTTCTCCGCCCAGGCCTGGCTGACCGCCGCGGGCCTGCCGCGCTGACCCATCGAGAACGAGACCGAGGACGACATGACCCCCCTGCCCCGCTTCGCCGCGCGCACCGCGGTGACCACCGCCGCCCTGGCCCTGCTCGCCCCCGCCGTGGCCCTGCCCTCCCAGGCCAGCCCGGCCGGCGACTCCCTCGTCATCAACGAGGCATACACCAACGGCGGCTCCGCGAACGCCGTGTACACCCACAAGTTCGTGGAGCTCTACAACCCCACCGACCAGCCGATCAACCTCGACGGCTGGTCCTTGCAGTACCGCTCCGCCGCCGGCACGGCCGCGACCCAGGGCACGGTCGCGCTGTCCGGCACGGTGCCCGCGAAGGGCCACTTCCTGGTCTCCGGCGGCTCCAACGGCACCGCGGGCGCGGCCCTGCCGCAGGCGGACCTCGTGGCCGGCGGGGCGTTCAACCCCGCGGGCACCAAGGGCACGATCGTGCTCGCGCGCCAGGCGGGCACCGTGACGGACCTGCCGGTCGGCTCCGTGGTGACCGGCCAGGTGCCGGGCGTCGCGGACGTGCTCGGCTACGGAGCCACGAACACCTTCGAAACAGCGGCTGCCGGCGCCCCCTCGGCCAACTCGGACCCGAAGTCCCTCACCCGCACGAACGGCGTGGACACGGACGACAACAGCGCCGACTTCACCGTCACCGGCCAGGTCACCCCGACCAACGCCGCCGCCACCGGCGGCGAGCCGACCCCGGAGCCCGAGCCGCAGCCGACCCCGTCCGAGCGGATCACCATCGCCCAGCTCCAGGGCACCGGCACGGCCACCCCGTACGCCGGGCGCCAGGTGACCACCACCGGCGTCGTCACCGCCGTGTACTCCACGGGCGGCTACGACGGCTACTACATCCAGACCGCCGGCACCGGCGGCGACACCCCCGACGCCACCCCGGGCGCCTCCGACGGCGTGTTCGTGTACTCGCCGGACACGGTCGGCTCCGTGACGCTCGGCGACCACGTCCAGGTCACGGGCGAAGCGGCCGAGCACTACGGCCTCACGCAGATCAAGGTCGCCGCCGACGGCGTGCTGCCGGTCGCCGAGCCCGGCGCCGTGGCCCCCACGCCGGTGGAGTTCCCGCTGGAGGAGGCCGACCGTGAGGCGCTCGAGGGCATGGTCCTCGCCCCGCAGGGCGACTGGACGGTCACGGACAACTACTCCCTCAACCAGTACGGCTCCCTCGGCGTCGTCCCCGGCACGAAGCCGCTGGACAATCCGACGTCGGTGGCCCGGCCCGGCGCCGAGGCGCAGGCCGTCGCGGCCGCCAACGCGCAGCAGCTGATCGTGCTCGACGACGGGGCCTCCACGAACTTCATGCGCTCGCCGGGCAACCAGAACCCGCTGCCGTACCTGGACGCGGACCAGCCGGTGCGCGTGGGCGCGGGCCTGGAGTTCAGCACCGGAGTCATCCTCGACTGGCGCTTCGACGCGTGGTCCTTCCAGCCGCTGGGCCACCTCACCGATGCCACGGCGGCCGCCGTCCAGCCCGTGACGATCGAGGACACCCGCCCGGCCGAGGCCGCCCCCGAGGCGGTCGGCGGCAACGTCACCGTCGGCAGCTTCAACGTGCTCAACTACTTCACGACCCTGGGCCAGGACGTGGCCGGCTGCGGCGCCTACCGCGACCGCGCCGGCACCCCCGTCACCACGAACGGCTGCCTGCCGCGCGGCGCCTACACCCCCGAGGCGTTCGCCCGCCAGCAGGAGAAGATCGCGGCCGCGATCAACGGCCTCGGCACCTCGGTGGTCGCGCTCGAGGAGATCGAGAACTCCGAGAAGTTCGGCCTCGACCGGGACCACGCGCTGGCCCACCTCGTGGAGGCCCTCAACGCGCAGGCGGGCGAGCAGCGCTGGGCCTACGTGGCCTCCCCGTCCGCCCGTCCCGCGCTCGCGGACGAGGACGTCATCCGCTCCGCGTTCATCTACCAGCCGGCCGAGGTCACCCCGCTGGGCGAGTCGGTGATCCTGGACGACCAGACGAACTTCGACAACGCCCGCGAGCCGATGGCGCAGCTGTTCCGCGCCGCCGACGGCACGGCCGAGGGGGCGGCCGGCACCGAGTTCGTGGCGATCACCAACCACTTCAAGTCCAAGGGCGGCTCCGGTGCGACCGGGGACAACGTGGACTCCGGCGATGGCCAGGGCGCGTACAACGCGGACCGCGTGGGCCAGGCCGAGGCCCTCGTGGCCTTCGCCGAGCGCATGAAGGCCGAGACCGGCACCGACCGCGTCCTGCTCATGGGCGACTTCAACGCCTACGAGAAGGAGGACCCGATCCGCGTGCTCGAGGCGGCCGGGTACGTCTCCCAGGGTGCGCTCACGGGCGAGTACTCCTACGCGTTCGGCGGCGCCGTCGGCAGCCTGGACGGGATCTACGCCTCGCCGTCCGCGGCCGCGGCGATCACCGGCCAGGACATCTGGATGATCAACGCGAACGAATCCGTGGCCCTGGAGTACTCGCGCCACAACTACGTGGCCGAGGACCTGTACTCCGCGGACCAGTGGCGGTCCTCGGACCACAACCCGATCCTGGTGGGCCTCCAGCTCGACGCGCCCGTGACCGAGCCGACCCCGGAGCCGGAGCCGGAACCCACCCCGGGTGAGACCTGCGACGGTGTGACCGATCCGCGCGGCGTGCCCGGCAAGCCCGCGAACTCCGTGCGCGAGTGGCTGCGCTGCATCGGCGCGACCCCGGGCCACGGCGGCGACCACCCGGGCAAGGGCCACGGCGGTGACCACCCGGGCAAGGGCCGCGGGCCGGTCCGTCCCTGACGGGGCGCGGGGCGCCGCACCCGGCATGACGACGGCGGGGCCGTCCGGGATCCACCCGGGCGGCCCCGCCGTCGTCGTGGGGTTCAGCCGGCGAGCACGGCCGCCGCGGCGGCGTCGGCGTCGGCGAGGAAGAGGGCACGTCCGGCCGGATCGGCCCCGGCCTCGGCCGCGATCGCGGTGCCCCACTGCACGCCCGAGAGCTGCAGGCCCAGCACGAACACGTGCGCGTGGACCGTGCCGTCCGCGGCCCGCAGCCGGTACGGGCGGGCCGTGACGTCGAAGCCGGTGGCGGGCACGCGCACACCCTCCTCGTCCTCCCACGTCCCGGCCGCGGCGACACCGTCCGCCAGCATCTGACGGACCAGCGGGGAGGCGGCGGCCTGCACGCGGTTGGGCGGCATCATGGCCTCCACCAGCCAGGCCCCCTCGACGACGGCGGGCTCCAGCGAGTCCTGCGCTCCTACCTGGGGGCTGCGGGCCGTGAAGCCGTGGTCCTCGGCCTCGACCACGGGCGCGGGGCCGGCCCAGGTGAGCAGGCCGGCCCGGTGCACCGCGAGCATCTGCTCGACGCGCCACAGGGGCGGGCCGGAGGCGAGGCCCTCGACCAGCGGCTCGAACCAGCCCTGGACGTCCCGGATGCGGGAGGCCTCGGCGATCCGGCCCTCGGCGATCCACGCCTTGATCCGCAGTCGGCCGGCATGGAGCGCGCCGACGGCCATCATGAACGGAGACTCCTCCCCGAGGGCGGCCTCCACGCAGGCCTGCTCCATGAGGTCCGCGACGGCCCGCTGATAGTCCTCATGGGAGGCGAACACGGCGTCCTCGAACGGGGACCCATAGGCCAGGATGTCGAGGAAGCGGCGCCCGGGGGCGTACCGCTGGAGGAGCTCCTCGGCGTGCGCGGAGGTCACGGGGGCGCCGCGGCCGGCCTCCTCGAGCTGGCCGACGAGCTCCCCGAGGAACCGGCGCGCCTCGACGGGCCCGCCAAGGATCTCGGGCTGGGCCCGGACGAGCGTGGCGTAGTAGTGCCGGACCACGTCGCGGTGCAGCAGCGGCCAGAGGTGCTCGGCGAGGTCCAGGGCCCCGTGCCGGGCGGTGAGGGCGTCCACGGCGGCGTCGGAGAGGTAGCTGAGGGTGACGCCGCGGGGCACGAAGGCGTCCACCTCGGCCTTGGGCAGGTACGGGATGCCGCGGCGGGACATCAGGTGCAGGCGCGGCTCGTCCCCCGTCGGCTCGTACCGCAGGGCCCGGCCGGGTCCGTCGCCGGTGCGGCGGTACACCCCGCCCCGGCCCTGGGTGAGCTGGGCCAGCAGGTCGAACGCGTTCAGGCCCATGCCCCGCACGAGGACGTCCGCCCCAGCCTCCACGGTCTCCCAGTCCACGTCCGAGGGGATCTGCGGGCCCTGGTAGTGCAGCTCGTCCCGGCCCCGCGCGGCGGCGGCCATCCGCATCTGGCCGGGGCTGAGCTCCGCAGGCTGATGGCCCAGGCAGAGCACGACGGCGTCCGCGTCGAGCACGGAGACCGAGCCGTCGGCGTCCCGCAGCTCCAGGCGGGCGCCGCCGTCGGGCCGGGGGTGCAGGGCGGTGGCCTCCGCGCGGTGCTCGATGACCTCGGCGACTTCGGGACGGGCGCGCAGCCCGGCGACGACGTCCTTGTACAGATGCCGGAGGTAGCGCCCGTAGACCGCACGGGCCGGGTACTGGTGGCGGCGCACGCCGAGGCTGGCCTCCGGGTGCACGCGTCGCCACTGGTCGAAGGTCTGGGCGGCGGTGGAGGGGCGCAGACCGGGGTTGTCGGCGGCGCACGCGGTCGGGAAGAACGCGGGGGTGTTCATGAGGTACAGCTCGGACTGGTCCGTGCGCCACACCCGCCCCGGCCCGGGGGGATAGGGGTCCACGACGTCGATGCGCAGCCGCCGGGGGTGCGCGTCCGGGGCCGCGCCCTCGAGTCGGGCGAGGATCCGCTCCAGCAGCATGACGCCGCGGGGGCCGGCTCCCACCACTGCGAGGCGGCGATCGGCCACCAGGGGCTCGGACATGGGGCCTCCACTCTCCTCGGGATCGTTTTCACGCCTGCGGCGCGCGTATTCCACACATTATCGGTGGCCGTCAAGGGTCGCGGACCGCATGCGCCACACTCCCACCGATCCCCCAGGGTCCGGAGCGGGCCCGGACGAAGAATCCGCGGAATCACGCGGATCACACCGAGATTCTGGGAGAAGTCTTGGAATTTGGAATCTGGGGGGCCGATGGTTGACGCCACTCGGGCCCATGGGGAATTGTGAATGAGCGTAAGGCAACAAAACACCAATTCAGAAGGAGAATTCCTCATGGACCGCAACGCTCTCGACCAGCTGCAGAACTCCACCGTCTTCGCCACCGACGGCGACAAGATCGGCTCTGTCGGTCAGGTTTACCTCGACGACGTCACCAACGAGCCCACCTTCATCACGGTGAAGACCGGCCTGTTCGGCGCCCGCGAGACCTTCGTCCCGCTGCAGCAGGCCCAGATCACCGCCGACGGCATCACGGTGCCCTTCGAGAAGTCCTTCGTGAAGGACGCCCCGAACGTGGACGCGGACGGCTCGCTGACCCCCGAGGAGGAGCAGCGCATCTACGAGTACTACTCCATGGAGTACTCCGCCGCGGATCACGACGGCGACGTGCGTCGTGACGACGTGCGCACCGACGCCGGCGCCGCTGGCGTGGCCGGCACCGCGGGTGTGGCCGGCGTGGCCGACCGCCGCGACGAGGCCGTCGTGGACGGCGACCGCCGCGACGTGACCGACCGCGATCGCCGCGACGTGACCGACGCCGACTCCGTCGTCGTCAAGGACGAGCACCTGAACGTCGGCACCGAGCGCCGCGCCTCCGGCCGCGTCCGTCTGCGCAAGCAGGCCTACACCACCACCGAGACCGTCGAGGTGCCCGTCACCCGCGAGGAGGTCGTGGTGGAGCGCGAGTCCGTCGACCCGAACTCCGCCGAGGCCCGCACCGCCGGCCGCGACGGCGACGTCGAGGTGACCACCTACGAGGAGACCCCGGTCGTCAACAAGACCGTGGACGCCGAGAAGGTCTCTCTGGGCAAGCGCCAGGTGCAGGACACCGAGACGGTGACCGAGGAGGTCCGCCACGAGGACGTCAAGGTCGACGGCGACGCCACCGATCGCGACCTCGACGGCCGCAACGACCGCAAGGATCGCATCTGATCTGAACGGACGCGTCGGCCTCAGGCCGGACGGCTGACAGATCACGCGGGGCCCCGGATCGATCGATCCGGGGCCCGCTCGTGCGCGATGGTGGTCCGACCGTGAGCACGGCGCTCCTTTGCCCTGCCCTGGCCTGGCGCGCTAAGCTGGACCGGTCTGACCGCGCGTCGCCCCGTGCGAGGCGCGCCGGACGGAGGAGACGTGCCAGAGCGGCCGAATGGACTTCACTGCTAATGAAGGGCTCGGCGAAAGTCGGGCCGGGGGTTCAAATCCCCCCGTCTCCGCGAGAAGGCCCCGTGACCCCAGTGGTTGCGGGGCCTTTCGCATGTCTGCGCGGATTTTGGCGGATCGCGCATGTTCCACGACTACTCAGGAACGGTCACAACGTACCATATAGTTAGTCACCTGGTAGTCAGATCGTCACCCGGAGGGAAGATGCCCAAGCCCCAGCGCCTGCCGAGAGGCGTGGACCGCCTACCCGGAGGCGGCTACCGCGCCCGCCTCACCGTGGACGGCTACCAACACACAATCGGATCGTTTGCGACGCTCGGTGACGCGCGCGCAGCCCTCGACATCGCCCGTGGAGAGAAGGCCCGAGGGACATTCGTCCCGCCCGCCGTCACCCGCGCCCGCCTTAAGGCCGAGAAAGAGGCCCGGCGCGCCCAGGCCGCTGCCGACTCCCGCACCGTGCGCGAGATGGCGGAGGCGTGGCTGTCCTGGCAGACCGAGCGCGGCCTGAAGCTCGGCAGCGTCTACACCTACCGTCGGCACCTCGAAGCGCACTTTTTGCCCACGTTCGGGGATCGCCCTGTGGGCGAGGTGACGGCCCTGGACCTGAATGCGTGGCTCGACGCCCTCGAAGAGTCCAAGGGCCACGCTGGAGCCGCCCAGATTCATCGCGTGGTCGCGGCCCTGTTCAAGTGGGCCACCGGGGACGCCGCCGAGCTGCCCCGCACGTTCACGCCGTGGTTGCTGACCTCGCCCGTCCCTCCCCTGGCCGCGCGCCGCCTGCGCCGCCCGAACCTGCCCCAGCGCAACCGGGAGACACTGACGGACGCCGAGCTGTCCGCCCTGGCCGACCTGATGCCAGAGGCCGACCGCCTAGCCGTGCTGCTGTCCGGGTGGTGCGCCCTGCGGATCGGGGAAGTCCTCGCCCTGCGCCGCCGCCACGTCACCACGGACCCGGACGGGACCGCATGGGTCCGCGTGGAGTCCCAGGTTCAGGCGCGCGGGTCCGGCGTCCGCGAGGAGTCCCCCAAGTCGGACGCTGGACAGCGCGAGGTGCCCGTGCCCCCGGTGATCGCGGACGACCTGGCCGCTCATCTAGACGCGCACGCCGCCCCTGGGCCGGACGGGCTGCTGTTCCCTCGCATGGGCGGCGGGAACGGCCTGAACAATCCCAACACCGTCCGCAAGCGGTTCAACGCCGCGTTGAAGGCTCTCAACGCCCAGCGTGCCGAAGCCGGGGAGAACCCCGTGGAGAACTTCACCTGGCACGGACTCCGGCACACCGCCCTCACCCGCCTGGGCCAGGCCGGGGCCACCACAGCGGAGTTGAAGGCCTACGCCGGCCACTCCGATGGGAAGTCCGTAGAGGTGTACCAGCATGCCGAACGCCGCCGCCTGGCGAGCTTGACGGCAGCGATGGGGGAGCGGGGCGGACGACACACCGCCTAACTGTCTCGCGGCGTGACGCGCGACGAATCCGCAGCCGGATTCAACACCTCTCTCAACTTCGGTTGTCTACGCCGATTTCAATTAGGACCCCTGCGACAGTGCATCACCTAGTCCCGGGCTACGCGACGGGCGATTCCCCGGCGACGTGACAACTGCGCAATCTGTGGACAGTGGCCTCCGTATATTCCACAATCCGCACGGAGGCCACGTTTTCTCAACGGTCTGCCTGTGGATAGCACGTGGAGAATGATGGTGATTTTGTGGTCCTTTGGGCTGTGATCTGTCCCGGAGATGCCCCGCGCGCATTCGGCTGTTCATACTTGAGTCACCACAACACCCCAGGGGGTGAAGCGGGGCCCCGGCATCTACCACAAAGCCGGGGCCCCTGAACCCCAGCCGCGCCAACGGCTATACGGGGTGATCCGAACGGTCGAAGAACGGATCCAGGTGATGACAACTCACCCACCCACAACGCTACACGTCCCCCTGTGGACCATCACTGACGCCGCCGAGATGCTGGGCACCTCGCCCCAGACCATCCGCCGCATGATCGCCCGGGGCGACCTCCGCGCCTACCGCTACGGCCCGCGCCTCATCCGCATTGACCCCGCTGACGTGGACGCCATGCGTCGGCCGGTCACCAGCCTGGCCGAGCTGCGAGGCGGAGGTGCACAGTGAGAGCCGCCGTCCCCGCCCCGGCTGCGAACGAACGTTCGCCGAAGCCCACCCCCACCGCCGAGAAGCGCCTCACGCTGCTCCGTGAGGTTGTCCAGCACTACCGGCACGATCTGGGCCTCTCCCGGCGCGACGCCGACCTGCTGGCCCGGCTGGCGACCAAGCACCGCGCCGTGGCCGTCGCCACGCTGCCGGAGCGCCTGGCCGACGACCTGACTCCGGACCCAGCCCGATTCTTTGTCGCCATGGAGCACATGAGTGAAGCGGGCAACGTCGGGAGGGACCGCACGCCCACGTTCACGCGCCGTGCCCACGAGGACTACCAACGGGCCGTCCGCGCCCGCCAGCGCACCGCCGCCCGCGACTACATCGCGGCGGACCGTGAACGTCGGGAGGTGGCCGCGTGAACATCCCGAACATGGAAGAACGCCGCCCCCTCGCCCTGGGAACGGCGTCCAACCACACCGATTCAGCACCTACAACGGACCCGAACCTGTCTCCTATTCTAGCCGATGCAGCCGACCTTTTGGAAGGCGTGCACGTCCTCATCGTCGCCATTCAGGAGCCCGATCGCGTCCGTTACCGGCGTCGATTCATGTATTCCCTGGACGCGGCCGAAAAGGCCATGAACCGGGCCGTGATGCGTGGTCACCGGGCGTCCATTGTCCTCGCCCGCATCAACGAAACGGCGACGGTCCGGGGATGGGAGGAGTCCGCATGAGCGCCGCGCTGATCGACACGGCCCGACAGATGCACGCTGCCGGGGTGAACGTGATCCCCGTTCGCCACGACGGCACCAAGGCCCCCGCGCTGAAGGCGTGGCAGTCACACCGGACGACTGCCGCCGACCTCGACGCATGGTTCGGCGGGGACGATCCCCGCCACCGGGCTATCGGGGCCGCGTGCGGTGCCCTCTCCGGCGGTCTGGAGATGCTGGAAATCGAAGGCGCTCATGTCGGGCTGCTGGAGGACGTGGGACGCGCCGCCGGGGCTGCTGGGCTGCTGGAGCTCTGGGAGCGCGTGAACGGGGGATGGTGCGAACGGTCCCCGTCTGGCGGAGTCCACTGGTTCTACCGCGTGGAGGGCATGGACGTGCCTGGCAACGTGAAGCTCGCCGCCACCGAAGCCCGGCAGACCATCGCGGAGACGCGGGGCCAGGGCGGGCAGGTGGTCCTCGCCCCCTCCGGTGGGACCACGCACAAGACGGGCCGGGCGTGGGAGCGCCTGGACGGTGGGCCGGCTACGGTGCCGACGCTGACCGCTGCTGAGCGCGAGACGCTGCACGGGCTGTTCAGGGCACTGGATCGCGCGCCCGCCCGCACGGTGGAGCATCGGCCCGCCTCAACGCTGGCACCGGCAGACGGGGCACGCCCCGGCGACCTGTACGCGGCCCGCACGACCTGGGATGAGCTGCTGACCCGCCACGGCTGGCAGGTCCACCACCGGGCCGGAGCGGAGACGCATTGGACCCGTCCGGGCAAGTCCACCGCCGAGGGGCCGAGCGCCACCACGCGCGAGGACGGGGGTCTGTACGTGTTCAGCACGTCCACCGCGTTCGACCCGGAAACGCCGTATTCCAAGTTCGGTGCCTACACCGTGTTGGAGCACGGGGGAGACCATGCCGCCGCCGCCCGTGCGCTGGCCGCTGACGGGTTCACGGAGCGTCCGGTGGCCCCGAGGACCGCCCCGGCCCCCGAGGCCGTCACGGAGGCACCTGTGGACGTGGAGCGGTACAGCCGGGATCGCGCGATTGCGGAGGCGGCCGAGCGTCTGCGAGTCACGGAGGCGGCCCGGCGCATAGTGTCCGCTGAGCGTGCAGCTCAGGCCCCGCCGCCGGCACCTGTGGACCTGGGAGAGTTCATCGCCGCCCACGCAGACGATGAAGCCTCCTGGCTGCTGGAGGACCTGTGGCCCCTGGGAGGGCGGGTCATGCTGACCGCCCCGGCCAAGGGGGGCAAGACGACCATGATGGGGAATCTTGTCCGCACCCTGGCTGATGGTGCCCCGTTCCTGGATCGGTTCGCCCCGGTGAACCTGTCCGAGACGGGCGGGCGCGTGGTGCTGCTGGACACGGAGATGACGGAGGGCCACCTGGCCCGCTGGCTGCGGGCCGTGCAGGTGCGCCACCCGGAGCGGGTCCGCGTGGTGTCACTGCGCGGGCGGGTTCAGACGCTGGACCCCACGGAGCCGGCCAATCGTGCCCAGTGGGCGCGCATCCTCGCCGGAGCGCAGACGGTCATCCTCGATCCGGTGGGGCCGGTTCTGGCCGCGCTGGGGCTGGAGGAGAACTCATCGACGGACGTTGGCGGGTTCTTCACGGGCTGGGATGCGCTCATGGCCGAGGCGGGCGTACAGAACAGCCTGATCGTCCACCACCACGGCCACGGCGGGGAGAGGGCGCGCGGCTCGTCCAAGTTCGCGGACTCCTGCGACGCGCTGTGGACGCTGACCCGCAAGGGTGACGCCGACGACGCGCCCCGATACTTCAGGGCGATGGGCCGAGACGTGAGCGTCCCGGAGGGCGTCCTGGAGTTCACGCCCTCAACCCGCGCCCTGAGCTACGCCGAGGGCAACCGCGTGCCGTCCGATGCCGAGGCGCACGACCGCAAGGTGGCCGAGGTCATCGCGGCAATGGACGCGGCCCGAGTCGCCGCTGACGTGACCCGGGAGCAGCTGCGCGAGTTCCTGCGAGAGCGGGGCATGAAGGCCCGTAATGAGGTGCTGGCCGAGGCTATCCGTAAACGGAGAGAAAGGCAGTGAAATGCTCCGCTTATTGTCCCCGATCCCCGGGGACAGCCCGTCCGGGACAGCCGGGGACAGAGGGTGTTCGGGACAGACCCGAACCGCATGTTCTAGCCGCTGCACGCCCCTGCCATTGTCCCCGGGACAATCCGGGACAGCCGTGTCCCCGTCCCCGTCTCTATAGACGGGGACACGGGGACAGAGACCGCACCTGACCACTTCAACAGACCCCCAGACGGCCCCGGCGCTCGGGGCCGTCGTCGCCCCCACGGAGGACACATGAGCACCACCACCACCCCGCCGACCCTGCCCGACCTCATAGCCGCCCTCCAGTCTCTCCACGCCGAGCTGAGCGCCATTCGGGCCGACCTCGCCGCTGACACCGCAAAGGAACAGAACCCATGACCGATGACCGCCCCACCGAGGCCGACAACTTGCGTCAAATGCTCCGGTTCCACATGGACCGCGCCGAGCGGCACCGGCTGCGCGCCGAGAAGGCCGAAGCCGAACTAGCCGAGCTGAAGAAGGAGTCGCACCCGTGAGCACCCCCTCCCGGCCCACACCGAAACACGCCGCCGTCACCGCACTCGAACGTGCAGCCGCTGAAATCGCGTACCTGCGGAATGAGTGCCAAAGCATCCGCCACGCCCTCGACCGATCCCAGGAGCGCCCATGAGAGCCCGCCCCACGTACACCGATGCCGACGTGCGCCGGTTCGTAGCCCTCGCACGAGGCGGACGCGACAGACGCGCCGAGGTGCTGGAGGCCATGCGCCGTCACCCCGCCGGGAAGGGGCCACGCACACCTCGCCCAGACCATCCCCCCATGACCGACGCGGACGGCACACCCGCCGCCCCGCTGCCCACCACCACACCCG
>NZ_JABFNH010000002.1:34871-70979 GCF_017168435.1 Micrococcus sp. KRD070
CACCACCACACCCGAGGACCACCGATGACCGCCCGATTCGTCACCCGCCCCCACATGTGGGCGCACAACAACGAAATCAGTCAGACCATCCGCGCCGAGCGCGTCGAACTCACCGACGAACACGGCGTGCTGCATGACGGCGTAGGCATCTTCAGCATGGGCAAACCCCGCCAGATGCTCACCCCCGAAGCCGGGCACCGACTAGCGCACGACCTCGCCGACGCCCTCGACTCAATCACCATCAACCCCCGCCCCGAGCACCACAACTGACCGTCCAAGGAGGACACGCACCATGACCACCAACCCCCTCTCTGAGATGACCACTGAGCAGCTGACCAAGCTTGCCCAGACCGCCGACCAGGCCCACGCATCCGTGAACGACGCAGCCCAGAAGGCGCGCACCGCAGCACAGAAGAAGGTGGAGGCCGCACTGTCCGAGGCCGAAGCCGCACGCGATGAACTCCAGCGACGGAGCGATGCCGAGGCCCAGCGCATCCAGGACCGCCGCCGGGCATTCGCGCACCACCTGCTCAACGCGGGCGGGATCGAACGACTGGCCGAGGAGAACCGGGCCGACCTGAAGGCGGCACAGGAAGCCCTCATCGCCGCACTGGAGGCCGACCCGGTCATGGTCGCCACTGCCCGCTACCTGTCCATTGCGCGCCGGTCTGAGTCCATCCGGTCCCTGCTGCGCGAGGCTGCCGTGGCACTGGGGCAGGAGCTGCCCGCCGGCCTGGCGAACTACCGCGCCCCCGGCGGGGCCGACTTCGACACGCACCACCGCCGCGTCCTGGACCGGCTGGCGTTCACCTACGCCGATGAGTGGGCCGAGAACATGCAGGACACGGCCCAGGCCAGCATCAGCGGAGACGACGCCGCCCTGGACAAGTACGTGCCCACCGCCGCTGAACGGCACGCCGAGAACGAGGCCGCACGCCTGGCCGCGCTGGCCGAGTTCAAGGCGGGCGAGAACGTGGAGCGCGTCGTCACCTACCCCGACGTGCCCGGTTCCCCGTTCCTCCACTACAGGGATATCCAGTGGCGGGACAGCTACACCGGGCAGACCGTCCCCGACGCCGCGCCCGACGCTGGCCCCGGACCGGAGGGCATCCTCGCCGGACTCCACCACTGGGTGCCCGTCCACGAGGCAACCGCCGAGGACGTGGCCGCAGCCGTGGAGGCCGAGACCATCAGCATTCGATCCGCCGAGTTCTACGGCCTCCCGCTGCCCTCGACTCACCAGGGCTGACCACGCACACCACGCACACGGCGACGGCTCACGCACACAGCGTGGGCCGTCGCCGCTACTGCAAGGAGCAACAGACATGGCACGCGCTAAACGCATCTGCCCGAAGCATGGATGCCCACACGTCGCAGTGGGCCGCTACTGCCCGGAGCACAACAAGGAATACGACCGGAGCCGGGGCACAACCACGGCGCGAGGCTACGGACACGACCACCAGAAGGCACGCGCCGAATGGGCCGAGCGCGTCAACCGCGGCGGCATCTGCTGCCAGAGATGCGGCGGACCCATCACACCCGGCGAACCCTGGCACCTGGACCACGACGACCACGACCGCACGCAGTATCTCGGACCATCACACGCGCGCTGCAACAACGCGGCAGGCGGACGACGCGCGCATTTGTTCGAGTGACACCGCGACCCCCCACCGGGAGGGGGCCAGCAAGGTGCACTCCTGGCCGCCGGTGGGGTCCGCCAGGTGCGGGCTGAGCAGATAGACCTAACCGATTCGACGCAAGGAGGTGCCGGAATGCCCGGCCCGATGCCTAATCCGACCAAACCGAACTCGCGGCGGCGCGCCACGGGAACGCGCTCAAACGTCACGGAGCTGCCCGCTGAGGGCTGCACTCTGCCCGTCCCGACCCTGCCGAAAATGCGCGACTGGTCCCGTGAAGAGCGCGCCCTGTGGAAGAACCTGTGGCAGTCGCCGCAGGCTACGCAGTGGGATGACTCGTTCATCGCCGCCGTGGCCGCGTACATCGTCCATGCCACGGCGGTCTATGGGGGTACCGCGTCCGCCTGGCAGGCGCAGGAGATGCGCCACCTAGGGGCACAGCTGGGGCTCACGCCGGCGGGGATGCTCGCGTTGGGTTGGGTGGTCCGCAGTGAGTGAACGCAGGCTCGCCCGGCGTGACCTCGTGGCCCCGGTGATACCCGCTGCGACTGATCCGAACCGGCTCACGCAATGCTCATTCACAACCTCCCACGGGCCGGTGCGCGTCTGGAGCGCGGGCGGTGTCCCGTACCGGCTGCGCGTGGCCGGGGTGACGCTCCGGCGGGAATGGGACCGTGCCGCGTTCACGGCTTGGATGCGTGACCCCGAGGTGCTGGCCGGCCTCCGGGCATCATCTGCCCCCAAATGAGACCCCCATCCCGCCCCCGCCTGGCACGACGCCGGGCGGGGGCGATTGTTTCCCCCTACCGAACGGAACGGCTATGACGCACTCACAGGCCGACGTGCCATTCGTGGACACGTCCCCATCCGATCTGACGTTCAGCACTGCCACGCCGATTCAAGAGGCGTTAGCGGTCAAACAGTGTGGCCCCCTGGAGTTGCGCGTGCTGGGGGCCTCCCATCAAGTGAAGGTGGGGGGCCTCATTGAGACGCTGGCATGCCTGCCGGGGCTGAGTCCGCACCTACCGCGACATGCCGCGCGCCCCGGATATGCGTTTACGTCTTCGGTCTATCGACCGGATGATTTGCCTGCTGCTGTGGCCGCGATAGCCCGGCACGTCGCCGCACATGACGGGCTATCCGTCACGTTCCCTGGTGATCCCCATGCGCTCACGGCGTTGAGTGCGACTGCCCGCGGTGGCCGGTGCACGTGGGCGACATGGCATGTATACCCCCAGGGCGGGCATGTGGTCGCCACCCGAAGCACGTTCGGCTACTCCGCCTGAGAGATCACTCCCACTGATTCACGAAATGAGACACGATGACCCACAATTCTCCCGACTACTCCCGCCCGCTCCAGTCCATCCCGTTGGCCGCTGGGGCCTTGAAGGCCTGCGCTGAATGCCCGTGGCGGGCGTCCAATCTGGACAAGCTGGACGCGAACCGGGACGATGCGACGTTCAGCCGCGAGAGCCTGACAGAGCATTGGAAGCGCCTGACGACTGAGGGCGCGACCTGTCGTTGTCATATCACCACACCGGGCTATTACCACCATGACGGGTCCCTGAACGAGCGCGGTTGGAAGGAGCCGCGCATGTTCAAGGGCGAGGGGCATCGCCAGTGTGCCGGGCAGCTGGCGATGGTCCGGCGGGAGGTGGAGAAGATGCTCACCTACCCGGACCACGCGGCCTACATCCGCGAGAATCCGACCGGCTTGCAGAAGCGCCAGGCGGGGCGGTTCCTGCGCCTGCTGCTGGACCCGGAGAGCGCCCCTGTCCCGTTCAGGTGGCCTGCTGAGGACGTGGACGACGTGCTCGACCCTGCTGACCTCGTGGATCTGAACGGCTGGGAATGGAGCGTCAGCCGTGATCTGAGCGTAAATATGCGCAACCTGATTGAGATCATGAATCCTCAGCTGGCCGCGTGTGATTGCAAGTTCTGCGCCCGCCATCACACGATCCACGCGACGAAACCTGTCACGTTGAAGGACGGGACCACGGTGGACATTGACGCCGGTGTAGCCCCGGTGGTGGCCGCGTTCGCGGCGGCAGATGTGAATACGTCGGAGTCGTGCGAGGATTTCGGCCCCGCCCTGCGGGAGCTGGACCTGAATGCATACTTGTTGCTGCGGGACAATCCGGCGGGCGATGTGAATCATTCACGGACCATTCGTGAGGGTGGTGCGTTCGTCCGATTCTCCAGTGCGACCCCGGCGGGTGAACGGATCGCGGCCCGGCTGCGCGAGCGATACAGCCTGGACTCGGGGGGCATCGTCAATCAGGTGACTTTCCCGCTGTCCGAGGCGGGGAACGTGGAGCGGATCGTCCGCGCCGCCGCCCGGGCGTGACGGTGCCCCCGGCGTTGAAACGGAATTGGCCGGGGACACCTAACGCCGCCGGGCCAGCGGAGGGGGGATGCGGCGGGCGGCGCTGAGGACAACCTAGCGCAGCCTGACGACGTGGGCGTGAGTTGTCCACAGCGTGAACAGAAACAATGGCCCCGGCCCTCCCATCGCGGGGGGTCGGGGCCATTCGTGTTTCCGGTGGTGGTGTTCTACTGCGAGGGCTGGACTAGGTAGGTGGTTGCCTGGCCCCTACGGGGCTAGCGGAGCCCTACGGGCACAGGTCTCCCGGTCCCTCATCCCAGAAAACCCGCCGCCCTCCGCCCCCACTCAGCAGCATTTGCCCACGCCGAGTAGACCCCCGCCGATCGGCGGGTGTCTCTCGTGCGGCCCTAGGACTCGCCGTGCACTGGCGTTCCCTCGCCCGGCGGTTCGGACGATTCGGGAGGGGTGTCACCGCGCCCTCATGATTGGCAGCACAGAGGGCTATAGACGCTGGAGGTTCACGCTGTGACCTCGTGCCGCCCACCTGGAACGCGCCAGGCGGGCAGTACGCGGCCCCTCGTGAAGAAGGGGCCACTAGGTCACGCGGGGCCGGAGAACACCCGCCAGAGGGGCACGTGGACGGTGGGGCCGATCCTGCGGCGCTGGCGAGCGGCCCACAGGTCCGCCGCCCACTCCGCGCCCGTCTCGTGGACCCGGTGCGTGCCGCGTGCGTCGCGGATCGTGTGCGCGTGGATCGTCCCGTCAGGGCCGACCATCACCCCGGCGCGCATGTCGCCGTGTGCGTCCCGTGCAGCCTGGGCCAGCGGGGCCGGGTCCGCGTCAGGGTGCGCGCCGACCTGGGCGAGCAGTCGGGCCGCCTTGTCGTGGTGGTAGCCGCCCATGCTCACATCGCCCCCGTGAAGATCGACGGCCAAGAGAGCATGAAGAAGCCCGCCACCGTGACCGCCGTGTAGGTGACGGCGCGGGCGACGGGCTGGAGGATGCTGGGGAGGGTACGGGTAGGCTGAGGCACGTCATCACGTCCTAGTTCGTGGTGGCCATGCCCCGGGCGGCTGCAACCGCGCCGGGGCCTTTCTGTCACCAAGTAGTCAGACCGTGCGCCGACCCTCCAAAATCCGCTAGATCATGCGGGTCGGAGGATATTCCCCCCGTCTCCGCCAGAGAGGGCCGGAATCCACGCGATTCCGGCCCTCTTCGCGTCTGTACGCGGGGACCTGACATACCGACCGGCTGGTGACTAGTTGTAAGAGGGCATGACGTTGTTGACTCGGGCCGGGGCCAACGAGGCCGGAGGGGCGTCCCCGCAGGAGGTATGAGGCCGATGGTAGTTGTAGTGGTTCACCCACACGGCCAGCGCCTCACGCCGAGCTGTCTCTGAGGTATACGGGCGGGCGTAGAGGACCTCATCGACCATCAGCCGGTTGTACCGTTCGACCTTCCCGTTATGGCGCGGGGTGTAGGGGCGGATCCGGTGGTGCCGGCCCCCGAGCGAGACCACCTTGGCGGTGAAGTCCACGGCCCGGTAGTTGTTCCCGTTGTCCGTGACCACCCGGTCCACGGTGATGCCGTGGGCGGCGAAGAACGCCCTCGCCCGGCAGAAGAACCCGATCGTGGTCACCGCCTTCTCATCCTCCAACGCTTCGGTGTACGCCAGGCGGGTGTACCCGTCGATCGCCGAGTGCAGGTAGGTGTACCCGACCCGCCGGCCGGCACCACGCTTGGAAGCACGGCCTGCTTCACTTTCACGTCCGTGGGTGCGCCAGCCGCCCCCGTCTGGGATCTTCCCGATCTTCTTCACATCCAGGTGCACCATGTGCCCCGGCCCTCTCGCGGTGATCTTCTGGGGTCGTTGGCGCAGGTCTTCCCCGGCCGGGGTCAGGTCCCGTAACCGGGAGAGCCCGGCCCGGTGCAGCCACCGTCCCACGGTACGAAGACACACCCGGTGGCCCTCGGAGACGAGGTGGTGATGGATCCGGCGGGCCGACCACTTCTCCCTGCGACGCAGGGTCTGGATCTGAGCCACCACCTCGGGATCGAGCTGGGCAGGTGAACGGTGCGGCCGGCTGGGCAGGTCCTGAAGGCCGGCTTCTCCCTGGGCGCGGTAGCGGGCCACCCAGGTGGCCACCGTGGGCCGGCTCACCCGGAACTCGGCGGCGACATGGGCTTGCGGGATGCCGTCGTGCAGGTGGCGGTGGACCATCCTGAGACGGCCGGTGGGAGTCAGGGGTGCATTAGCGTGAGTCATGAGTGGGTCTCTTTGCGCGGATGGGTGGTGTAGGAACTTCCATCCTGCGGGAGAGGCCCACTCGTCTCATCTCAGTCCGGCCCTCGTGCCAAGAACCTCATGACCCGCAACAACTAGCCCTCCCCGCGACGCTCGCGCATGCGGCGCAGCAGCTCGTACGCCTCCGGCACGGAGAGCTCCGAGTGGCTGGACAGCTGGACGGCGGCGGACTCGAGGTTGCCGTCCCGCACCATGGCGGCGAGCTGGTCGCGCAGCCACGGCGGCAGGTCCCGCGAGGAGAGCCGGACGGACTCCGTCCCCCGCATCACCTCGACCTCGAAGGGGAGCTCCTCCTCAGCGGGGGCGGCGGTCCACTCGGCCGGGACGGTCAGGGTCGTCAACTCGTCGGCGGACGGCGCCGTCGGACGCGGCGCGGCCGAGGCGTGGTCGCTGTCCTGCCGGGCGTCGTCCTCGGCCACGGCGTCAGAGGTCTCGCGATCGGGCGTCTGGGCGTCCGGCTCCCCCCGCCCGCTCGAATCCTGTCCGGGCCGCTTCGGCCCGGGGGTGTCGGCCGGGGCCGCGTCGTCCCGATGGGGCTCCCCATGGCCGCCGGGAACGGGCCCCGCGACTCCGGCGGACGTGGCGTCCGGTTCCTGCACCGGCTCGGAGTAGACCTGCGGATGCACGGCGAGGGACTGCACGTCCATGACGGCGTCCTTCAGGCCGCGTCCCGTGTGGGCGCGGTAGTCGCGCACGGCCTCCATCACGCGGCTCTGGGCGATGTGCCCGTACACGCGCCGATGGGCGTCCTCGTCCAGCAGCCCCGCTGCCAGACGCGCCCGCTCCGGTCCGATGTCCAGCCCGCGACCGGACGGCGTGCGCTGGTCCGCCGCCTGACGCGCTCGACCGGCCGACATCCACCGGGCGGCGGCGAACGCGAGGGCGCCGATGACGACCACCGCGAGGACAGGGACGAGATATTCCATGCCTCCAGTCTAGATGTGGCCCGCGAGGGCCATGTCGGCAGCCGCGGCGCCACATCACAACCTGGTCACAGTTCTGCCGGGGCTCCAGAGTCACCGAGGGCCTCCCCTACGGTGGAACGTGGAGTCCTCCGTGTCTGGTCACGGCGGCCATGGAGGAGACACTCCGCCCGCCACTCGACCGAGCCAGGAGACCGCATGTCCTTCCCCCGCCGGTCCGCCCGCACCGTCGACACCCCCTCGCCCCGGCGACGCCGCTGGTGGGGGACGTCGGTGGCCCTGGCCCTCGTGCTGGCCGGCTGTGCCGCCCCGCAGGGGGACGAGGGGACGGCGGCCGGGTCCTCCGGCGCCACGGACGCGGCCGTCTCGTCGCCCGCATCTGCGGACGGATCCGAGGCCTCGTCGTCACAGGGACGGTCCTCGGATGCGGCCTCCTCGCCGGCTGCGGCGTCGTCCGGTGGGGGCTCGCCGTCGGCCGCCGCAGACCCCGCGGACCCCGCGCTCGCCCTGGCCGCCCGCTCCCACGAGGGCGTGCCGATGCGGGCCTTCACGGCGGAGGAGCGCCCGCCGCAGTTCGTCCTCTTCTCCTTCGACGGCGGCCGTCAGGATGCTCGCTGGAAGACCTTCCTGGACGCGGCGGCGGACTCCGACGCGAAGTTCACGGTGTTCCAGTCCGCGATCAACCTCATCGAGACCGCCAACCGGGAGAACTACACGGCGCCCGGCAACGAGCCCGGCTACGTGGGCACGGAGTTCGGCGGCGACGAGGCCGAGGTGGCGCAGCGCATCGAGAACATCAACACGGCCCACGCCGCCGGCCACGAGATCGGCACCCACTACGCGGGTCACCTGTGCGCGCCCACGAGGTACGGCGCAGACCACTGGTCCACGGCCGAATGGGAGCAGGAGTACGGCTCGTTCACGGACATCCTCTCCGACCCCGGCGCCTACAACCCGGGCAGCTCCCTGCCGGCGCTGGAGGTCACCCCCGACGACGTCAAGGGCGGACGTCTGCCCTGCCTCGACGGGGAGTGGGACCAGCTCGTCCCGATGTGGAAGGACAACGGACTCGAGTACGACACGTCGCGTGCCGCGGCCGCCTCCGGCGTCGCCTGGCCCTACCAGGAGGACGGGATCTGGGAGTTCGAGATGCCGATGACCTGGTCCCCCGTGCTCGCCGAGAAGGACGCGGCCAGCCCGTTCGTGATGGCGATGGACTACAACTTCTGGATCTCCGGCAACGGCGGCAAGGACATCCCGGAGGACGTCGCCCGACTCACCGACTTCCAGTACCGCACCTACCGCTACATGTACGACTCGGCGTTCGCGGGCAACCGCGCCCCGCTGGTCTTCGGCAACCACTTCAACGACTGGGGTCTCAACGCGTTCAACCCGGCTGTGGAGAAGGTCATGCGCGAGGTCTGCGTCGAGGAGGACACCTACTGCGTGACCTACCAGCAGATGATCGCGTGGCTCGAGCTGCAGGACCCGGAGGTCCTCGCCGCCTGGCGCGACCAGGCCCGGTCCGCCACCGGCACGGATGCCGAGGCCCTCGGCTGGTGACCCGCGGGTCGGCCCGCTGACACCCGCCCCCACGACGGCCCCGGCTCAGCGCGCCGGGGCCGTCCCGCGCCCGCGCAGCACGACGACGGCGCTCGCCAGGGCGGTCAGCACCAGGGCCAGGACCATCAGCACCGTCCCCGGCCACCCGTGGGATTCGTGGAACACGCCGCCCAGCCAGCCGAAGAGGCTCGAGCCGGCGTAGTACGCGAAGTTGTACAGGGAGGTCGACTGGGCGCGGCCCGTGGGGGCGGCCGTCCCGGACCACGCGGAGGCCACGGCGTGGGCGGCGAAGAACGCGCCCGTCACGAGCACGAGGGCGGGCACCAGCACCGCCGGATGCGGGACCGACGTGAGGGCGACGCCCGCCGCCATGGCCGCCGTCGCGCCGGCCAGGACGGGCAGCCGGCCCACCCGCGCGGCCAGCCGGCCCGCGCGCGGCGACGACCACGTGCCCGCGAGATAGGCGAGGAAGACGAGGCCGGCCGCCGTCGGCGTCCAGGAGAACGGCGGGTCGAGCAGGCGGTACCCCACGAAGTTGTACAGCGCCACGAACCCGCCCATCAGCAGCGCCCCCTGCAGGTAGACGGCGACGAGCTCCGGCGAGCGCAGGTGACCGCGCACGATGCGCACGAGCGTCGCCGGGGAGGTGGGCGACGGCGTGAAACGTCGGGCACGCGGCGTGATCGCCAGGAAGCCGACCGTGCACAGCACCCCGACCACGGTGACGGCCAGCATCCCGCCGCGCCACGAGGACGCCTCCGCGACGGGCAGGGCGAGGAGCCGGCCGGAGAGCCCGCCGAGGGTGGTGCCGGCGATGTAGGTGCCGGCGGCCGCCGCGACCGCGTGCGGGACCACCTCCTCCGCCAGCAGCGCCACGGCGAGTCCCGCGACACCCCCGTGCGCCATGCCCTCGAGCAGGCGCAGGCCCAGCATGGCCTCGAACGTGGGTGCGAGGACGCCCGTGAGCGCGCACGCACTGGCGGAGACCATCGAGACCACCATGGCGCGTCGGCGGCCCCACCGGTCCCCGGCCACGGACCACGGCACCACCGACAGGGCGAGGCCGAGTGTGCTGGCGGAGACGAGCAGGGCGGCACGGTCCGCGGGGACGCCCAGGTCGTCGCTGACCAGCGGCAGCAGGCCCTGCGGGGAGTAGAGCTGGGCGAACGTGGCCACCCCCGCCAGGAACAGCCCGATCAGCAGCCTGCGGTACGCGGGCTCCCCGGGAGCGGCCGGCGCGGGTCCCGACGGCGGGACGGCCGGGGGCCCCGCGCTCGGGGGCGGAGTGGTCGGGGGCACGCCCTCACTGTATCCAGGCTGTCCACTACGATCGGTCGGGTGACTACCTCGACCCCCTCCCTCGACCTGCACGACTCCTTCAAGGCGTACGACGTCCGCGGCATCGTGGGCGAGTCCATCACGGCGGAGAGCGTCCGCGCGGTGGGCGCGGCCTTCGTGGACGTGCTGGGCCTGGCCGGTCAGACCGTGCTGGTCGGCGGGGACATGCGCCCCTCCTCGCCCGCGTTCATGACGGCCTTCGCCGAGGGCGCCACGCGCCGCGGCGCCGACGTCGTCACCCTGGGGCTGATCTCCACGGACATGCTCTACTACGCGGCGGGCGTGAAGCAGGCCGCGGGCGTGGTGTTCACCGCCTCGCACAACCCGGCCGAGTACAACGGCATGAAGATGGCCCAGGCCGGCGCCGTGCCGGTCTCCTCGGACACCGGGCTGTTCGAGATCCGCGACGCGGCCCAGGCGTACCTCGACGCCGGTGAGATCCCCGCGGCCGAGACCACCGGCACCGTGACGGAGGAGGACATCCTCCCCGGCTACGCCGCGTACCTGCGCTCGCTCGTGGACCTGACGGGGGTGCGCCGCCTGAAGGTCGTGGTGGACGCGGGCAACGGCATGGCGGGCAAGACCACCCCGGCCGTCCTCGGCGACGCCGAGCTGGCCGCCCTGCCGCTGGAGATCGAGCCGCTCTACTTCGAACTGGACGGCACCTTCCCGAACCACCCGGCCAATCCTCTGGAGCCGGAGAACCTGCGGGACCTGCAGGCCGCCGTCGTGGGGCACGGCGCGGACATCGGCCTGGCCTTCGACGGCGACGCCGACCGCTGCTTCGTGATCGACGAGCAGGGCGCCCCGGTCTCCCCCTCCGCGGTCACCGCCCTGGTGGCCCGCCGCGAGATCGCCCGCGCGAAGGCCGACGGTGAGCAGACCCCCGTGGTCATCCACAACCTGATCACCTCCCGCGCCGTCCCCGAGCTCGTGGCGGCCGACGGGGGCCGGGCCGTGGAGACCCGCGTGGGCCACTCCTTCATCAAGGCGGTCATGGCCGCCGAGTCCGCCGTCTTCGGGGGTGAGCACTCCGCGCACTACTACTTCCGCGACTTCTTCAACGCGGACACCGGCATGCTCGCGGCCATGCACGTGCTGGCGGCCCTGGGCGGCCAGGAGCAGCCGCTGTCCGAGCTGGCCGAGGAGTACGAGCCGTACGTGGCCTCCGGAGAGATCAACTCGCAGGTCGCGGACAAGGACGCCGCCGTGGCCGCGGTGGTGGCGCAGTTCGCCCCCGCCGTGGGCGAGGGCGTCGGCGAGGGCCGGGCCGTACACGAGGACTTCGCCGGGGTGGCCACCACGGTGACCCGCATGGACGGCACCACGGTCGCCGCCCAGGACGGCACGTGGTGGTTCAACCTCCGCCCGTCCAACACGGAGCCGTTCCTGCGCTACAACGGCGAGGCCCGCACGGCCGCCACCATGGAGGCGCTCCGCGACGCCGTGCTGGCGATCGTCCGCGCGGAGCGCTGACCGCGGCGGCTCATCCGGCCTGGGCGAGGACGAGCGGCAGCACCCCCTGGGCGCCGGCCTCGCGCAGCACCCGCGCGGCCTCGGCGAGCGACCACCGCGAGTCGACGAGGTCGTCGACCAGCAGCACGGGGCCGTGGCGGCCGGCGTCCGGGGCGGTGCGCAGCATCTGCGCCATCGCCTCGGGGACGGCGAACCGGCCGTACACGGACCCGAGCCGGTAGGCGCTGTTGCCGCCCGGCCCGGCCGTGGGGCCGCCGCGCGCGTGCTCGAGCGAGCCGAGGAACGGCAGCCGGCCGATCCGGGCGATCCCCTCGGCGAACGACCCCACCAGCTGCGGGCGCGTGCGTGAGGGCATCGCGACGACGGCGATCGGCCGCGTCCGCCACCCCCAGCCGGCCAGGACGTCGACGGCGCCCCGCAGGACCTCCTCCGGCACCGGGGCGTCCTCCCGGTCCAGCAGGTCCCGCAGGACGGTGCCCCACCCGAGGTCCGTCAGGCGGGCGAGCGCGCGACCCTCCTCGGCCTGCGACTCGGGCGCGATGCGCCCCTTGACGGGCACGCCCAGCCGGTCCATGCCCGAGGGCCACATGCGACGGGGCTCGATCGGCACACCGGTGCGGCGCAGGGCGGCCTCCGCGCGCTCACGCGCCGCCCCGTCCGATCCCGTGGGGTACCAGGGGCCGGCGCAGACGTCGCAGCGGCCGCACGGCGCGGCGGTGGGGTCGTCCAGGGTGCGGGCCAGGAACTCCATGCGGCACCGGTCCGTGGTCTGGTAGTCGAGCATGAGCCGCTCCTCGGCCCGGCGGGCCTCGGCCACGCGGGCGTACCGCTCGGCGTCGTACGTCCACTCCCGCCCGGTGGCGCGCCAGCCGCCGCCCACCCGCTCGACCGCCCCGTCCACGGCGAGGACCTTGAGCAGCAGCTCCAGGGAGGTGCGCTTGATCCGCACGTCCGGCTCGAGCGCCGCCACGGAGAGGGCCCCGCCGTGGTCCGCGAGCGCCCCCAGCACGGCGCGCGCCTGCTCCTCGTCCGGCATGGAGGCGGTGGCGAAGTACTCCCAGATGCGACGGTCCTCGGGCCCGGGCAGCAGGAGCACGTCCGCGTGGTCCGTCCCACGGCCGGCGCGGCCGACCTGCTGGTAGTACGCCACGGGCGAGCCCGGCGCACCGAGGTGCACCACGAACGTCAGATCCGGCTTGTCGAAGCCCATGCCGAGCGCCGAGGTGGCCACGACGGCCTTCACCCGGTTGGCCTTGAGGTCCTCCTCGATCTCGGCGCGACGCTCCGGGTCTGTGCGGCCCGTGTAGGCGACCACCTCGTGCCCCGCCTCGCGCAGGGCGCGCGCCGTGTCCTCGGCGGCGGAGACGGTGAGGGCGTAGACGATCCCGGAGCCCGGCAGGTCCTCGAGGTGGTCGAGGAGCCAGGCCAGGCGCGCGGCCGGGCTGGGCATGCGCAGCACGCCCAGGCGCAGCGAGGCGCGGGCCAGGGGGCCGCGGAGCACGAACACGTCCTGCTCGGAGGCGACGCCGAGCTGCTCCACCACGTCCGCCACCACACGGGCGTTGGCCGTGGCGGTGGTGGCCAGCACGGGCACCGCGCGCGGCCCCTCGGCGGGAAGCAGCCCGATCAGGTCCCGGATGCGGCGGTAGTCCGGCCGGAAGTCGTGGCCCCAGTCGGAGATGCAGTGGGCCTCGTCCACCACGAGCAGGCCCATGCGCGCCACGAGGTCCGGCAGCTGCTCGTCCCGGAACCGGGGGTTCGTGAGGCGCTCGGGCGAGATCAGCAGCACGTCCACCTCGTCCGCCGCGAGCCGAGCGCGGACCTCGTCCCACTCCGTGGCGTTCGCCGAGCTCACGGACACCGCGCGCACGCCCGCCCGGGCCGCGGCCGCGACCTGGTCCCGCATGAGCGCGAGCAGCGGGGAGACGATCAGGGTGGGCCCTGCGCCGCGGGCGCGCAGCAGCAGGGAGGCCACGAAGTACACGGCGGACTTGCCCCAGCCGGTGCGCTGCACCACCAGGGCGCGGCGGCGGTGGGCCACGAGCGCCTCGATCGCCTCGAACTGCCCGTCCTTGAATCGCGCGTCCGGCCGGTCCACGAGCCGACGCAGGACGGCCAGGGCCTCCTCGTGCAGCGCGGCGTCGCCCCCCGGTGCGGAGGTCTCGGGGAGGCGGGGGCCGGCGTCGGGGTGCGAGGTGGCGTCCATGGCGTCAGTATGCCAACCGGCCCGGACACCGCAGGCGCGGCGGGGCCGTGCACCGGTGGGATGATGGGGGGATGAAGCTGAGCGCCTACACCGACGTCTGCCTGCGGGTGCTGATGACGCTCGCGGCCGCCGAGGGCGAACGGCTCACCAGCCAGCAGATCGCGGACCGGATCCAGGTGCCCTACAACCACGTGATCAAGGCGGTCGCCGAGCTGCGCCGCCGCGGGACCATCGAGGTGCTGCGCGGTCGGCACGGCGGGGCCATGATCGCCGCGGCCGGTCTGGACCAGCGTGTGGGCGAGCTCGTGCGCTCGCTGAGCAGCCGCGACGAGGTGATCGACTGCGCCGGGCGCGACTCCGGGGTGGCGTGCCCCTACGCCGGCGACTGCCGCCTGCGCGGCGCCCTGCACCGCGCACGCGAGGCCTTCCTCGCCGAGCTCGACACCGTGCGGATCCGGGATCTGGTGAGCGCTGGGCCTGTCGGCGGGCCCGTGCTGCTGGGCCTGCCGGAGATCCCCGTGGCGCGCTGACGGAACGGGCCGGGGGCGAGTTCCCGGCGGCGACGGCCGGGTGTAATCTGGCAAAATCGGCGCAAGATTCCCCACCGAGGAGACGGAGACCCCCGTGCTGTCCGAGAAGTCCCGCCCCGTCATCGAGGCCACCGCCGCCGTCGTCGCCGAGCACATGCCGGAGATCACGCCCCTGTTCTACGCCCACATGTTCGAGGCCCACCCCGAGCTCCTCGACGGCGTCTTCTCCCGCGCCAACCAGCGCAACGGCGAGCAGGCCCAGGCCCTCGCCGGATCCATCGTGAAGTTCGCGGTGCACCTGCTCGAGAACCCGGGCACCCTGCCCGAGGCCGTCCTGTCCCGCATCGCCCACAAGCACACCGCCCTCGGCATCGTCGAGGAGCAGTACCCGATCGTCTACGAGAACCTCTTCTGGGCCATCGGCGAGGTGCTCGGCGACGCCGTCACCCCCGCGGTGGCCGACGCCTGGACCGAGGTCTACTGGCTCATGGCCGACGCCCTCATCAAGATCGAGAAGGGCCTCTACGCCCAGCAGGCCAACGACAGGATGTGGACGGATTGGAAGGTCGTCGCGAAGGAGCCCACCGGCAACGCGGCCGTCACCTTCCGCTTCGAGCCGGCCGACGACACCCCGCAGACCCGCGGCAAGGCCGGCGGCTACGTGTCCGTACGACTGAAGGTCGAGGACGGCCTGCGCCAGTGCCGCCAGTACTCCCTCTCCGAGAAGGCCGGGTCCGCCACCGAGCGCGTCATCACCGTGAAGCTGGACGAGGGCGGCGAGGTCTCGCCCGTGCTCATCCAGAACGTGGAGGTCGGCGACGTCATCGAGCTGTCCAACCCCTACGGCGACATCACCCTCGAGTACGAGGACTCCACCGCTCCCCTGGTCCTGGCGACCGCCGGCATCGGCATCACGCCGGCCGCCTCCATCCTGAGCTCGCTGGCCGAACAGGGGTCCGACCGTGAGGTCGTCGTCCTGCACGCCGATGCCTCCCTGGAGTCCGTGGCCCTGCTCGGGCAGCTCACGGAGTCGCTCTCCGCGCTGCCGAACGCCCAGGCCCACCTGTGGCTCGGCGTGGCCCCGGAGCAGGCGCCCGAGGGCATCACCGTCCACGAGGGCCGCATGGACCCCTCCGAGATCGAGCTCCCCTCCGGCGCCGAGGTCATCCTCTGCGGCCCGCTCGCGTTCATGCAGTCCACCCGCTCGAAGCTGATCGACGCCGGCGTGCCCGCGACGTCCATCCGCTACGAGATCTTCGGCCCGGACCTCTGGCTCGCCGCCTGATCCGGCCCTCCTCCGGACGTCGGGTCTCAGCCCCGGCCGGCCGCCCGCCGCGCCCCGGCGACCAGCAGCAGCGTGGCCCACATGCCCAGCAGGAAAGGCCAGGTGAACACCGGGATCGCGGTCTCCACCAGCACGTGCTGGAAGGCCAGGCTCAGCGCCACGCCGACGACGACGAGCGGCACCCGCCGTCGCCAGCCGCCGAGCCCCTGGACCACCGCGCCGAGCGCGATGGCGACGAGCACGGAGTTGTACCCCCACAGGCCCGTGGACACGTCCGTGAGCTCGTGCCCCACGATGAGACGGGCCGCGGCGAAGGAGGCCACCGCGCCGAACAGCCCGTAGAGCCCCACCCGCCAGGACCCCACGAAGAGGGCCGCCAGGATCAGCGCGCCCGGGAGGGCGCCGTCCGCCAGGACCACCTCCGCGAAGCTGTTGAGCAGCCCCAGGCCGAGACCGGGCCACGGGGACCCGGATGAGGTCAGCGGGGCGGAGGGCCCGGCGAGGTCGGCCGTGAGGAGGGTCAGCATGCCCGCGGTCAGGCAGAACGGGGCGGTGGACACCGGGAGTCCCGCGGAGCGCAGGGGCCGGGTCGCGAAGAGCCGGGCCACGAGCACGTGCACGGGGACGCAGGCCGCGGCGCCGACCACCGTGGCCAGCACGGCTGTGAGGGGGGTGGGCGCGAAGACGAGCGCCGCGGCGGCCCCCACGAGCGCGCCGTTGTAGCCCATGATCCCGTGCCGCGCCTCGTCACCGAGCACGACCGCCCGGGCCCGCAGGTCGTCCTCGGTCTCGTCGGGGTGCCGGACGGCCGAGCACAGCGCCTGCATGGCGGAGCCCAGTGCCGTCGTCACCGCCGCCCAGGGGTGCATCAGCGCCAGGGCGCCCAGGATCAGCGCGCCGCTCAGGGAGTTCTCCAGGAAGAAGATCTGGGACACCCCGCGCAGCACCGTGCGGAGGGCCGTCCCGAGGGGGCGCGGCGCACGGGGGGATCGGGACGGGGCCGTGGTCGACGTCGTCATGCCGCATCCCCCACGGGGCGGACCCGGCCGTGCCGGTGCTCGAGCAGGGCGGCGCACAGCCAGATGAGAGCGAAGACGCCGACGAGCGCCAGTCCCGCGTGGCCGAGGTCCACCTCCGCCAGCCAGGTCGTCACCGGGTCCGTCAGACCCAGCAGCTCATGGACGAACGCGCCGAGGGTGAGCACCGCGATGAACAGGGCCGAGACCGCGGACACGGAGGTGACGACGAGGTTGAAGCGGCGTCGGCGCTCGGACTGCTGCAGAGCGCTCGAGTAGAGCCGCATCATGCCCAACCCGTTGGTGGTGTCGCAGAGCGTCATGGCGGCGGTGAACGCCACCGGCAGCGCCAGCAGGGTCACCAGGGGGATGCCGGCGGCGGAGACGGACACGGCCAGCAGCAGCAGGCCGATGGTCGTGGCCGTGTCGAAGCCCAGGCCGAAGAGGAACCCGATGACGAAGATGTCCCGCGGGGAGCGCACACGGCGCAGCGGGGCCCGCAGGAGGCGCGTGACCAGACCCGTGGGCTCCTCCGCCGGGCCCGGATGCCGTACTGCGGACGCCCGACGCAGCCGCAGCGCCGAGACGCCGTTGTACACGCCGAGCAGCAGCAGGTAGCCACCGGACACGCCGGTGCCGATCAGTCCGAGCACCCGGTTCGCCGGCGACCCGTCGGCGAAGGCCCCCTGCATGAGCCCCGCCCCGGCGACGGCCAGGACCGCCGCGAGCGTCACCACGAGGGAGTGGCCCAGGCTGAACGCCAGGCCCACGCCGGCCGGGCTGCCGCCCTCGGAGACGAACTTGCGCGTCGAGTTGTCGATCGCGGAGATATGGTCCCAGTCGTAGCTGTGCTTGAGCCCCGCCCCGTAGGCGGTGACGAGCGCGGCCAGGAGCACGGGCGAGGGCGACGCTCCGCCGTACCCGCCCAGCAGCAGCGCCGCGGCGAGGACGTGGAGCGCCACCACCACTGCGTAGACGGCCGCCACCCGCACCCGGAGCGGTCGCTCTGGGGCGGCTGTGCTGTGGGGCGTCACGGCGGTCGGGACGGCATGGCTCATAGGGGGTCCTCCTCCTCGGCGGGCACGGATGATGGGGTGGGTCAGTACTTGCGCAGGGCGAGCGGGGACTGGTCCCGCCAGCGGGCACGGAGCAGGTCCGCGAGCGCGTGGTGCAGGGCGGTGATGCGGGCGGTGGAGGCGGCGAGGGAGCGCACGCTCACGCAGTCCACCCCGTGGGCGCGGCCCGTGCCCGCCCGGGTGATGCCGGAGACCGTGTCCGAGGCGTCGACGACCTCCGTGAGCTCGGCGACGAGGTCCGCGTCCAGCCGACGGTCAGCGACCAGCAGCTGCCCGGTGTGGGAGTGGCCCTCGAGCATGCCCATCCCGGTCAGGCCCTGACCCTCCGCGGGGTGGAGCCGGAGCTGGTCCACGACGAGCCGGCGGGGGTCCCCGCCGGGATCGACGGTCACCTCCGTGCGCATGCCGAGCCGGTCGTAGCGGAACGGCTCGGCGGTGGGAGACCACCCGGGGGTGATCACCTCGGCCAGCAGCACGGAGGCGGAGGGGTCCATCACCACGCGGGTGTCCTGCAGATAGGACCCGCCCCGGTACACGATCAGCTGGTCGGGCACGTACTCGAGGACGGCGCCGGGTCCCAGCCGCAGGGTCATGTCCTGCCGGGCGGGGCCCTGCGGGGTGCGGTAGACCTTCGTGGCGGACTGCGTGGTCAGCAGCAGGGAGGCGTCCTCCTCGACGTCGACCTCGATCCCGTACCGGTCGGCGCCGAAGTAGGCGCCGCCGGGGTTGATCACGGTGTAGGAGACCTGCCCGGACCGGTCCAGGTAATGGGGGCGCAGCACGCGCAGCGCCCCCTGGTGGAACTGCCGGGCAGCCACGGAGCGGCCGCCGCGGACGGCGACGCGCAGGCGCAGCTCGCCGGTGAGGCCCTCAGCCAAGGTCTGCCATCAGCACGTCGTTGCGGATCCAGTCCATGACGACGTCCAGGCCCTCGTCGGTCTTGAGGTTCGTGAAGGCGAACGGGCGGTCCTTGCGGAACACCTTCGAATCGGACTCCATGACGGACAGGTCGGCGCCCACGTACGGGGCCAGGTCCGTCTTGTTGACGATGAACAGGTCCGACTTGATCATGCCCTGGCCGGCCTTGCGCGGGATCTTCTCACCCTGGGCGACGTCGATGATGTAGATCGAGAAGTCGACGAGCTCCGGGCTGAAGGTCGCCGAGAGGTTGTCGCCGCCGGACTCCACGAAGATCACCTGCAGGTCCGGGAAACGGGCCTTGAGCTGCTCGATGGCCGCCTCGTTCATGGAGGTGTCCTCGCGGATGGCGGTGTGGGGGCAGCCGCCCGTCTCGATGCCCACGATCCGCTCCTCCGGGAGCACCGAGGTGCGGGAGAGGATCTTGGCGTCCTCGATCGTGTAGATGTCGTTGGTGATGGCGGCCATCGAGATCTCCTCGCTCATCGCGCGGGTGAGGCGCTCCACGAGCTGGGTCTTGCCGGCCCCCACGGGGCCTCCGATGCCGATGATCACGGGATCCATGGTGTTCTCCTTCTGTGTGTGTCGGTGGTGCCGGGCCGTGCCCCGCGCGGGGCACGGCCCGGTGCGGTGCGCGGGCCGCTCAGCTCATGAACATGCGGGCGCGCTGCCGCTCGTGCCGCATCTGGGCGATCTCCAGCCCCGGGGCGATGGCCCCGAGGTCGTCGGGGTGGAGGCCACGGGAGACCTCGACGGCCCGCAGGACCCACTCCTGGGCCCGGCGGACGACCCGCTGGCCCGCGTCCTGGCCCAGCGGGATGCCGCGGACGGCGTTCTGCGTCAGCGACATGACGGAGGCGTACAGGTGCGCGGCCACCGCCTCCTCGACGGGCACCCCGATCTCCCGGGCGATGACGCCCCAGACGAGGGCCTGGTGGGCGTCGAGCGTGCCCGCCTCGACCCCCTCGTGGTAGCGGCGGACCCAGTCCCCCGGGTAGGCGGGGGCGCCGATGCGCAGCAGTCGCCGCCCCATCGTGCGCCCCGCCTCGCGGATCTGGGCGGGGAGCGCCTGCGCGGTGACGAGCTCGTCCAGGTCCGCGACGGAGTCGAAGTCCTCCGCCGCGTAGACCAGGCGGACCGCCAGCGCGTCCGTGAACGTGAGCTGCTGCTCCACGAACATCTCCAGCCAGGCGGCGAAGTCCTCCTCGCCCTCGACCCGGCCGTCGCTCATGTAGGTCTCCAGGCCCAGGGAGTGGCTGAAGGCGCCCGTGGGCAGCGCGGAGTCCGTCAGCTGCAGCATCCCCAGGAGGGCGACGCCGGACGGGACGCCCGGCGTCGCCGTGGGGGTGGTCCCGGCCATGTCAGTGGGTGTGCTCGGCATGGCGGAAGGGCACGTCCATGACGCGTTCCTGCCGCTCGTGGGGCACGTCGTGGGCGCGCAGGAAGTCCTCGACGGTGTGGTCGTACTGCACCACCATCGCGTCCCGGCCGAAGGGCCCGTCCGCGTCGAAGAACTGGGCCGGCAGGTGCCGGTTGCCCAGGCTGTGCGCCACGAACGCCATCTCGCGCAGCGATCGCGCCGAGATCACCAGCACGTCCGTGGACAGCACGCGCACGATCACGGCGTTGCCGCGCTCGCCCTCGTCGTCCACGGTCAGGATGTCGCCGTCCCGCAGGTCCGGGGACCCGGCGGGCAGACGCAGCCCGTACTCGTTGCCGTGGTCGGTGCGCAGCCGCTGGATGCGCTTGACGAGGGCGGAGCCCTCGAGGTGCACCTGCTCCCGGTGGCGGTCGCCCACTAGGGCGGCGCCGGCGTCGTCGTGGACGTTGCCGAGGATCTCGGTGACGATCATGCGGTCCCCTCTCTCAGAACAGGAAGTAGCGCTGGGCCATGGGCAGGACGTCCTGCGGCTCGCACGTGACGGGCTCCCCGTCCACGCAGACCTCGTACGTCTCCGGGTCCACCTCGAGGCGGGGCGTCTCGCCGTTGTGGCGCATGTCCGCCTTGGTGAGGTCGCGGATGCCGTGCACGGCGCGGATGGTCTTCTGCAGCCCCAGGGCGCGCGGCACGCCGGCCCGGATGGACGCCTCGGACATGAAGGTGATGGCAGAGGTGTGCACGGCCTGGCCGTACGCGCCGAATGACCTGCGGTACCAGCGGGGCTGTGGCGTCGGGATGGAGCCGTTGGGGTCGCCCACGACCCCGTAGGCCATCTGCCCGCCCTTGATGACCAGGTCCGGCTTCACCCCGAAGAACTGCGGCTCCCACAGCACGAGGTCGGCGAACTTGCCGACCTCCACGGAGCCGACCGAATCGGCGATGCCGTGGGCGATGGCGGGGTTGATGGTGTACTTCGACACGTAGCGCTTGATGCGGTGGTTGTCCCCCGCGGTGCCCTCGTCCTCGGGCAGCGGGCCGCGCTGACGCTTCATGGAGTCCGCGACCTGCCACGTGCGGATCAGCACCTCGCCGACGCGGCCCATCGCCTGGGAGTCGGAGGAGGTCATGGAGAAGATGCCCATGTCCTGCAGGACGTCCTCGGCCGCGATGGTCTCCTGGCGGATGCGGGAGTCAGCGAAGGCCACGTCCTCCGGCAGGTCCGCGTTCAGGTGATGCGCCACCATGAGCATGTCCACATGCTCCTCGACCGTGTTCGTCGTGTACGGCAGGGTCGGGTTGGTGGAGGCGGGCAGGATGTTCGGATACTGCGCCAGCTCGATGATGTCCGGGGCGTGGCCGCCGCCGGCGCCCTCGGTGTGGAACGTGTGGATCACGCGGCCGTCGATCGCGGCGCGGGTGTCCTCCACGAAGCCGGACTCGTTGAGGGTGTCCGTGTGGATGGCCACCTGGACGTCGTACTCGTCCGCCACCTGCAGGGCGGTGTTGATGGACGACGGCGTGGCGCCCCAGTCCTCGTGGACCTTCAGGCCGATGGCGCCGGCACGGATCTGCTCGGCCATCGGGGAGATGGAGGAGCCGTGGCCCTTGCCGAGCAGGCCGAAGTTCATGGGCCAGTGCTCGAACGAGCGGAGCATGGTGTGGATGTTCCACTCGCCGGGGGTGATGGTGGTGGCCTTCGACGACTCGGAGGGACCGGTGCCGCCGCCGATCATGGTGGTCAGACCGGAGGAGAGCGCGGTCTCGATCTGGTCCGGGCTGATGAAGTGCACGTGGGTATCGATGCCGCCGGCGGTGAGGATCTTGCCCTCGCCGGAGATGACGTCGGTGGCCACCCCGATCACGATGTCTACGCCGTCCATGGTGTGTGGGTTGCCGGCCTTGCCGATGGCCACGATGTGCGCGTCGCGCACGGCGATGTCGGCCTTGTAGATGCCGGTCCAGTCGATGACCACGACGTTGGTGATCACCAGGTCGGGGACGCCGACGTCGCGGACGAGCTGGCTGTTCTGGCCCATCCCGTCGCGGATGACCTTGCCGCCGCCGAAGACGGCCTCCTCGCCGGGCGTGGTCAGGTCCTCCTCGACGACGGCGAACAGCTCGGTGTCCGCCAGGCGGATCGCGTCGCCGGTGGTGGGTCCGTAGAGGCTCGCATACTGCTCTCGGCTGATCTCGAAGCTCATGGTGTGTCCTCTCTGCGGACTCAGCGGGTCTCGTTGTCGAAGCCGGCGCGTTCCTTCAGCGGCGACGGGGCGTCGCCCGCGGCGGACTCGTGACGGGCCGGGGTGGCGGGAGCGGCGGGCGCGGCGTGGAGGCCGGCTGCCTCGTGGGGGTCGAGCGAACCGTCGACCATGTCCCGGAAGCCGTAGACGACGCGGTCGCCGCCGAGGGGGATGAGCTTGACGGTGGTCTCGTCGCCGGGCTCGAGCCGCACGGCGGTGCCGGCCGGGATGTCCAGGCGGCAGCCGAGGGCGGCCTGACGGTCGAAGTCGAGGGCGCGGTTGGCCTCGGCGAAGTGGAAGTGCGAGCCGACCTGCACGGGGCGGTCGCCCCGGTTGGTGACGGACAGCTCGACAGCCTCACGGCCGGGGTTGCAGACGACGGGGGCGTCGGCGAGGACGTACTCTCCGGGCTTCATGGTCTCCTCCTGGGTCCGGTTCAGCGGATGGGGTCGTGGACGGTGACGAGCTTGGTGCCGTCGGGGAAGGTCGCCTCGACCTGGACCATCGAGATCATGTCGGCCACGCCCTCCTGGACGTCGTCGACGGTGAGGATGGTGCTGCCCCAGCTCATGAGGTCGGCGACGCTGCGGCCGTCGCGCGCGCCCTCCATCAGCTCATAGGTGATGATCGCGATCGCCTCCGGATGGTTCAGCTTGAGGCCGCGCTGCTGGCGACGGCGCGCCAGGTCGGCGGCCACCACCACCAGGAGCTTCTCGAGGTCCTTGGGCTGCAGATGCATGTGTGCTCCTTCATGAGGTGTGCCCGGCGGGGTCGGAACGGCCCACGCACGGGCACATTTATACGCCTCGTTTCCTGGGAGGAAACCGAACGAGATTCTGAAAGGACGTCCACGTCAGAGCAAGAGCGCAGGAAATCCGGCGGCAGTGGGAGACGGCTCACCCACCCCGGCGTCACCCCGGGCGCGACGACGGCCCCCCACCTCAGCGCGGAGGTGGGGGGCCGTCGTGGTCGGCCGGGCCGGTCAGGCCTGGGCGAACCGCCGCTTCTGGGCCTCGAAGCGATCGCGGATGGCCTGGGGCAGGGACTCGCCGAACCGGCCGAGCCACTGCTCGATGAGCTCGTTCTCCTCGGCCCACTCCTCACGGTCCACCTTGAGGGCGTCCTCGAGGTCCGCGTCGGACACGTCCAGGCCGGTCAGGTCGAGGGACTCGGGGGTGGGGGTGAAGCCGATCGGGGTCTCCTCGGCCTCGGCCTTGCCCTCGAGGCGCTCCACGACCCACTTCAGGACGCGGGAGTTCTCGCCGAAGCCGGGCCAGGCGAAGCCGCCGTCGCGGTTGCGGCGGAACCAGTTGACCAGGTAGATGCGCGGCAGCTTCTCCGGGTCGGCCTTGCCGGACTCCCTGACCCAATGGGCCAGGTAGTCGCCGGCGTCGTAGCCGAGGAACGGCAGCATGGCCATCGGGTCGCGGCGCACGACGCCCACGGCGCCGGCGGCGGCCGCGGTGGTCTCCGAGGAGAGGGTGGCGCCCTTGAGGATGCCGTCCTCCCAGTCGAAGGCCTCGGTCACCAGCGGCACGGTGGTCTTGCGGCGGCCGCCGAACAGGATGGCGTCCAGCTTCACGCCCCGCGGGTCGCGGTACTCGTCGGCCAGCATGTCCGTCTGCTCGATGGGCGTGCAGAACCGGGAGTTCGGGTGGGCGGCCGGGGTGCCGGACTCGGGCGTCCAGTCGTTGCCGCGCCAGTCGGTGAGGTGCTCGGGGACCTCGTCCGTCATGCCCTCCCACCACACGCCGCCGTCGTCGGTGAGGGCGACGTTGGTGAAGATGGAGTTGCCCTTGGAGATCGCGCGCATGGCGTTCGGGTTGGTGGACCAGCCGGTGCCGGGGGCGACGCCGAAGTAGCCGGTCTCCGGGTTGATCACGCGGAACTCGCCGTCCTTGCCGGCGCGGATCCAGGTGATGTCGTCGCCCAGGGTCTCGGCCTTCCAGCCCTCGATCGTGGGGTCGATGAGGGCGAGGTTGGTCTTGCCGCAGGCCGAGGGGAAGGCGCCGGTGATGTGGTAGGACCGGCCCTCGGGGTTGGTCAGCTTGAGGATCAGCATGTGCTCGGCGAGCCAGGCCTCGTCCCGGGCCATCACGGAGGCGATGCGCAGCGCGTAGCACTTCTTGCCGAGCAGGGCGTTGCCGCCGTAGCCGGAGCCGAAGGACCAGATGGAGCGCTCCTCGGGGAAGTGCACGATCCACTTGGTCTCGTTGCACGGCCACGGCACGTCCTGCTCGCCCGGCTCCAGCGGGGCGCCCACGGAGTGCACGGCCGGCACGTAGAAGGCCTGCTCGCGGGACATCTTGTCCAGCACGTCCTGGCCGATGCGGGCCATGATGCGCATCGACAGGACCACGTAGGCGGAGTCGGTGATCTCCACGCCGTACTTCGGGTCCTCGGCGTCGAGGTGGCCCATCACGAACGGGATCACGTACATGGTGCGGCCGCGCATGGCGCCGGTGAACGCGTCGTCGAGGATCCCGTGCATCTTCGCCGGGTCCATCCAGTTGTTGGTGAAGCCGGCGTCCTCCTCCTTCTCGGAGCAGATGAAGGTGCGGTCCTCCACACGGGCGACGTCGGCGGGATCGGAGAACGCGGCGAAGGAGTGGGGGAACCTGTCCTCGGCCAGGCGGGTCAGGGTGCCCGCCGCCACGAGCTCGTCCGCGAGGCGGTCGCGCTCCTCCTCGGAGCCGTCGACCCACTGGACGGAGTCCGGCTGCGTCAGCTCTGCGATCTGAGCGACCCACTCGCGCAGCTGGGCGTAGTCCGTGGGCGCGTCCGCCAGGGCGCGATCCGCGAACGAGGTGGTGGCGTTGTCAGCCATGGTGGAGAGTCCTCCCATTGGGGTCCGGGGCCGTTCCGTCCCGTCCACTCCGATGCGTGCACCGCCGAAGCGCGCACCACATCGTTGTGGCCGCACGGTCCTGCCATGGTACCCGAGCCCGGCTATCATGGCCGCGCCCCCGCCACACCCCCGACACAGACCGCCGCAGACCGTCGATTTGCACTTCGCCGGCGAGGTCCTGTAGTGTTCTACGAGTTCGAGCCGCTCCGGCGGATCGGATGATGCGCCCATAGCTCAGCTGGATAGAGCGTCTGTCTACGGAACAGAAGGTCAGGGGTTCGAATCCCTTTGGGCGCACGATCGGAAGGCCCCGCTCCTGCTGGAGCGGGGCCTTCGTCATGTCGGCGCGCCTCTGCCACGCGCGCCGCCGCGGAGGTCAGCGCCCCGGAACCACGAAGTGCGTCAGGGCGGCGTCGCGGCCGTCGAGCTCGGCCCACGGCTTCTCCACCCGGAACACCTGCATCCCGAGCGTCGGGTAGTGCTCGCTCATGCGCAGCGCCGCGTCCTGGTCCGAGTCCAGGCTCATCAGCCGCATGCCCAGCTCCTGCACCCACGGCATGTGGCCCACCACCAGCAGCCGTCGCGTGGTCTCCTCCGTCTCGTTGACGACGGCCAGGGCCCGCGCCGCGTCGGCGCCGTAGAGCCGCGGGTCCAGGTAGGGCGTGGGTGCCAGCTCGCCCAGGCGCTCGCACACCCACACGCACGTCTGACGGGTGCGCAGCGCATCGGAGCACACGACGGCGTCCGGGACGAGGTCGTGCTCGCGGAGCCAGTCGCCGGCGGCGGGCGCCTGGGCGTGGCCTCGCTCGGCGAGCGGGCGGGCATGGTCGTCGGCCGCGTCGGGCCAGCCGGCCTTGGCGTGCCGGAGGACGATCAGGGTCTTCGCGTCGGCGGTGCTCATGCGGCCAGGCTACGGCGACGGCCCCCGCTCGGGTGAGCGGGGGCCGTCGCCGGACACGGGCGGGCGCGGGTCAGATGCAGTACTCCGGCGCCGCCCACACGACCACCTCGGGGTGGCGGTAGAAGCGGTAGCCCTGGCCGCGCACGGTGCGCACGGTGTTCGCGAGGCGGCCGAGCTTGGCGCGCAGTCGGCGGATGTGCACGTCGATGGTGCGCTCGTTGGGCACCTCGTCGGCGTTGCGCCACAGGGCGTCGAGCAGCTCCTCGCGGCCGACGGTGCGCTCACCGTTCTCCACGAGGTAGTTCAGGAGCTCGAACTCCTTGAAGGTGAGGTTCAGCGACTCGCCGTCCAGCTGCACCTCGCGCCGGGACAGGTCGATCAGCACACCGGGCTGGCGCGTGGACACGGGGGCCGGCGCCTGTGCCAGGTCGGGACTGGCACCGCCCTGCACGGTCGGATCGCCGAGCACCTGGCGCACGACCTCGAGGTCGCGGCCCTCGGCCCCGGCGGGGGCCAGGGCGACGGCGGCGTGCGACTCCGCCCCGGGGACGAGGGACTCCACGTAGTGGCGCAGCTCGTTGGCCAGCCGCGTGAGGGAGGTGCCGGCGGCCGAGGCGGCCAGCTCGTCCATGCCCACGTAGATGACGAACCCGCGGGCCTCGTTCTCCCGGGCCACCGCCTGGGGACCCGGGATGCCGTTCGGCGCCAGGACCGGCGTCGGTGCCGTCTGGGAGTCGGGGGCGTCGGTGCCACCTGCCAGCCGCAGGCCTGCGCGGGCCTGGCCTCGGCGGGACATGCCGTCGGCCCGGCGCTGCGCGTTGCGGACGGAGATGTGCACGTATCCGGCGGACTGACCCATGGCCACCACTCCTCTTTCGGCTCATGGCCCCTCCACCGCTCGGTCGATGCGGCGGACGAGGCGTCACATGACAAGAATGTGACTTCACCGAGGGGACTGGCAAGTAACGTTCGCGCTTTTGTCTCACTATTTGAGAAGAAGAGTCCTGAATGTGTTCAACGTCACTATTCGCGGGCCGGAATAGCGTCGCGCCGCCACTCGGCTCACCCGCGGGACTCTTTTCATTGTTCGACAGGGGAGAGTGCACCGCAGGACCAGTGCGTATGCGGAATATTTATGCAGGCGACTTCCAGGCATTCCATATGACGCCATAATGACGGGTCACAGCGGGCCATGACGTCCACTAAATGGACGACACATTCGCGGCTCCGCTTGACGTCCCCGCCGGAGACGCTCCCGTGAGACGACCACGGTCCCCGCCCGGTGGGGGCGGGAACCGTGGTCGTCTCGCGGCGGACGCGGAGGTCCGATCAGGTCATTCCGCCAGGCCGTAGAGCCGGTCGCCGGCGTCACCGAGGCCGGGGACGATGTAGGACCGCTCGTCCAGGCGCTCGTCGACGGCGGCCAGGTACAGGTCCACCTCGACGTCGCCCAGCGAGGCCTCCAGCCGCTCGATGCCCTCGGGCGCTCCGAGCAGGCAGAGGCACGTGACCCGCGCCGCGCCGCGCTGGTAGAGGAAGCGGATGGCCTCGATCAGCGTGCCTCCCGTGGCCAGCATGGGGTCCAGGACGAACACGTGACGCCCGGACAGGTCGGCCGGCAGCCGCTCCGCGTAGGTGACGATGTCCAGCGTCTCCTCATTGCGGGCCATGCCGAGGAACCCGACCTCGGCGGACGGCGCCATCTTGGTCATCCCCTCCAGCATCCCGAGCCCCGCGCGCAGGATCGGCACGACCAGCGGACGCGGCCGGGCCAGCCGGAAGCCGGTGGTCTCGGTCACCGGGGTCTCGATCCGCACCTCCTCCATGGCCACGTCGCGCGTCGCCTCGTAGGCGAGCAGCATCACGAGCTCCTCCGTGAGCTGCCGGAAGATCATGGACGGGGTCTTCTTGTCCCGCAGGACGCTGAGCTTGTGGGCCACGAGCGGGTGGTCGACGATGTGGACGCGCATGGCGCCCACGGTACCGCCCACGCGCGCCCCTGCGCCCGTCCCCGCGGGGGCGCCGACACCGCCGCTAGGTGTTGTGGGTCATGAGGTTCTTGCCACGGGGTACGGGCTGAGATGAGACGAGCGGGCCTCTCCCGCAGGATGGAAGTTCCGGGCGTGTCAGATGGTCTGTGTAAGCCGTACCGAGAGGAACGGTAAGAATCATGACCATGATCGACGAGAAGAACCCAGGCGAGCCCTCGGGCCAGGACCTGGTCGAGCAGCTGAAAGCCTCAGGGCAGCTTGATTCCCTATTCGCGCAGATCGACGCGGGCGGCGTCGAGCTCACCGGTGACGGCGGGTTCGTGCCCGCGCTGGTCAAGGCCGCGCTCGAGCGGGGCCTGCAGGCCGAGCTGACCAGCCATCTGGGCTACGAGCCCGGCGTGAGGCGTTGGCAGTGTGGGTGAACCACTACAACTACCATCGGCCGCATACCTCCTGCGGAGATGCTCCACCGGCCTCGTTGGCCCCGGCCCGAGTCAACAACGTCATGACCTCTTACAGCTAGGCTGGCCGCGTGTCCGCCCCCGTCCCCTCCCCCGCGCCCACGGCCGAGCAGGAGCACGCGTGGATGGGCCTGGCACTCCGGGCCGCCCGCGTGGCCGGGGCGGCCGGCGACGTGCCGATCGGAGCCGCCCTCGTGGCCGGCGACGGGGCCGTCCTGGCCGTCGTCGGGAACGAGCGCGAGCAGCACCACGACCCCACCGCCCACGCCGAGGTCCTCGCGCTGCGCCGCGGGGCGGAGCTGCGGGCCGCCGCCGGGGCGGGCGACGGCTGGCGCCTGACGGACTGCACCCTCGTGGTGACCCTCGAGCCCTGCCCCATGTGCGCCGGTGCGCTGCTGCTGGCCCGCATCCCGCGCGTCGTGTTCGGGGCGTGGGACCCGAAGGCGGGCGCGTGCGGCTCGGTGCTGGATGTGGTCCGCGACCCCCGCTTCAACCACCAGGTGCAGGTCCGCGCCGGCGTCCGCGCCGAGGAGAGCGCGGCGCTGCTGCGGGGGTTCTTCGCCGCCCAGCGCGACTGAACGCGCCCGTGCCCGACGACGGCGGGCGGCCGGTTTGGGCGCGCCGCCACGGCTCGGGTAGGGTGTCCTGGTCTGGTGACGTGTCCGAGCGGCCGAAGGTGCAGCACTCGAAATGCTGTGTACGGTAACCCCGTACCGTGGGTTCAAATCCCACCGTCACCGCCAGATGTGAAGCCCGGGAGCCTCGTGCTCCCGGGCTTTCGCCATGCCGGGGCAGGGCCGGCCGCCGCCTCAGCGCGGCAGGACGGCGTCCAGGAACGAGGCCACCGCGGACCACGAGATGGTGGCGTGCACGGCGCTGGCCGGCACACCGCTGCGGAGCACCTCCGCGCTGCGGGTCTTCGCGGTCATCATGCCCAGGTCGTGGCCACCCTCGGCCACCGAGTAGAACGCGGTGCGCAGTCCGGCGGCCTCGGCGGCCCGGTACAGCTCGAGGCTCTGCCCCCACGGCACCGTGACGTCCTTGCGCCCGTGGACGACCAGCAGGGGCGGCGAGTCCGGGCGCAGGTGCGCGATCGGGGAGGCCAGCCGGGTCAGGCCGCCCGAGGCCAGGACCGGCACCCCCAGCATGTCCGACTTGGTGCTGCGGTCGTCGAGGTGGCAGTGCTCCAGCCGGTTCGCGCGGTTGTAGTCCGCGCACGCGCCCGGGAGCATCTGGCGGTTCATCGTCAGGAAGTCCGTGGGGCCGAAGAAGTCCACGATCGCCTGGACGCGGTCCTCCTCCGGGATCGCGTGGCCGCCGTCGGGCACCTCCCGGCCGGGCAGCGGCACCTGCTCGCGGTCCAGGTCCTGTCCGCCCGTGAGGCCGGCCATGAGGGCGTTCCAACCGCCCGACGACGAGCCGGCCACGGCCACCCGCCCCGCGTCCAGCTGCAGGCCCGGGGCGTTGCGCCGCACCCAGCGGACCGCCGCCGTCGCGTCCTCCACCTGGGCGGGGAACGTGCCCTGCCTGGAGCTGCGCACCGAGAACGCGGCGACGGCGTAGCCGTGCGGGACCAGGCCGCGGGCGACGTCGACACCGTCGCTGTAGCCGCGATCGCTGCGCCAGCCGGAGCCCGCGTTCCACACGAGGACCGGGAACGGGCCCTGGCCCGGCGGCCGGTACACGTCGATGCGTCCGGCGCGCCCGGGCAGGGCCGCGTACGTGTGCCCGGTGGAGCTGCGCATGTCGTACAGGGCCGGCGCGTTGGCGCCCAGCGGCCCGGCGGTCGCGCCGGCCAGGTCGGTGACGACGGCCACCCCACCCACCGCGAGGGCGCCGACCCCGAGGCCGAGCGCGGCGCGGCGGGACACCCGCGGGGACCGTGCGGTCGACGTCATGGGCCCCCTTCCGGTGCGGAGCCAGGCACCCCGCCCCGGCGAGCGTAACCGAGCGGCGGGGGCCGACCCCCGTACCGTGTCCGCGGCCGGTGCGATCATGGGGCCATGTCTGTTCGGGTGCTGGCCATCGGCAAGAAGCATGAGGCGTGGGTCGTCGACGGGATCGACCGCTACGAGCGGCGCCTCAAGAAGCCCTACGACCTCTCGTGGCGTCTGCTGCCGCACTCCGCGCGGCAGGAGGAGGCGGCGCGCACGGAGGAGTCGGACCGGATCCTGGGCGCGGTCGGCGCGGACGAGCACCTGATCCTGCTGGACGAGCGGGGGACGGCGTTCGACTCGCCGGGCCTGGCGCGGCACCTGCAGGGCCGGTTCGACGTCGGCGCCCCGGTGACGATGGTCATCGGAGGCGCGTACGGGGTGGACGCCCGGGTCCACGCCCGCGCGGACCGCGTCTGGTCCCTGTCCCCGCTCGTCTTCCCGCACCAGCTCGTGCGGCTGATCCTGACGGAGCAGGTCTACCGAGCCCAGGAGATCTCCGCCGGCCGACCGTACCACCACGCATGAGCGGGCCCGCGGAGACCGCAGCGGACGCGGCCACGCCCGCGGCCGACGTCGTCCTGGACCGGTTCACCGAGCCCACGCGCGCCTGGTTCACGGGCGCGTTCGAGGCCCCGACGCCGGCCCAGCTCGGCGCGTGGGACGCGATCTCCTCGGGGCGGCACGCGCTGGTGATCGCGCCGACCGGCTCGGGCAAGACCCTCTCCTCCTTCCTCTGGGCGCTCGACTCGTTCGTGCGCGAGCCCGCCGCCGAGGGGACGGCGGCCACCCGCGTCCTCTACGTCTCGCCGCTGAAGGCGCTCGGCGTGGACGTGGAGCGGAACCTGCGGGCCCCGCTGGTGGGCATCACGCAGACCGCCGCGCACCAGGGCAGGCCCGTGCCGCGCGTGCGGGTGGGTGTGCGCTCCGGGGACACCCCGGCGGCCGAGCGGCGGCGCCTGCAGCAGGATCCGCCGGACATCCTCATCACCACGCCCGAGTCGCTGTACCTCATGCTCACCTCGCAGGCCCGAGCGGCGCTGGCCGGGGTCCGCACGGTGATCGTGGACGAGGTGCACGCCGTGGCCGGGACCAAGCGCGGCGCCCACCTGGCCGTCTCCCTCGAGCGCCTGGACGCCCTGCTGGACACGCCGGTGCAGCGGATCGGCCTGTCCGCCACGGTCGAGCCGGCCGCCGAGGTGGCCCGGTTCCTCGGCGGCACGCAGCCGGTGACGGTGGTGCGGCCCGCCTCGGCCAAGCGCTGGGACCTGACGGTCACGGTGCCGGTGCCGGACCTGACGGACCTCTCCTCCCCCGCCGCCGCCCACGACCTGGGCCCCGGCTCCTCGACGGGCGGGCTCGGCGACGAGGGCGCGGTGACGGGCGGGTCCATCTGGCCGCACGTCGAGGAGCGGATCGTGGACCTGGTGGCCGAGCGGCGCTCCACACTCGTGTTCGCCAACTCCCGGCGCCTGGCCGAGCGCCTCACCGGCCGCCTCAACGAGATCTGGGAGGCCCGCGCCGAGGCGGCCGCCGCAGCCGAGCACCCGGACGCCGTCCCCGGCTTCCGCACACCGGACCCGACCGGCTTCCACGGACCCGCCCAGGTGGCCGGGCAGACCGGCACCGGATCGGGCACCGTCTCCGACTTCGCCCGCGCCCACCACGGCTCCGTGTCCAAGGAGCAGCGCGCCATCGTCGAGGAGGCGCTGAAGACCGGCCAGATCCGCTGCGTCGTGGCCACGAGCTCGCTCGAGCTGGGCATCGACATGGGCGCGGTGGACCAGGTGATCCAGGTGGAGTCGCCGCCCTCGGTGGCCTCCGGTCTGCAGCGCGTGGGCCGTGCCGGCCACCAGGTGGGCGAGGTCTCCCGGGGCGTGTTCTTCCCCAAGCACCGGGGCGACCTCGTGGACACCGCCGTCGTGGCCGAGCGCATGACGGCCGGGCGCATCGAGTCTCTGCGGATCCCCGCCAACCCGCTGGACATCCTCGCCCAGCAGACCGTGGCCGCCGTCGCCGTCGCGGACCTGGATGCACAGGAGTGGTTCGACCTCGTGCGCCGGTCCGCGCCGTTCGCGACGCTGCCGTTCTCCGCCTACGAGTCCGTGCTCGACCTGCTGGCCGGCCGCTACCCCTCGGACGAGTTCGCCGAGCTGCGCCCGCGCATCCTGTGGGACCGGGAGAACGGCACGCTCGCCGCCCGCCCCGGCGCCCAGCGCCTCGCGGTCACCTCGGGCGGCACCATCCCGGACCGCGGCCTGTTCGGGGTGTTCCTGGCCTCCGACGGCGGCGCGGATGGCACCCCCGGCGGCGCGGCGGCCGGGGACACGGCCGAGTCGGCGGGCACCGCGTCCGCGGGCTCGGCCCGCTCCGGCGGACGCCGGGTCGGCGAGCTCGACGAGGAGATGGTCTACGAGTCCCGCGTGGGGGACGTCATCCTGCTGGGCGCCACGAGCTGGCGCATCGTGGACATCACCGCGGACCGCGTCCTGGTGCTGCCCGCCTACGGGCAGCCCGGCAAGCTCCCGTTCTGGCGGGGCGACGCCGCGGGCCGGCCGGCGGAGCTGGGCGACGCCGTCGGGCGCTTCCGCCGCGAGCTGGACGCGGACCCCGAGGCCGGCCGCACCCGCCTGGCCGCCGCGGGCCTGGACCCGTGGGCGCAGGACAACCTGCTGGCCTACCTGAAGGACCAGCGCGAGGCCACCGGGGTGCTGCCCACCGAGCAGACGCTCGTGGTGGAGCGGTTCACGGACGAGCTCGGCGACTGGCGCGTGGTGCTGCACTCCCCCTACGGCATGGCGGTGCACGCCCCGTGGGCGCTCGCGGTGGGGGCGCGGCTGGCGCAGCGGTACGGGCTGGAGACCGGCTCGGGCGCGGCGATGGCGGCCGACGACGGGATCGTGCTGCGCATCCCGCTGATGGACGCGGAGCCGCCGGGCGCGGAACTGTTCGAGTTCACGGCCGAGGAGCTGGACGAGATCGTCACGGCGGAAGTCGGCGGGTCCGCGCTGTTCGCGGCCCGGTTCCGGGAGAACGCGGCCCGGTCCCTGCTGCTGCCGCGCCGTGACCCCGGGCGACGGACCCCCCTGTGGCAGCAGCGGCAGCGGTCCGCGCAGCTGCTGGACGTGGCACGGAAGCACCCGCGGTTCCCCGTGATCCTGGAGACCGTGCGCGAGGTGCTCCAGGACGTCTACGACCTCCCGGCGCTCAAGGAGCTCGCGGGGCGGGTGTCCTCACGGGCCGTCCGGCTCGTGGAGGTCACGACGAGGGCGCCCTCGCCGTTCAGCCAGTCCATCCTGTTCGGCTACATCGCCCAGTTCATCTACGAGGGCGACTCCCCGCTGGCCGAGCGCCGCGCCGCCGCGCTCTCCCTCGACCCGGCGCTGCTGTCCGAGCTGCTGGGCACGGAGGAGCTGCGCGAGCTGCTCGACGCCGGGGTCATCGCGGAGGTCGAGGCCCAGCTGCAGCGGCTCGCACCCGACCGGCGCGCCCGCGGGGCCGAGGGCGTGGCGGACCTGCTGCGCCTGCTGGGGCCGCTATCCGTGGCCGAGGCCGCGCGGCGCACACGGGCCGAAGGGGAGACGGAGGAGGCCGCGGACGAGGCCGCCGTCGCCGGGATGCTGGCGGAGCTCGAGCGCGCCGGCCGCGCGTTCCGCCTGCGCCAGGACGGGGTCGAGCGGTTCGCCGCCGTCGAGGACGCCGCCCGCCTGCGGGACGCGCTCGGCACGCCGATCCCCCACGGGGTGCCCACCGCGTTCCTCGATCCGGTCGACGACCCGCTCGGGGACCTCGTGGGCCGCTACGCCCGCACCCACGGCCCCTTCACCGCCGCCGAGGCGGGGGCCGCGCTGGGACTGGGGGGCGCCGTCGTGCTCTCGGTGCTGCAGCGCCTGGCCACCGAGCGCCGCGTGAGCACGGGCGCGTTCCGGCCGGAGGGCACCCCCGGAGCCACCGGCCTGGACGCCGAGTGGTGCGACGCCGAGGTGCTGCGGCGGATCCGCATGCGCTCCCTCGCCGCGCTGCGCGCCGAGGTCGAGCCGGTGGACCAGGCCGCGTACGCCCGGTTCCTCGCCGACTGGCAGCACCTGCGGCCGCGGACGGGGCGCGACGGGGCCTGGCGTCCGCCGGCCACGCTCGAGGGCGTGGACGGGGTGGCCACCGTCCTGGACCAGCTGGCCGGCACGCCCCTGCCCGCGAGCGCGTGGGAGTCCCTCGTGCTGCCCGCCCGCGTGCGGGACTACGCCCCCGCCCTGCTCGACGAGCTGCTGGCCACGGGCGAATACGTGTGGTCCGGCGTCGGGGAGGCCTCCGGCAACGACGGCTGGGTGGCCCTGCACCCCGCCGACGCCGTGGACCTCACGCTGCGCCTGCCCGAGCCCGCCGAGGCGACGCCGGCCGACGCCGTCCTGCGCACGGCCGTGCTCGAGGTGCTCGCCGGCGGCGGGGCCTGGTTCTTCCCCCAGCTCGTGGAGCGGGTGCGGGCGGTGCAGGCGGCGGGCGACGACGGCGACACGGGTGGCGCAGGCGGGGCGGGCGGCCCCGACCCGCACCGCGACCCGGCCGACCTGGCCCGCGGCCCCGCGGTGCTGCGCGCGCTGTGGGGCCTGGTGTGGGACGGCCGGGTCGGCAACGACACGTTCGCCCCCGTCCGCGGCCTGCTCTCGCTCGGCAAGACCGCGCACCGCACCGGCCGGCAGACGCCGCGGGCCCGCACCGCGCGGCTCGGCGGGCGGCTGGCCGGGGTGCGCGGGCGTGGCCGGTACGCGGGGCTCGCCTCGCCCGAGGGCGGCGCCCGGGGCTCGGCCGGTCTCACGGCGGGGACCGTCGGGCTCTCGGCCGCGGAGCAGGCCCGCTCGGCCGGCCGCTGGTCCCTGCTGCCCGCCGCCGAGCAGGACCCCACGATCCGCGCCCACGCGACCGCCGAGCTGCTGCTGGACCGGTACGGCGTGATCACGCGCGGCTCCGTGGTGGCCGAGGAGGTCCCCGGCGGGTTCGCGGGGCAGTACCGGCTGCTCACCCGGATGGAGGACGCGGGCCAGGTGCGCCGCGGCCACTTCGTCGACGGGCTGGGCGGCGCGCAGTTCTCCACCGGCGCGGTGGTGGATCGGCTGCGCGGGTTCCAGCGGGACGAGGAGGACGCCGCCGTCGACGCCGCTCCGCTCGCCCTCGCCCTGGCCGCGACGGATCCGGCGAACCCCTACGGCGCCGCGCTGGACTGGCCGTCCGTGCCGGCCGGGCCGGACGGCGCCGTGCCCACGGGCCATCGCCCGGGCCGGAAGGCGGGCGCCGTCGTCGTGCTGATCGCGGGGCGGCTGGCCCTCTACATGGAGCGCGGCGGGCGCACGCTGCTCGCGTTCACGGAGGATCCGGGCGAGCTGCGGGCCGCGGCGGAGGCGCTCGTGTGGGCGCTGCGGACCGGCCGGACCGAGCGGCTGAGCCTGGAGAAGGTCAACGGCGGGCCCGTGCTCGGCACGCCGCTGGCCGAGGCGCTGCTGGCCGCGGGGTTCTACTCGAGCCCGTCGGGGATCCGGTTCCGGAACTGAGAGCTCGACGCCGTCCGTCCGTCCGCAACGCGGGTTGAGTTGTCACGGGTCCCGCCGTCGAACACCCGCGACAACTCAACCCGCGTTGCCCGGGGCGGCCCTGTCGCGGAGGCGGGTCCCGGGGGTAGGTTCGGCCCATGAGCATCGACGCCGCCCCGCCCGAGGACTGTCTCTTATACAAATCTCCGAGCCCACGAGACGCGTAGTAAC
>NZ_JABFNH010000002.1:71079-82374 GCF_017168435.1 Micrococcus sp. KRD070
CACGAACGCGGTGAGGTAGGCGTCCATGGCCGCACCCCTCGGATCCCTCCGTCACCCCGTTCCTCCTGTTCGAGGGTGACGCCGGTGCGGCCATGGACGCCTACCTCACCGCGTTCGTGGAATACCTGCCGGTCACCGAGGTCCGCCGCGACCTCTTCGACGACTCCTCCCCGCGCGGCGCCGAATGGGCGGGCAAGGTCCTGCACGGCGAGCTCGAGATCGCCGGCCAGCGGCTGCGGTTCTTCGACTCCTTCACCCCGCACGGGTTCACGTTCACCCCGGCCATCAGCCTGTTCGTCGAGCTGCCGGACGCCACCGCGGTGGACGCCATCCACGACACGCTCCTCGCCGGCGGCGGCCGGGACTTCATGCCGCCCGACGACTACGGCTTCTCCCGCCGCTTCGCATGGGTCGGGGACCGCTTCGGCGTGACCTGGCAGCTCAACGCGGCCTGAGCCGGTGACGGCCCGTGCCTGAAGGCGACTCCCTCGTCCGCGTCGCGCACCGGCTCCGCCCCGTGCTCGAGGGCCGGGTCCTGACGCACGCGGATCTGCGCGTGCCCCGCCACGCCACCGCGGACCTGACCGGCTGGACGGTGGCCGAGGTCCTGCCGCGCGCCAAGTACCTGCTGATGCGGCTGACCCCGCCCACGGCCCGCCCCGGGGCCCGGCCGCTCACCCTGATCTCGCACCTGAAGATGGAGGGGCGCTGGCTCGTCTCGGCCCTCGACGCGCGGTGGGGCGCCCCCGCCTGGCAGGTGCGGGCGGTGCTGGAGACGGCGGAGCACCGCGTGCTCGGCGCCCAGCTGGGCCTGCTCACCCTCGTGCCCACCGCCGACGAGACCACCGTCCTCGGCCACCTCGGCCCCGACCTGCTGGACCCGGCCTGGGACACGCCCGACGACGGCGCCGCCCTGCTCACCGAGGGCGTGCGGCGGCTCACGGCCCGGCCCGAGCGGCCGGTCGGCCTGGCCCTGCTCGACCAGCGGCTCGTCTCCGGGATCGGCAACATCTACCGCTGCGAGACCCTCCTGCTGGCCGGCATCGACCCGCACCGGCCGATCGGCGAGGTCGAGGACCTGGCTCTTATACACATCTCCGAGCCCACGAGACGCGTGGTAATCTCGTATACGCCCCCGCCGCGGGCGCCCGGCGCCGGACCACGGGCGTGCGCCCGAACCCGGCGCGACCCTTCGGGGTCGAGGTGCTGGTCCCGGCCGGTCCGTCACCCGGCACGGCACCCGGCCGAACGCCCGGCACGCGCGGCGGCGGGACGCCGTCGTACTGGGTCTACGGACACGACCGCACCCCGTGCCTGCGCTGCCGCGGCCCCGTCCGCCAGGAGGACTACGGCTCCCCCGAGGACGACGCGCGGCGGCTGTGGTGGTGCCCGCACTGCCAGCGCTGACCCGGACGCGCCCGAACGGTGGCCGCGTCTCGTCCCCGCTCCCTACGCTGAACCCGCCCCGACCCGAGGAGAAGTCATGGCCGACCCGTTCCCCAAGGACCCGGAGGGCGCCGTCGTCGCGCTCGTGCTGGCCGGCGGCACCGGCGGCCGCCTCATGCCGCTCACCGCGGCCCGCGCCAAGCCGATGGTGCCGCTGGCGGGCCAGTACCGGCTGATCGACGTCGTCCTGTCCAACCTGGCCCACTCGCGCCTGCGGGACGTGTGGGTCGTGGAGCAGTACCGCCCCTTCACGCTCAACCAGCACCTGGCCGGCGGCCGGCCGTGGGATCTCGACGGCACCCGCCACGGCCTGCGGCTCCTGCCCCCCGCGCAGGGCCGCGCCGAGGAGGGCTTCGCCCGCGGCAACGGCCACGCGATCGCCCAGCAGCTGCCGCTGCTGGAGCAGTTCGGCGCCGAGACCGTCGTCGTGCTCTCCGCGGACCACCTGTACCAGCTGGACCTGCGCCCCGTGCTGGCCGAGCACGCCCGCTCCGGCGCCGAGCTCACCGTGGTCACCACCGAGACGGACGAGGACCCCTCGCGCTTCGGCGTCGTGCAGGTGGACGACGACGGCGCCGTGACCGACTACGCCTACAAGCCGGAGGACCCGGCGGGCACGCTCGTGGCCACCGAGGTGTTCGTGTTCGACGTCGCCGCGCTCTCCGAGGTGGTCGGCGACCTCGTGGCGGGCGAGGACGAGACGGCCACCAAGGACGAGGGTGAGACCGATGAGGACGGCGACCCCGTGGGCTCCTCCCTCGGCGACTACGGGGAGAGCATCATCCCGGCGTTCGTGGCGCGGGGACGCGTGCGGGAGCACCGCCTCGTCGGGTACTGGCGGGACATCGGCACCCTGGACGCCTTCTTCCGCGCCCACCGCGAGATCCTCGAGGGCACCGGCCTGGACGTCGCCGCCGAAGGCTGGCCGCTGATCACCAACCCCCACCAGGCGCCACCGGCGTGGGTGGCCCCGGACGCCCGCGTCTCCGGCTCGCTGCTCAGCCCGGGCTGCCGGATCGAGGGCGAGGTCTCGGACAGCGTGGTCGGCCCCGGGGTGGTCGTGGCGGCAGGCGCCACGGTGCGCGGCAGCCTCCTGCTCGGCGACTGCGAGGTCCCCGCGGGCGCGGTGCTGGACACCGTGGTGGTCGACGTCGGCGGGGCGGTCCCGGCGCGCGAGGTGACGGGGCGCGCCGCGCCGGCCGAGGAGGTCGTGGTGCTCACCCCGCAGGACCGAGGCCCGGCCGAGGACGAGACCACCGGCTCCGGCCGGCCCGGCCGGTCGGACTGAGCGGCGCCGGTCGGACGCAGCCGCACCGGGCTGGGAGGATGGACCCGTGGCCGTCCCCTCTCCCCTCCCCCCGCGCAACGGCGTCAACGCCACGCGCCTGCGCCTGCCCGCCTCCGGCTGGCCCACCGCGCAGGACTACGTGCTCCACCGGTTCGGTCACGTGGACCCGGAGGGCATCCGCGCGCGCTTCGCCCGCGGCGAGGTCGTGGCGGCGGACGGCACCGCACTGACGCCGACGACGCCGCTGGGCGTCCACGACGACCTCTGGTACTACCGGGACGTCCCCGACGAGACCCCGCTGCCCGTGACGCACACGCTCCTGCACCGCGACGAGCACCTCGTGGTCATCCACAAGCCGCACTTCCTGCCCACCACCCCGGGCGGCCGCTTCGTCCAGGAGACCGCGCTCGTGCGGCTGCGCAACGAGCTCGGCCTCGACGACCTCGTGCCCCTGCACCGGCTCGACCGGGCGACGGCCGGCGTCGTGATGTTCTCCGCGAACCCGGCCACCCGCGGCGCCTACCACCTGCTCTTCGAGCGGCGTGCCGTGGCCAAGACCTACGAGGCCGTGGCGCTCCTGCCGGACGCCCCCGACGACGGCGCCCGCCGCCCCGGTGCCCCGGCCGACCCCGTCCTGGGGCGATTCCCGCTGACCGTGCGCAGCCGGATCCGCAAGGACAAGGGGATCCTGCGCTCCGTGGTGGAGGAGATCCCGCCGGCCGCGTCGGGACGCCGGGCGGGCGCGCCGGTGCGGACCCGGCGGTCGAACCGGCCCCATGTCGGGGCGAACGCGGAGTCCCGGGTGGAGCTGCTGGGCGTCGGCGTCTCCGCCGGGACGCTGGCGGGGCGGCGCGTGGCGCACCTGCGACTCACCCCGCGCACGGGCCGCACCCACCAGCTGCGCATCCACCTGGCCGCCCTGGGCCTGGGCATCGCGTTCGACCCGTTCTACCCGGAGCTGCTCGACCTCGCCCCGGACGACGTCACACGGCCCCTGCAGCTGCTCTCCCGGTCGCTGCGCTTCACGGACCCGGTGACGGGCGAGGAGCGGGAGTTCACCTCCCCCGCCCAGCTGCAGGAGCGACCGCGGTGACGGGCGGGGACCCGGCCGGCCTGCTGGACGCGCTCGGAGTGTGGTTCCACCCGCTCACCGCGCTGCTCGTGGCCCTGGACGCCCCGATCCCGCCCGTCCCGTCGGAGGTGGTGGTCATCGGCTCGGGGGCGCTCGCGGTGGAGGGCCGGGTCTCCCCCGTGGCCGCGGTGCTGGCGGCGTGGCTGGGCTGCTGGGCCGGGGACGTCGGCCTCTACGCGCTGTTCCGCCACGGCCTCGCCGACCGCCTGGACCGCTGGGCGTGGTGGCGGCGGATCCACCGGGGGATCCGGAGCCTGCTGGTGCGGGTGGGCCCGGCGGGCAGCCTGGCGGGGCTGTCCGTGCTGCGGTTCGTCTCGGGCGGACGGACGGCGTCGATGGCGGCGGCCGGGATCGGCGGGATCCGCTGGCCCGTGTTCCTGTGGCTGTCCGGGGCGGGCTCGCTCGCGTGGTCCTCGTCCATGGTGGGGCTCGGCTGGATCACCGGCCGGGCCACCGGCCTGCCGTGGTGGGCGTCCGCGATGGTCGGCATGGTGTTCGGTACCCTTGCAGGGTTGATGATCGCGGGGATCATGGCCCACCGTCGCCGGGGCCGGAAGGGGTGAGCATGCAGGACGCGTCCTCCGAGTCCCGCGCCGCCCTCGAGCGCCTCCGGGGCGCCTCGGCGCCCCGTCCCGACGACGACTCGACGCGTGCTCCCGCCGCGCGCCCTCGCCGCGCCCTGGCCGCGCCCGGGGAGATCTCCCGCCGCGATCTGCGCCGTCACGAGCGCGCCCTGCGCTCGGGCCGACCCGAGACCGCCGCCGAGCGCCGCGTGCGCGAGGACCGCCGCGCGGACGTGCACCGCGCCATGGACCGTCTGCGCACCCCGGGCGCTCCCGCCCAGCAGCGTCCACGCCGCGACCTCAGCGAGATCCTGGACCGCCTCGGCAGCCCGGACCTCGCCCGTTTCACCGACCCGCTCGTCGGCACGGTCGAACGCATCCTCCCCGCCCCGGGCCGGGACCCGGAGAAGGCCGCGGAGGCCGCACGCCGCCGCACTGCGGCCGAGGAGCGCCGGCGGGCCCGCCTCGACGAGGAGGCCCGCCGGGCCCAGGCCGCGCGGGTGGCCCGCCGCCGCCGCGAGGAGGAGAAGCAGCGCCGTCGGCGTGAAGCCGAGCGGCGCCGTCGGGTGGCGGCCGAGGAGAAGGCCCGTGCCGCCGCCGAGGCGGACGCCCGCCGCCGGGAGCGGGAGGAACGGCGCCGCCGGGAGGCGGAGGTCGCCGCCGAGCGCGCCCGCGTGCAGGCGGAGCGGCGGGCCCGCGAGGAGGCCGCGCTCGCCGAGCGGGAGCGGCTCCGGCTCGAGGCGGAGGCGGAGGCGGAGCGCCGTCGGCAGGCGGCCGAGGCCGAACGCCGTCGCCTCGAGGCCGAACGCGTCGAGGCCGAGCGGCGCCGTCGGGCCGAGGAGGCCGAGCGGCGCCGTCGCGAGGCAGAGGAGGCCGCCCGCCGCGAGGCCGAGCGACGTCGTCGCCAGGCCGCCCGCGTCCGCGCCCACACCGTGCTGCACGCCGAACGCGCCCTCGCCCAGGCTCGGCTCCTCGAGGACCGCGCCCGGGAGGCCGAGCGCCGCGCGGCGGAGGACGCCGCCCGCCGCCGCCGCGAGCACGAGGAGCGGGAGTCCCGCGCGCTCGCCCGGGCCGCGCGCGAGCTCGAGGGCCCCGAGGTCTTCCCGGCCGCCGCCGACCGGCCGCTGCTGTCCGACCCGGAAGAGCGGCTCACCGATGAGGAGCTGTTCGCCCGAGCCCGGGTGGCCTTGCCCGAGTGGCGGCGGCGGCAGCGACTCTCCACGAAGGCGCAGGCCGTCCGGGCCGAGGCCATCGCCCACTCCCCGGCGGGGCCGGTCACGGGCGCCCTGCCCCTGATCCCCGGCTACACCCCCGCTCCGCCCGAGGAGCCGGCCGGCTCACCGACCGCTGCGGACCGACGCGGCCAGGCGCTGCTGAGCGTCGTGTGGGCGCTGTTCGTGCTCTCCGGTGCGTGGGGCCTCGGTCTGGCCGGCCGCGTCCCGGGGCTCGCCGCGCTCGACGCCGGCGCGTACCCGCTCACCGCCGACGGCCGACACGGCCCTGGCGCGAGCGTGTTCGGACTGTCCCCGCTGCACCCGGCGATCTGGCCGGTGCTGTGGCTGCTGACCGGCATGTACGTGCTGCGGCAGTGGGGGCGGGGCCAGGGCGCGTCGCCGCGGCACCGCCGCATCCGGGGCGCGGTCGCGGGGACCCTGCTGGCGCTGGCGCTGTGGTTCCCCCTGGCCGTCCTGGCCCCCGGGGGCCTCGACGTCGTCCCGTGGCTGCTCGCCCTCGTCCTCATGCTCCGTGTGGTCCGGCGGCTCGGCGCACGCCCGGCGGCCCGCCGCGTCGCACGGGTGGCCGAGGACGGCGCGCTCGGCGTGCTGCTGGGCACCCTCCTCGCCGGCGCGCCCACCGCGGTGGGCGCCGCCCTCCACGCCTGGGGTGTGCACGTCGGCTGGTTCCCGACCGAGCTGCTCGCCCTGCTGGTGCTGGTGGCCCTGCTGCTGGCGGCCCTGCGCCTCGTGCTCGGGGGGCGCGGCCGCATGGGTGTGGCCCTGGGCATGGCCTGGACCCTGCTCTGCCTCGCCCTGCCCCGCCTGCTGCCCAGCCCGCTCGGGGCGCAGCAGAGCGTGTGGGTGGGTCTCGCGGCCGCCTTCGGGGCGCTGCTGCTGGTCACCGCCGCGGCCGTGCGCCGCTCCTGGGCCCGCCAGATCGAGCGCGACGCCGCCCGCCGGCCGCACCCGGCCGGCGCCTGAGCCCGGCCCCGTTCAGCGCCCGAGCCCAGCGGGCACCGGGACCCACCGGCCGCCGTCGCGCCGGAGCACGTCCAGCCGGCCCGTCACGGCGACGCCGGACACCGCCTCCGCCATCCGCCGCGCCACCTCGGCGGCCTCGGCGTCCTCGCCGGCCCGGTGCGAGCCGGGCACCGTGAAGCGCAGCACGATCCGCGGGACGCGCGCGACGACCTCGATGTCCTTGGCCGCGAGCACGTGCGTGGCCTGGACGGCGGCCTCGGCCAGGTCCATGACCTCTTCGGGCCGGTGGCCGGGCAGGAGGTCGCCGATCTGCAGGCGGGCGCGGTAGGAGGGCATGGGCCCAGGGTAGGGGTGGACGCAGCAGCGGTGACGACTTCTCTCGTCGCACGGGCCGGCCCGCCCTTCCGCCCGCGGCGGACGCGAGCCCTCCCGTGTCCGGACCCGCTCGTAGGGTGGGGTGCATGACTCAGACCGCCACCCCGCAGACCGACGCCCCCGCCGTGCCCGCGATCTTCGAACCGATCGAGATCAACGGCGTGCGCGTGCGCAACCGCCTGATCCTGCCGCCGATGTGCCAGTACTCGTGCGAGGCGCGCGACGGCGTCCCCCACGGCTGGCACTTCCAGCACCTGGGCGCCCGCGCGGCCGGCGGCTTCGGGATCGTGGTGGCCGAGGCCACCGCCGTCACCCCCGAGGGACGCATCTCCGCGTGGGACACCGGCCTGTGGAACGACGAGCAGCGGGACGCGTGGGCGCCGATCGCCGAGTTCATCGCCTCCCAGGGCGCCCTGCCCGCCATCCAGCTCGGCCACGCCGGCGCCAAGGCCTCGACCGTCCCCATGCACCCGGGCGCGCCCGCCGGGCAGCCGATCCTCGAGGGCCCCGACTCCTGGGAGACGCTCTCCCCCTCCGGCGTGGCCACCAACTCCATGGAGATCCGCACCCACGCGATGCGGGTGGACGAGATCCGGGAGACCGTCCAGGCCTTCGCCGACGCCGCCGAGCGCGCCGACCGTGCCGGCTTCGGCGCCGTGCAGCTGCACGCCGCCCACGGCTACCTCATCCACCAGTTCCTCTCGCCGCTGACCAACACCCGGACCGACGAGTACGGCGGGGACTTCGAGGGCCGCACCCGCTTCCTCAAGGAGGTCGTGGCGGCCGTGCGCGAGGTGTGGCCCGCGGACAAGGTCCTCGGCATCCGCATCTCCGGCTCGGACTGGGTCGAGGGCGGCTGGAGCATCGAGGAGACCGTCCGCCTGGCGCAGGAGCTGCAGGGGCAGGTGCACTGGTTCGACCTGTCCTCCGCGGGCATCGGGGACACCTACGAGGGCCCCCAGGGCCCGGGCTATCAGGTGCCGCTGGCCACCGCCGTGAAGGAGGGCACCGAGGGGATCGTGGTGTCCGCCGTCGGTTCGCTGACCGGCGCCGAGGAGGTCGCGGCCGTGGTGGACGAGGACCGCGCCGACGCCGTCTGCGTGGGCCGCGCCGCCCTGGCGAACCCGAACTGGCCGACCGCGGCCGCCCTCGCGCTCGACGTCCCCTCGGAGCAGGTGCCGATGGCCCGGCAGTACTTCCGAGCCAAGTGGTGAGCGGAACACGCGGGACCCGGTGTGCCCCCGGCGCGGAACTCCGGTAGAACAGAACCATGAGCGTGCGCACCCCCGACCCGAATCCGGGCTGGCTGTCCGACGAGGACCTCTACGAGGCCCGGCGCCGGCTGCCCATGGTGTATGTGGAGGCCATCCCGGTGCGGCTGGACTCCCTCGGCTACGTCACCGAGATCGGCCTGCTCTACGTGGCGGACGAGACCGGCACGTTCCAGCGGACGTTCGTCTCCGGACGCGTCCAGTACCGGGAGACCATCCGCGCCGCGCTGATGCGCCACCTGGAGAAGGACCTCGGCCCGCTCGCGTTCCCGCAGCTGCCGCCGTCGGTGGTCCCCTGCACCGTCGCCGAGTACTTCCCGGCGCCGTCCGAGACCGGGCTGACGGACGACCGCCAGCACGCCGTGGCCCTGGTGTACGTGGTGCCGGTGACGGGTGAGTGCCAGCCGCGCCAGAACGCGCTCGAGCTGACCTGGCTCACCCCCGAGGAGGCCCTCGGCGAGGACATCCAGGCCGAGTTCATCGGTGGCCGCGGGGACCTGGTGCGCCAGGCCCTCGCCCACGTGGGATGGGGGCGCTGAGCATGGCACCGGTCGTCGGCGGCTACCTCCGCCATCTGAAGTCCCAGGACGTGCAGCCCGGGGACAGCTTCCTGACCCGCCGCGGCGAGCCCGCCCCGCCCGTGGCCTCGACCCGGGTGATGCGGGACGACTTCGGCACCCCCGCGCTCGTGATCGCCACCCTCGAGGGCGGCCGGGAGGTCAGGATCGCCCACGGCTCCGTGATCCGGGTCCGCACGGACCGCCCGGAGGAGCGCAGGGCCGTCCCGGACACCACCTTCTCCCCCGTGGACGCGGGGTCCCCCGAGGAGCGGATCGTCGCCGTCGGCAAGCGCCACCTCGAGGACACCGAGCTGACCGCCACCGCGGCCCGGCTCTCCCACGGGTTGAACCTGCGCTCCGGCTCCCAGCTGGAGGACGTGTTCGGCATGGCCGAGCGGCTCTACCTGCTGCACGAGGACACCGAGGGCACGCTGGCCACCCTGGGCCTGCTGACGAACCTGCCGTGGGACGGGGCCGTGGGGCGGTGGAAGTCCATCCAGGCCGCGCTGTCCCTGGCGTCGCTGATCCTGCGCGAGGAGGGCGAGCACATCGCCGCCGCCAACCTCGGTCGGCGCCTGCTCGAGGCGGACGAGGTCCCCTCCGAGCCGGGCCGGGCGGCCCGGGTGCTCGAGGTGCGCCAGCGCCAGCTCAACGAGCCGCCGCTCTACGACCGGGAGATCTCCCGCGCCCTGCAGGCCCGCGACGCCGAGGCCGAGTATCAGTGGCGCCGCGCCCGGTTCGACCAGCTGCTGTACCTGCGCGCCCGCGGCGGGTCTGAGACGCTCACTGACGCCGACCTGGATTCCCGGATCGCCCGGGAGCTCGGCACGCTGCGCACCCTCGCCGACGAGCTCGAGGCGAAGGCCGCCACGCGCCGGTGAGGTCCGGCCGCGGGACGGGCGTCGAGGGCCGGCCCCGTCCCCGCTGACACGCCCTCCGGGGTGCGGCTCGTGTGGCACACCTCACTTCCCAGCCCCAGTCGGGGCTGTGCTCCCGGCATGACCGGCCCCGCACCCGCCCAGCTCCGCCCCCTCCGCGCCACGGGCACGCCCGCCGTCCTGGCGGCCTTCCACGCGGGCACCGTCGGCATGGCCGACCCCGCAGAGGTCACCGACGACGCCTCCGCCCGCGCCTACGTCGACGGACTGGTCCAGGCGGAGGGGACGGACGCCGTCGCCGTGGTGGAGCGCGGGACGGACACGCTGATCGGCCTGGTCGCCGTCGTGCGCGACGAGGCGCACGGCACCGGCGCGCTCACCGCCTGGCTGCATCAGGGCTGGCGCGGGGACGCGATCATGTCGCGTGCGGCGACCACCGTGGCGGGCGCCGAACTGGCCGAGGGCGACCTCGAGCGGATCGAACTGGCCCACCGGGCGGACAGCCCGACGGCGGGGGCCGTCGCCCGGGCCGCCGGGCTCCGTCACGAAGGCACGCAGCGCGGCCGCCTCCGCGCGGGCGGGCGGCGGCTCGACGTGCACCTCTACGGCCGGCTGGCCGCGGACCCGCTGCCCGAGGAACGCGTCCGTCCCCTGCCGTGGGCCTCCGACGCCCGCCCCTGGGCCGACCGCTGACCGCGACCCGCCCCCGACGACGCCCCGCGACGCCGTCACGCCCTCCCGGCCCGATGCCCCGCTAGTCTGCCGAGATGACCACCCCGACCGGCGCCGTCCCGAGCCCGCATCCGCGGCCGTTCCTCCTCGTCCAGACGCGCCCCGAAGACGACGCCGCGGCCGCCGAGGTCGAGGCCGTCCAGCGACTGGGCGGCTATCCGGAGGGCCGGCTGCGGGTGCTGCGCCTGGACCGCGTCGTGCAGCGCCCGGACGTGGCCACGCACGGCCTGGACTGGGAGGCGGAGCTCGCGGACGTCGCCGCCGTGATCCTGCCCGGCAGCCCGTTCACGGGCACCGATCCCGAGGAGACCAAGTCCCCCGTGCAGCGCGCCGTGGAGGCGGAGCTGGGCCGGATGCTCGACGTCGTCCGGCGCCGCGACCTGCCGTTCCTCGGCTGCTGCTACGGCGTCGGCACACTGGGCCGGCACGCCGGCGGCGTCGTGGACAACGCGTACGGCGAATCGGCCGCGCCCGTCGAGGTCACGCTCACCGACGAGGGTGCCGCGGATCCGTTGCTGGCCGGGGTCCCGCGCACGTTCGCGGCGTACGTCGGCCACAAGGAGGCGATGAGCGCGCTGCCGCCCGGCGCGGTGCTGCTCGCCGAGGGCGCCGACTGCCCCGTGCAGATGTTCCGGCTCGGCACCCGCCAGTACGCCACCCAGTTCCACCCGGAGCTGGACCAGGCCGGGATCCTCGAGCGCCTTGAGATCTACCGCGAGCACGGGTACTTCGCGCCGGGCGAGTACGAGCCCACGGTGGCGGGGCTGGCCGCCGTCGACCCCGAGCACCCCCGCCGGATCCTGGCGAACTTCCGCACGCTGTTCGGGTGAGCCCGCCCGGCGCGAAGTACCC
>NZ_JABFNH010000020.1:0-9013 GCF_017168435.1 Micrococcus sp. KRD070
AGACAGCTCGGCGTGAGGCGCTGGCCGTGTGGGTGAACCACTACAACTACCATCGGCCTCATACCTCCTGCGGGGACGCCCCTCCGGCCTCGTTGGCCCCGGCCCGAGTCAACAACGTCATGCCCTCCTACAGCTAGCGACGGCGACGCTGGCAAATACAGCTTGATCCTCGCCAATCCGCCGTTCGCCGGGTCCCTCGACGCCGAGGGCGTCAGCTCTGACCTGCAGCGCGTGGTGAAGACGAAGAAGACGGAGTTGCTCTTCCTGGCCCTGTTCCTGCGGCTGTTGCAGCCGGGCGGTCGTGCGGCGGTGATCGTCCCGGAGGGGGTGCTGTTCGGCTCGTCTAAGGCCCACAAGGACTTGCGCCGGATGCTGGTGGAGGACCATCACCTGCAGGCGGTGGTGAAGTTGCCTGCGGGTGTGTTCAAGCCCTACGCAGGGGTCTCGACGGCGATCCTCTTCTTCCGCAACGACGGTCCCGGCAGCACGGACGACGTCTGGTTCTACGACGTCCGCGCCGATGGGTTCTCGCTGGACGACAAGCGCACGCCGGTGGAGGCCAACGACCTGCCGGACCTCGTTCAGCGGTGGCAGAACCCGGCAGGAGAGAAGGACCGGCCGCGGACCGCGCAGTCCTTCCTGGTGCCCAAGGCGGACATCGTGGAGCAGGGGTACGACCTCTCCCTGAACCGGTACAAGGAGTTGGAGATCGAGGAGGTCGAGCACCGGGACCCGCTGGAGATCCTCGTCGACCTCGAACAGCTCGACGCCGAGATTGCCGCTGGGACTGCGGAGCTCAAGGGGATGCTGCGGTGAAGACGGTGAAGCTGGGTGACATTGTTTCCCTTAAGTACGGGAAAGCGCTGAAACAGGGTGATCGCCGAGGGGGGCCTGTTGCCGTCGTGGGCTCCAGTGGCGTCGTGGGGTTCCATGATCAAGCCCTCAGTTCGGGCCCCGCGATTGTCGTAGGAAGGAAGGGGTCAATCGGGTCGGTCACCTGGGTGCCCGGTGATGTTTGGCCTATAGATACTGCCTACGAGGCGGTGCCTCTCGGGGAGGGCGTCGATCTTCGGTGGCTGTATTGGATCCTTAGCGCTCTCGGTCTCAAGGGAATGAATAAATCAGCGGCAGTGCCAGGATTGAATCGGGATGATGTGTATCGTCTCTCGATTAGGCTTCCTGATCTCAAGGAGCAAAGGCGCATTTCGGCGATTCTGGACCAGGCTGACGAGCAGCGGTCGCGCCGGCGGGCGCAACTCGAGCGACTGGCTGCTCTTGTCCAGGTGGCGTTCGCTGATCGCGTCCGGGAGGCCGGTCCCGGGCAGCCCCTATCGGAGCTTGCGTCTTTCGTACGAGGCGTCACCTTCAAGCCCGAAGATGTGGCTGAGTCAGGTGTCCCCGTGATGCGTACGAAGAATGTGCAGAAGCGCCTGGACAGTTCGGATCTTATTCGCATCCCGGCAGAGCTCATCAAGAACGAGGCAAAGTATCTGCAAGAGGGGGACACCTTAGTGTCCAGTGCGAACAGCTACAACCTCGTAGGAAAATGCTGTTTCGTTGACTCCCTGCCGGAGCCGTCGGCTATCGGCGGATTCGTTTCAGCGCTTCGTCCCGGCCCCGACGTCGACCCGACTTTCCTCTACGCCTGGTTCAACAGTGACAGAGTCCAAGCGACCGTGCGAAGCTTTGGCAATAAGACGACGAATATCAGCAACCTCAACATCAAACGGACGTTGCAGTTGCGTATCCCGGACGTGTCTCTCGATATGCAGAGAGAATTCGCCGCCGTCGTCGAGAAGATCGACGTGCAGCGAGCGCGTGTCGAGCGGGCACTGGCGTTGGAGGACGAGCTGTTCGCGTCGCTCCAACACAGGGCATTCCGCGGGGAGCTGTGAATCCGGCAGGATGACAGTGGGCGGCTCGGTGGTGAGCTGCCGGAGAGGGTGTTGATGGCAGGCAACATGGACTGGGTGGAGCGGGCGCTCCCCGTTGCTCACGAGGACGCTGCGCAGGCCGAGGGCTACATGAGCACCGACCCGCGCGCGGCCGCGTTCTATGCCCGGCGCTGCGTCGAACGGGTCGTCGAGTTCGTCTACGCCACCCATCGCCTCGAGGACCCGTACAAGACCGACCTCTCCGGCCTCATCAACGGGGTAGCCTTCACCGGCCTGGCCGGACGCCCGGTGGTGGACAAGCTCAACTTCCTCCGTAAGGCCGGCAACAACGCCGTTCACAAGGATTCCGTGCTGGATGCCCGCGCCGCCCTCACCATCCTGCGCGAGCTGTTCCACGTGCTCGTCTGGGCCGCGTTCCACCACGGCCCGCACCCGGAGGCCGTGCCCACCGGTGCGCAGTTCGACCACGCACTTGCCCCGCAGAAGGCCGCCATGAGCGTGGAGCAGCTCGACGCCGTGATTGCCCGGCTCAAGAAGCAGGACGAGGACAACGCCCGTCTCCGCGAGCAGAACGAGCAGCAGGCCGCCGCGTACGAGGCCGAGATCCAGGCCCTGCGGGAGCAGATCGCCGCCGCCCAGGCCGCCGCCACCACCAGCGAACTCCCCGACCTTCACGACTACGACTACGCAGAGGCGGAGACCCGCTCTCTCTTCATCGACCTCCTCCTCGCCGAGTCCGGGTGGCCCCTCGACCAGGCTCGCGACCGCGAGTACCCCGTCACCGGGTTGCCCACCCCCGGCGGCACCGGGCGTGTGGACTACGTTCTCTGGGGAGCCGATGGTCTGCCCCTGGCCGTGGTGGAGGCCAAGCGCACCACCAAGAGCGCGCTCGAAGGCCAGGAACAGGCCCGCCGATACGCTGACGCCCTTGAAGCGCAGTTCGCTCGCCGCCCGCTGATCTTCTACACCAACGGCTATGACCACTGGTTCTGGGACGATGCGGCCTTCGGCGAGGCCGGCGGCTACCCGCCCCGTGAGATTGAAGGGTTCTTCACCGCCGACGAGCTCGAGCGCCTCATCCAGCGGCGTACCGTCCGCCAGGACCTTACGGACGTGCCGGTCAACGTGGACATCGCGGGACGGCCATACCAGCTGGAGGCGATCTCCGCCGTCGGGCAGGCCCTCGCCGCCCGCCAGCGCGATGCCCTGCTGGTCATGGCCACCGGCACCGGCAAGACCCGGACCGCCATCGCCCTCGTGGACCAGCTGATTCGGGGGAACTGGGTCAAGCGGGTCCTGTTCCTCGCGGACCGGACGGCCCTGGTACGGCAGGCCAAACGGGCGTTTGCCGCGAACCTGCCGGACACCGCCGTCGTGAACCTGCAGGACGAGAAGCGCGGGGAGGGGCGGGTCTACACCGCGACCTACCCGACCATGCTCAATCTGCTGGAGCACGACGGGCAGGACGGTGGGACGCGGAGGTTCGGCGCCGGGTACTTCGACCTCGTGATCATCGACGAGGCCCACCGCTCCGTCTATCAGAAGTACGGCGCGATCTTCGACTGGTTCGACTCCCTGCTGGTGGGCCTCACCGCTACACCCAAGGACGAGGTGGACCACAACACCTACCGGCTGTTCCACCTCGAGGACGGGGTGCCCACCTTCGCCTTCGACCTTGAGGAGGCCGTGGAGCAGGGGTACCTGGTGCCGCCGCTGGGGGTGTCCGCGGGGACGGAGTTCCTGCGCCAGGGGATCCGTTACGCCGACCTCTCCGACGAGGAGAAGGCCGAGTGGGACGCGCTGGATTGGGGCGAGGACGGCCCCCCGGACAGCGTGGACTCCGAGCAGGTCAACAGGTTCCTCTTCAACGAAGACACCGTGGACAAGGTCCTGGAGCTGCTCATGGAGCGCGGTCAGAAGGTGGCCGGCGGTGACCGGCTCGGCAAGACCATCGTGTTCGCGAAGAACCAGAATCATGCCGACTTCATCGAGCGTCGATTCAACGCGCGGTTCCCCGAGCTGGGCGGGACGTTCGCACGGGTGATCACCAGCAAGACCGCGTTCAACGACGCACTGCTGGATGACTTCTCCGACTCGGACAAGGCCCCACATATCGCCATCAGCGTGGATATGCTGGACACCGGGGTGGACATCCCTGAGGTGGTGAACCTGGTGCTGTTCAAGGTGGTCCACTCCAAGACCAAGTTCTGGCAGATGATCGGCCGCGGCACCCGCCTGTGTCCCGATCTGTTCGGGCCCGGGCAGGACAAGAAGAACTTCACCGTCTTCGACTTCGGAGAGAACCTGCCTTACTTCAACCAGGATCTCCCCGAGCCGGGGTCCTCCGTGCAGAAGTCCCTTACCCAGCGGTTGTTCGAGGCACGGGCCGGGATTGTGGCGGCCCTGGATGCGCGCGAGGGCGATGGGGAGGCGGGCTCGGCCAGCGTCGTACGCCAGGCCCACGCCACCTGGCTGCACTCCTACGTGGAGGGCATGCCGATGCAGAACCTGCTGGTGCGCAAGCACCGGCGCCACGTGGAGCGCTGGTCCGAGCCCGATGCGTGGGCCGCGGTGACCGCCGAGGATGTCGACGAACTCGCCGACCATGTGGCCGGACTGCCCTCCACGCTGCGTGACCCGGACGAAGCAGCGAAGCGCTTCGACCTCGTGACCCTGCGCTGGCAGTTGGCCACCCTGGACGGTGATGCCGCCCTGGCGGAGCGTTGCCGCAGATCCGTCCAGGAGGTCGCGGGTGCGTTGCTGAGTCAGCTGGCTATCCCAGCCGTCAAGGTGGAAGAGTCCCTGCTGCGCTCCGTTGCGGAAGACCTGTGGTGGGAAGGCGCTGGCGTCGTTGACGTGGAGGCGCTGCGGGAGAGCCTGCGCGGACTGGTGGTGTTCCTGCCGAGGCTGAGCTCCTCACCGGTGTACACGGACTTCGTGGACACCCTGGGGGAGATCGACGAGGTGGTCGTGGTGCCGGCACGGCCGGGCATGAATTGGGAGCGCTACCGCGAGAAGGCCATGGCCTTCCTGCGCGCCGAGGAGGACACCCTGGCGTTGCGGAAGCTCCGCGGCAACCAGCCGCTGACGGCCACGGATCTCGAGGAGCTCGGTCGCATGCTGGTGGCGGCGGGCGGATCTGACCGGCCGGAGCTGGATTGGGTGCGTGAGCACGCCGGCGCCGAGCTGGGCGTCTTCGTGCGCAGTCTTGTGGGGTTGGAGCGGCGGGCCGCGGAAGAGGCGCTGGCCGCGTTCCTGGACGAGGGCAGGTGGACCACGCGCCAGATCCGCTTCACCCGCATGCTCGTGGACGACCTGGTGCGCAACGGCGTGGTGGACCCGGGTCGGCTCTACGAGGACCCGTATCTCGCACTGGGTGGCGTCGATGCCGTGTATCCGCAGGATGCTGCGGACGCCGTGGTGGCCGTACTGGCCGAGGTGCGGGCGCGGGCCGAGGTGGAAGCGGGGAAGGTGGCCTGAGGACGGACTACTTGCGGACGGCGCGCTGAGCGACCTGGGGCAACATCTGACCAATCTGTCTGAGCCCATCCGGACCAGTGATGGCGGCGACTGCGATGATGCCTGCTGTGCCAATGGGCTAGGCCCGTGGTGCTCAGGACCGCACGCATTTGCTCGTGGGCCAGACCGGCGAGGAAACGTTGGTTCTCGAGGTCTTTTTTTCGTTGGCCCGGTCAATGAGTTCATCCACCATCCTGGCCATCCGCCACACCTACAAGGAGTCGGGGCTGCCATCGCGGGCGGCGGCCACGCCGGAGCGGGTGCTCGCCTACACACGGGAGCAGCACCACGTGGGGAAGTTCCCGAAGGAGCCCGCCCGCCACTGGCTGATCTTCATGGGGGAGGGAGGACGTCGTTCTCGCCTCACCGCCGTGTACGAGAACCGCGGGGAGGTCGTGGCTGAGCGCACGGAGCGGTACCGGTACTACGACGTTGCGCCGGTGCCGCTGCTGGCCTCCCTCGAGGAGCGCCTGGTGGTGGAGTGGTCCGCAGACCCCGTGAACTGGGCCAAGCGCGGCCCCCTGGCGGCGCGCTTCCCCGTCCTCGAGATCGCCGACCCCACCACCGAGGCGTTCCCCGGCTTCGACCATGTGCTGCTCAGCTACGGGGACCTGCAGTCAATGGTGACCGAGACTCGCTACGCAGGCTGGCGCACCGCCCTGGAGGCCGTACGCGGGATCTACCTGATCGCCGACGAGACCGCGGGCCGGTGCCACGTCGGCAAGGCCGACGGTGAGCGTGGTGTGCTCGGACGGTGGGAGGCCTACGCCCGTGACGGGCATGGTGGGAACGTCGCCCTCCGGGATGCCCTGGAGCTCGACCCCGACCAGCCGGAGCGGTACACGTTCAGCCTGTTGCGCGTGTTCGGCTCCAATACCCCGCAGGCCCAGATCGACGCCGCGGAGAAGCACTACAAGGACGCTCTGATGACGCGCCGGTTCGGGCTGAACCGGAACTGAACGGACGTCGTTGTCCGGGGGGAGAGAGCGAAGGGCAGACGGGAGGGGGGATGGATTGCCCCCGCCGAGCCTCGGGGAGGAGGGCAAGTGCGCCATCCAGGCACAGCAGTCACCGCTGAATTCCTCGAATATGACTGCCCGCGAGCACACGGGGCATCTGCAAGCCGCCCGCATTGATGTCATCGCGCGGGCCGAGGTCGTCGAGGCGGGCGGGCCAGGTCTGATGGGTGTGAACGGCCCACCCGGGACCGGCAAGACGACGATTGTAAGCGGCCATGAAAAGCTGCCCATAGGTGGCCAGGGAATGACCCGCTGACGGCCATGAGGACTGCCCAGTGATGGCCACGGGAACTGCCCGGTGCTGGCCATCTGGTTTGCCCGCGTTGCTCGTTCCCATCACGGTGGCCAGCACCACCACCCAAACGGGCAAACCAGCTGGCCACCAGTGGGCAGTTCTGATGGCCACCAGCGGGAAGAAACACTGGCCGCCTATGGGCAGAACTCAATGGCCCTTGACAGACGATGCTCAGGGACATCCTGGCGTCCAACGTCGTCGAACGAGCACGCCGATTGTCGGCGTGTGAGAACCCATTCGACGCCCTCACCGAACGCACCCATGAGTGGACCGGCCAGGGCAGGATGCGACGACGGGCGCGCGAACTCCGGCCCGAGGTGGCCGGCCTCGAAAAGGTGGTGGCTTCGGCAAACAACGCGGACGAGGAGAACCTCTCCGAGGAGATTCCACATCGGAGCGCCATCAAGGACAGCCGGAACGTGGATGCGGACTACTTCGCCTGCCTGTCCACCGCCGCCTTGGGCGGAAGCGGCGGGGGAAGAGGACGCCCTGGGTGAGGACAGCTTGACGTCGGAGCAGCCGGGCGCCTCGGGCCTGGCCACTGCGCCGATGGCAGCGGCACCGACTCCGCCCCGCTCCGCGCGCAGGCGGCCGACGAGGGGGTAGTGCTGCACGGGGTCCTTCCGGAGGGGCCGGACCGGCCCGGACCGGCCCGGGGCGCACGGAGCCGGCCGGACCGGCCTACGGACCGGACGGTCAGCCCTGGGCCGACTCGACGTCCTCGTCGACCCAGTCGCGGGAGCGTTCCACGGCCTTCTTCCACAGCCGCAGGGCGCGCTCAACCTCCTCCTCGTCCGTGGTGGGCTCCCAGCGCTTGTCCTCTTCCCAGTTGGCCACGAGCTCGTCCTGGGACGCCCAGAACCCCACCGCCAGGCCTGCGGCGTAGGCGGCGCCGAGAGCGGTGGTCTCGATGACCTTGGGGCGCACGACGGGCACGCGCAGCAGGTCCGCCTGGAACTGCATGAGCAGCTCGTTGGCGACCATGCCACCGTCGACCTTCAGTTCGGTCAGGTCCACGCCGGAGTCCGCGTTCATGGCGTCCAGGACCTCGCGGCTCTGGAAGGCGGTGGCCTCGAGCGCCGCGCGGGCGATGTGCCCCTTGTTGACGTAACGGGTCATGCCCACCATGACGCCGCGGGCCGCGGCGTCCCAGTGCGGGGCGAAGAGGCCGGAGAACGCGGGGACGAAGTACACGCCGCCGTTGTCCTCCACGCCGGCGGCCAGGGTCTCGACCTCCGGGGCGCTGCCGATCATCCCGAGGTTGTCCCGCAGCCACTGGATCAGCGAGCCGGTGACGGCGATCGAGCCCTCCAGCGCGTACACCGGCTTCTGGTCGCCAATGCGGTACGCCACCGTGGTGAGCAGGCCGTTGTCCGAGTGCACCGGCTCCTCGCCGGTGTTGATCAGCATGAAGTTGCCGGTGCCGTACGTGTTCTTGGCCTGGCCGACCTCGAAGCACGCCTGGCCGAAGGTCGCCGCGTGCTGGTCGCCCAGGATGCCGGTGATCGGCGTCTCGCGCAGCAGCTGCTGGCCGGATACGGTGCCCACCTCGGCGGAGGAGCTGACGATCTCCGGAAGCATGGACATCGGGATGCCCATGTCCGCGCAGATCTCCTCGTTCCAGTCGAGGGTGTCCAGGTTCATCAGCATGGTGCGGGAGGCGTTGGTGACGTCGGTGACGTGCCGGCCGCCCTCGCCGCCGCCGGTGAGATTCCACACGAGCCACGAGTCCGTGGTGCCGAAGATGAGGTCGCCGTTCTCGGCGGCCTCCCGGGCACCGTCCACGTTCTCCAGAATCCAGGCCACCTTGGGGCCGGAGAAGTACGTGGCCAGGGGCAGCCCGACGCGCTCCTTGTAGCGGTCCGCGCCGACGTCGCCGGCCAGGCGCTCGCAGAGGTGGTCGGTGCGGGTGTCCTGCCACACGATGGCGTTGTACACCGGCTTGCCGGTGTTGCGGTCCCACACCACGGTGGTCTCACGCTGGTTCGTGATGCCCACGGCGGCGACGTCGTGTCGGGTCACCTCGGCGCGGGCCAGGGCCTCGCCGATGACCTCGCGGGTGTTCGTCCAGATCTCCACCGGGTCGTGCTCCACCCAGCCGGCGCGCGGGAAGATCTGCTCGTGTTCGCGCTGACCAGTGGACACGATGGCCCCACTGTGGTCGAAGAGGATCGCGCGCGTGGACGTGGTGCCCTGGTCGATGGCCATCACGTAGCGGGGGGTGGTCATGTCCTACTCCTTCGGAGGTGGTCACGGGGGTGTGGGGGTGTCTCTTATACACCTCT
>NZ_JABFNH010000021.1:0-16212 GCF_017168435.1 Micrococcus sp. KRD070
GCCCACCGGGAGACCCCCGTGCACACCTTCACCCCCACCCCCGATGCCGCCGGCAGCGTCGCGCTCTCCGCCGCGCTCGGCGTCCTGCCCCTGCTGACGTTCTTCGCCACCCTCCTCGGTCTGCGCCTCAAGGCCTGGCAGTCGGGGCTCGCCGCGCTCGTGGTGGCCCTGCTCGTGGCCGTGCTGGGCTTCCACATGCCGGCCCACCTGGCGGCGCTGGCCGCCGCCCAGGGAGCGACCTTCGGCCTGTTCCCGATCGTCTGGATCGTCGTGATGGCGCTGTGGTTCTACCAGGTCACCGTGCTCTCCGGGCGATTCGACGACATGCGCGCGATCTTCGACTCGCTCGGCGGCGGAGACATCCGCATCCAGGCCGTGCTCATCGCGTTCTGCTTCGGCGGCCTGCTCGAGGCCCTCGCCGGCTTCGGCGCCCCCGTGGCCATCACGGCCACCATGGTGCTCGGCCTGGGTGTGCCCCCGCTGCGGGCGGCCACCGCCGTGCTGCTGGCGAACACCGCGCCCGTGGCCTTCGGCGCCGTGGGCACCCCCATCACCACCGCGGGCACGCTCACCGGCATCCCCGCCACGCACATCGGCGCGATCGTCGGCCACCAGGCCCCGTTCGTGGCCGTGTTCGTGCCGTTCCTGCTCGTGTTCATCATCGACGGGCTGCGCGGCGTGCGGCAGACGTGGCCGGCACTGATCGTGATCGGCGCGAGCTTCGCCGTCGCCATCTGGCTGGCCTCGACCTACTTCTCCTACGAGCTCACCGACGTCGTGGCCTCCCTGGTCTCCCTCGCCGCCGCCGTCCTGCTGCTGCGCTTCTGGCGGCCGCGGGGCGCCGAGGAGGCCCGCCAGCGCCTCGACGCCCCCGCCCGCGCGGCGGCGCAGGACCTCACCCCCGGCCGGATCTTCATGGCCGTGCTGCCCTACATCGTGGTCGTGGCCGTGTTCGCCCTGGCCAAGCTGGTCCCCTCGATCACCGCGGCCCTGAACTCCGCCACCGCCAAGATCCCGTGGCCCGGGCTCGACGGGCACCTCGTCGACGCCTCCGGCGCGCCCCTGGCGAGCACCGTGTACAAGTTCGAGTGGCTGGCCTCCCCCGGCACGCTGCTGCTGATCGCCGGCCTGATCATGGCCGTGGTCTACTCCCGGTTCGACCACGACGGCCGGTTCCCGCTCTCGGTGGGGAACGCGCTCGCCGAGATCGGCCGCTGCTTCGCCCGCATGCGCTGGTCCGCCCTGACGATCGTGATCGTGCTCTCCCTGGCCTACGTCATGAACTTCTCGGGCCAGACGGTCGCCATGGGCACGTGGGTGGCCGGCCTGGGCGCGGCCTTCGTGTTCCTGTCCCCGGTGCTCGGCTGGCTCGGCACCGCCGTGACCGGCTCGGACACCTCCGCGAACGCCCTGTTCTCCACCCTGCAGCAGACCGCCGCCACGAACATCGGCGCCGATCCGGCCCTGCTGGTGGCCGCCAACACCTCCGGCGGCGTCGTGGGCAAGATGATCTCCCCGCAGTCCCTGGCGATCGCCGCGACGGCGGTCGGCATGGAGGGCCGGGAGTCCGAGATCCTGCGCCGCGTGGTGGTGTGGTCGCTCGTGCTCCTGCTGGCGGTGTGCACGCTCGTGTACCTGCAGTCCAACGTGCTGGCGTGGATGCTGCCGGCGGCGGGCTGACCGCCTGCACCACCCGAGCGGGGCGGCGTCCATCGGTAGGATGGACGGTCGCCGCCCCGCCCCCTCGGAAGGTCCGTCCATGACCGCTGCCCCCGCCTACACCATCGTGCTCGACTGGCTCGAGGCCGAGCTGCGCTCCGGCGCCGTGGTCGTGGGGGACAAGCTGCCCGGCGAACGCACCCTGGCCGAACGCTTCGGCATCTCCCGGGCGTCCGTGCGGGAGGCCACCCGGATGCTCGAGGCCATGGGCCTGATCCGCGCCAGCGCCGGCTCCGGGCCGAACTCGGGCGCCGTCGTCGTCTCCGAGCCGTCCGCGGCGCTGGGCTGGGCGCTGCGCCTGCACATCGCCACCCGGTCCCTGCCGATGGCCGACGTCGTCGCCGCGCGCGTGCTCCTCGAGACCGATGCGGCGCAGGCGGCCGCCGCCACCTCCGGCGACCCCGAGAGCGTCGCCGTCCTGGCCGAGGTGGAAACCCTGCTGGACCGGATGGACGACCCCGCGCTGCCGGAAGAGGACTTCCACCTGCTCGACACCGAGTTCCATGTGCGGCTGGCCACCCTGGGCGGGAACGTCGTGACGGCGATGATGCTGGACTCCCTGCGCCAGGCGACCATCGGCTACGTGACCGAGACCGTGGCCGGGCTGTCCGACTGGCCCGCCGTGCGCGCCGGCCTGCAGGCCGACCATCGGCGGATCCTCGCCGCCTCCGCCGCCGGGGACGGCCGGGCGGCCGCGCAGGAGCTGCGGGAGCACGTCCTCGGCTTCGCCGCCCTCGCCCAGACCGGCAGGGTGCCCGCCGGCGGCTGAGCCGGCGAAGGGTCCGGCGCGCGCGGGGTCCCGCCGGACGGACGGCTCCGGCGGTTCAGGCGGTGACGCCGTGCACCAGGGCGCCCACGCCCACGGCGGTCAGCGAGCCCAGCGCACAGCAGAACTCCACGAGCATGCCCATGCCCATGGCCGTGAGCGCGCCGATCGAGCTGCTGAGCGCGGCCCGGGCGTCCCGGGTGCGGGCCCACTGGGAGGCGAACAGGCCGACGGCGAAGCCGAGGAACAGCCCTACCACCGGGATCACGAAGAACCCGACGGCGGCCCCGGCCACCCCCCACAGGATCGGGCCGCGGGTGACGCGTTCACGTCGCAGCCGTCGGCCGGTCAGCACCGCGGACGCGCTCAGCCCCGCCACGGCGAGACCGGCCGCGATGACGCCGAACGTCCAGGACGCGGGGGAACCCAGCAGCGCGGCCCACCCGAGAGCCGTCACGAGGTTGAGCAGCGAGCCGGGCAGGACGGGGTACACGGTGCCCACCAGCCCCACCAGGAGCAGGAGCACGGCCACGAGGGAGATCAGCGCGGGAGTCACCGCACCAGTATGACGGGACGGGCACCGCGGTGACGGCGGCACCGGCGACCGCGCAGCGGCCCCCGCGCCCTCGCCGGAACGGGCCGGATGGGCTAGATTCGCCGCATGTTGGTCGCCGTGCCCACCGAAGTGAAGAACAACGAGTTCCGTGTGGCCCTGACGCAGGGCGGGGTCCAGGAGCTGGTGCGCGCAGGCCACCAGGTCCTCGTGCAGTCGGGGGCCGGCGCCGGCTCCGGCGCCTCGGACCAGGACTACCGCGACGCCGGCGCCGAGCTGGTCGACGACGTCGACGAGCTCTGGGAGCGCGCCGAGCTGGTCCTCAAGGTCAAGGAGCCGCAGCCGGAGGAGTACGGCCGCCTGCGCCGCGGCCAGGTCCTCTTCACCTACCTGCACCTGGCCGCCTCCCCCGCGTGCACGCGGGCGATCCTGGACGCCGGCACGACGGCGATCGCCTACGAGACGGTCACCCGCGGTCGCTCCCTGCCGCTGCTGGCCCCCATGAGCCAGGTGGCCGGCCGCCTGGCCCCCGCCGCGGGCGCCTACCACCTCCTCCAGCCGCAGGGCGGCTCGGGTGTGCTGATGGGCGGCGTGCCCGGCACCCGCCGCGCCCGGGTGGCCGTGATCGGCGGAGGTGTGGCCGGCGAGGCGGCGGCCGTGATCGCCGCGGGCATGGGCGCGGACGTGACCGTCCTGGACATCTCCCTCGAGCGGCTCGCGCAGCTGGACGCCGTCCACCAGGGCCGGATCCGCACGCTGGCCTCGTCCCACCTGAACATCGGTGAGACCGTGGCGGACGCGGACCTCGTGATCGGCTCCGTGCTGATCCCCGGCGCCGCGGCCCCGAAGCTGGTGACCGCCGAGATGGTGGAGTCCATGCGGCCCGGCTCGGTGCTGGTGGACATCGCGATCGACCAGGGCGGCTGCTTCGAGAACTCGCGGGCCACCACCCACCAGGACCCGACGTACCTCGTGGGGGACAAGATCTACTACTGCGTCTCCAACATGCCCGGCGCCGTGCCCCAGACCTCCACCTCGGCCCTGACCAACGCGACGCTGCCCTACATCAAGCGCATCGCCGACCTCGGATGGCGTGCGGCGCTGGCCGCGGACGAGGGCTTCGCCGGGGGCCTCAACGCCCACGACGGCGCGCTCACCCTGCCCTCCGTCGCCACGGCCGTGGCCGACGAGCTCGGCCTGGACCCCCAGAAGGACGTCCGCGTCACCTCCGAGGTGCTCGCGGAGGCCTGAGCCCCGCGCCCGTCGCGCGCGGGGCCGGCCGGCCGCTCAGAGCCCCGCGAGGAACGCCCGGTGGAAGGACCAGTCGCCGGTCACCTCAGGGTGGAAGGCCGTGGCGAGCAGGTGGCCCTGCCGCACGGCCACGGGCAGCCGCGCGTCGCCGTCGAGCCCCGGTTCCGCCGCGGGCACGGACAGGCGCGACGCCGGCACGCTCGCCAGGACCTCGACGCCCTCCCCCGCCTGGACGACGGCGGGGGCGCGGATGAACACGGCGTGCACCGGCTCCGCCGCGACCGCGGGGATGTCCAGGTCCTCCTCGAACGAGTCCACCTGCGCGCCGAAGGCGTTGCGCCGCACGGCCACGTCCAGCACGCCGAGCCCGCCCTGATCCGGCGCCGGGTTGCGGATCTCGCGGGCCAGCATGATCAGCCCCGCGCACGTGCCGTAGGCGGGCAGCCCGTCGCGGAGGGCGGCGATGAGCGGGTCCTTGAGCCCCATGATCCGGGCGAGGCGGTCCATCACGGAGGACTCGCCGCCGGGCAGCACGATGCCGTCCAGACCCTCGAGGTCCGCGGGGCGGCGCACGGGGCGCGTGCGCGCGCCGAGGGACTCGAGCACGTGGGCGTGCTCCCGCACGTCGCCCTGGAGGGCGAACACGCCGACGGTCTTCTGTGGACTCACCAGCCGCGCTCGGCCAGGCGGTGCGGGGCGGGCAGGTCGCCCACGTTGATGCCCACCATGGCCTCACCCAGGCCGCGGGAGGCCTCGGCGACCGCCATCGGGTCGTCGAACTGGGCGGTGGCCTTGACGATGGCGCGGGCGCGCTCGGCCGGGTTGCCGGACTTGAAGATGCCGGAGCCCACGAACACGCCGTCGGCGCCCATCTGCATCATCAGGGCTGCGTCGGCCGGGGTGGCCACGCCGCCGGCGGTGAACATCACGACGGGCAGGGCGCCGGTCTCGGCGACCTCGCGCACCAGCTCGTACGGCGCCTGCAGCTCCTTCGCGGCCACGTACAGCTCGTCCTGGGCCAGGCCCTGGAGCTGGGCGATCTCCTTGCGGATGGTGCGGATGTGCTTCACGGCCTCGGAGACGTCGCCGGTGCCGGCCTCGCCCTTGGACCGGATCATGGCCGCGCCCTCGGTGATGCGGCGCAGGGCCTCGCCGAGGTTGGTGGCGCCGCACACGAAGGGCACGTCGAAGTCCCACTTGTCGATGTGGTTCACGTAGTCCGCCGGGGAGAGCACCTCGGACTCGTCGATGAAGTCCACCTTGAGCGCCTGCAGCACCTGGGCCTCCACGAAGTGGCCGATGCGCGCCTTGGCCATCACGGGGATGGACACGGCCTCGACGATGCCGTCGATCAGGTCGGGGTCGGACATGCGGGCCACGCCGCCCTGGGCGCGGATGTCGGCCGGGACCCGCTCGAGCGCCATGACGGCCACGGCGCCGGCGTCCTCGGCGATGCGCGCCTGCTCCGCGTTGACGACGTCCATGATCACGCCGCCCTTCATCATGTCCGCCAGGCCGCGCTTGACGCGGGTCGTGCCGGTGCCGCGGGCGCCGTCGTCGGCGGCGGAGGCGGTGGAGGCGGAGAAGCTGCGGGCGCGCTCGTCGCTCATGGTGGTCCTTCCGAAGGGGTGGCGGCCCCGGCCGCGGGGCGGCTGGCCGGGGCGAAGACGCGGTCAACTCTAGTCCCCCGGCGGCGCAGCCCGGCCCGCGTCACGGACGACGACGTCACCCGGCCCCGTGCCGGCGCAGCGTGCGGCGTCGGCGCCACACGACGAACGCAGCCACGGCCGCGAGGATCAGCACGAGGGCGAGGGCGCCCCGGCCCTCTCCGAGCGCCGCGCCGATGACGGCCCACACCACGGCCATCCCGACGGTCCCGTACACCACGCCCCACAGGAACGTGCCGAGCGCGGCCGCCGGCAGGAACCGGCGCCAGGGCATGCGGGCGACGCCGGCGGAGCCGATCACCGCCGTCTGGATGCCCACCGTGAGGTAGCAGAACGGGATGGCCCACACCCCGTGGCGCTGGATGAAGCGCTGGGCGCGGACATAGACGGGCCCCTCCATCACGCGGGCGAACCAGCGGGTCCGCTCGACGCCGGAGGCCAGCCCCCGCCCGAGCGAGAACACGATCAGGGTGCGCAGGATCGCCAGCATCCAGAAGAACCCGATGGACCACAGCAGCGGCAGCCCGTCGATCCACGCCATCATGGGCGGAGCCACCCGTCGGTGCGGGGACTCATGCGCGCGCCCCGGCCGTGCTCACGCGTTCCAGAGCCCGTACGAGTCCGCGAGGTCCGCGATCTTCTGGGCGCGCAGCACGCGGGGCAGGTACGAACCGTCGCCGACGGCGGCGCCCTGAGCATGCTTCTCGAGCAGGTCGCGGGCCCACGCGAGCTCGTCCTCGGACGGGGACATCGCCCGGTTGACCCAGTCCACCTGATCCCGGTTCAGGACGAGGCGGCCGGTCATGCCCATCGAGGCGGTGACGGCGCTGGAGTCGACGACCGCGTCCTCACCGTCCGCGTTGCCGGGCGGTCCGTCGATCGCCCCGGGCAGACCGCCCACGCGGGAGGCGATCACCATGCGGGAGCGGGCGTAGGCCATGGCCAGCGGGTCCTCGCCGACGCCGACGTCCTTGCGGAAGTCGTTCACGCCGAAGGCGAGACGGAACGTGCCCGGCGCCTTGGCCACGGCCGTGGCGTTCTCGATGCCCAGGGCGGACTCCAGCAGGGCGATCACCGGGGTGCCGGCGCGCAGACGCATCGCGGTGAACGTGACCTGCTCCGGCTCCTCGGTCTCGGCCAGCACGACGCCGCGCACGCCGTCGAGACCCGTGAGCGCCTCGAGGTCCCGCTGCCAGTGGTCCGTGGAGGTCGCGGAGATGCGCACCCACGCCGTCATGCCGCCGGAGAGGGCGTCCACGACGTGCTGGCGGGCCGTGTCCTTCTGCTCCTCCGGCACGGCGGCCTCGAGGTCGAAGATGACGGAGTCGGCCTCGGAGGCCAGGGCGGGGGCGAACGCGTCGGGGGTGGCCGCGTTGACCAGCAGCCAGGAACGGCTGAGCTTGGCGGGCAGGGCGGCGGCGCGACGGTTCCTCACGGGCATGGCCTCCAGCCTAGCTGTTGTGGGTCATGAGGTTCTTGCCACGGGGTACGGGCTGAGATGAGACGAGCGGGCCTCTCCCGCAGGATGGAAGTTCCGGGCGTGTCAGATGGTCTGTGTAAGCCGTACCGAGAGGAACGGTAAGCGCCCTCCCCTTCCCGCGCCCTGCGGATCACGGGTGCCGTGGCCGCCGCGTGCCTGCTGGCCGGCTGCGCGGTCGACCCCGGACTGGCCGAGGATTCGGCGTCCGACGACGGCGTGCCCCTGCCCGCGACGGAGGGGTATCAGCCGCTGACGGTCTACCTCGCCGTCGCGGAACCGGAGGCGGTCCCGGGGACGAGCGGCCGGCCCTTCGGCTGCGGCGACCTGCTGGTGCCCGTGCAGACCGTGCCGACGGACACCGAGGACGAGGCGGACGCCGCCCTGGACTTCCTGTTCGCGGACGAGCGCGGCTGGCACGGCGACCCGTCGCTGTGGAACGCCGTGTTCGACGCGCGCGAGACCCTCACCCCGACCGGGCACCGCCGCGAGGGCGACGTGGAGATCTTCACCTTCACCGGCACCGTGACGCCGGAGGACGAGTGCACGGCCGAGCGGATCCGCGCCCAGCTGCAGGCGACCGCCGCCGCCTTCACGTCCGCGGGCCAGGTCCGACTCGAGGTGGACGGCCGGGACCTCGACGACGTGTTGGGGCTCGAACCGCTCCGCCTCGGCGAGTCCGTGGACGTCCCGCAGGGGGACCCCACGCCGAGTGGGGAGCCGAGCGACGGATCCGGCGGGCAGACGTGGGCGCCGGCCGAGGAGTCGTCGTGGGGTCCCGCCGAGCCGACCCAGGGCACGTGGTCCCCCGGCCAGGAGCCGAGCGCCCCCTGACCGCGCGACCCGCCGTCGTCGCCCGTCATCGGACCTTCGGGCACGGCCGCGCCGTGCTATAGGGTGCCGAGCGTGCGGAACCTCCGAGATCACCTGTCCCAGCGCGCCGTCGGCGTGAAGCAGTCCGCGGTCCGCGACGTCTTCGACATCGCGATGGACCCGAACCTCATCTCGCTCGCGGGCGGGAACCCGTGGCTCGCCGACCTGCCCCTCGACGAGCTGGGCCGGATCGCCTCCGACCTGATGACCCGGTTCGGCACGGAGTCCCTGCAGTACGGCCCGGGCCAGGGCACCGAGGAGATGCGTGCCGCCGCGACCGCCGTGATGGCCGCCGACGGCATCCCGGACGCGGATCCCGACCTCGTGGTCATCACCCCCGGCTCGCAGGCCGCGATCGACACCGCCTGCCGGGCGTTCGCGAACCCGGGCGACGTCGTCGTGGTGGAGGACCCCACGTTCGTGGGCGCGTTGACCACCTTCACCACCTGGCAGCTCGAGGCCGTGGCCACGGGCACCGACGACCACGGCCTGGTGCCCGCGGCCCTCGACGAGACCCTGACCCGCCTGGCCGCCGAGGGCCGCCGCGTGGCCTTCCTCTACACGATCCCCTCGTTCGCGAACCCCTCGGGCGCCCTGCTGCCCCCGGGCCGCCGCGCCGAGGTGGGCGCGATCTGCGAGAAGCACGGCGTGCTCATCGTGGAGGACAACCCGTACGGGCAGATCGCGTTCGACGGCGAGCCCGTCGCCCCGATCGCCGCCGACCACCGGGACAACGTGGTCCACCTCGGCACGATGTCCAAGATCTTCTCCCCGGGCGTGCGCATCGGCTGGGCGCTCGTGCCGGCCGCGCTCAAGCGCGAGTTCTACCTGTGCGCGGAGTCCGCCTACATCCACGCGTCCACGTACTCGCAGATGCTCTCCACCGCCTTCGTCACGCAGCTGGACTGGCAGGGCCACGTCCGCCACGTGACCGGGCTGTACCGCGAGCGGGCCGCGGCGCTCGTGGACGCGGTGCGTGAGCACTGGGACCCGGCGGTCGAGTTCATCACCCCGCAGGGCGGCTTCTTCCTGTGGGCCACCCTGCCCGTCGGGGTGGACACCCTCGAGGTGATGCACCGCGGCATCGAGGCGGGCGCGGTGTTCGTGCCGGGGGCGGCCTTCACCCCCGTCGAGGGCACGCACTCCACCCTGCGCCTGGCGTACTCGTTCGTGGCGGCCGAGAAGCTCGTGGAGGGCGTGCGGCGCCTGGCCCCGGCGGTGAACGAGTCGATCGCCCGGGCCCGCTGAGCCGCGGCGGGCGCCCACGACGACGTCGGCCCGGCGCGTCTGCCGGGCGTGCGACCTCTTCCCCGGGCCCGCGAGATCGTATACGATCTCGACCATGACGCAGAGCACACCGGATCCCACGCCCACCGTCACCGAGCACGACTTCACCGTCCGGGAGAACCGGCCGGGCAAGGTGCTCGCCGTCCACCTGAACTACCCCTCCCGCATCGCCCAGCGGGGCCGGTCCCCGCAGGCCCCCGGCTACTTCCTCAAGGCCGGCACCTCCCTCGCCGGCAGCGGCGACACCATCGAGCGCCCCGCCGGCACCGAGCTGCTCGCCTACGAGGGCGAGATCGCGCTGATCATCGGCCGCACCGCCCGGCGCGTCAGCCCGGAGGAGGGCTGGTCGCACGTCTCCGGCATCACCGCCGCCAACGACTGGGGCCTCTACGACCTCCGCCACGCGGACAAGGGCTCCAACGTCAAGAACAAGTCCGGCGACGGCTACACCCCGCTCGGCCCCGCGGTGATCTCCGCCGCGGGCCTGGACCCGGCCGCCCTGCGCGTGCGCACCTGGGTCAACGGCGAGATCGTCCAGGACGACACCACCGAGGGCCTCGTCTTCCCGTTCGGCCAGCTCGTGGCCGACCTCTCGCAGCTCATGACGCTCGAGGAGGGCGACGTCATCCTCACCGGCACCCCCGCCGGATCCTCCGTGGCCCAGCCGGGCGACGTCGTCGAGGTGGAGGTGGACGCCCCCAGCGCCCCCGGCGCACCGACCACCGGCCGCCTGGTGACGACGGTCGTCGACTCGGAGCACTCCCTGGCCCCGTTCGGCGCGCAGCCGCAGGTGGACGACGTGCAGCGCGAGGAGGCCTGGGGCTCCCGCGAGGCCGCCGGTCTGGCCCCGCAGGCCGCGGCGCCGTCGTCGTCCGCGGTGGACGAGAACGGCCACTGGGTCGCGAGCGCCCCGCAGCCGGACCGCTCCCTGCTGACCCCGGAGCTGCGCGCCAAGATCGACGCCATCGCGGTGGCCACCCTCACCGCCCAGCTGCAGAAGCGCGGCGTCCAGAACGCGACCATCGACGGCCCGCGCCCGATCCACCGGGGCCGGCGCGTCCTCGGCTACGCGAAGACCCTGCGCTACATCCCCAAGCGCGAGGACCTGGCCAAGGAGTTCGGCGGCGGCTTCAACGCCCAGAAGCGGGCCATCGATTCGGTGCAGCCGGACGACGTGGTGGTCATGGAGGCCCGTGGCGAGCACGGCACCGGCACCCTCGGGGACGTCCTGGCCCTGCGCGCCCAGGTGAACGGCGCGAACGCCGTGATCACGGACGGCGGCATCCGCGACTCCGCCGCCGTCGCCGAGGTCGGCCTCCAGGTGTACGCCGGCGCCACGCACCCGGCGGTGCTGGGCCGCCGTCACATCCCGTGGGAGGTCGGCGGCACCATCGCCTGCGGCGGCACCACCGTGCAGCCCGGCGACATCATCGTCGGCGACGACGACGGTGTGGTGGTCATCCCGCCGTCCCTGCTCCAGGAGGTTGTGGACGACGCCTACGAGCAGGAGCTCCAGGACGCCTGGGCGTACGAGCAGGTCAAGGCCGGCTACCCGGTGGACGGGATGTTCCCCCCGAACGCCGAGTGGAAGGCCAAGTTCGCCGAGTACCGCAAGACCCTGCCGGACGCCCCGGCCCCGGAGGGCGACGCCTGAGCATGCGCCGCACGGACATCGGAACGGTCGGCCTCGCAGGCGCCCCCGTCTCCAAGGCGGACCGCGCCTACCAGGCGATCCTCGAGGGGATCCGGGACCAGCGCCACGAGCCGGGCGACCGGCTGGTGCTGTCCCAGATCGCCGCGGAGCTGGGCATGTCCGTGGTGCCCGTGCGGGAGGCGATCCGCCGCCTGCAGTCCGAGAAGCTGGTGGCCTACGAGCGCAACGTGGGCGCCACCGTGGTGGGCATCGACCCGGTCGAGTACCGCCACACCATGGAGACGCTGGCGCTGGTGGAGGGGTTCTCCACCGCCCAGTGCGCCCCGCACGTGACCGCCGAGGACCTCGCGGCGGCCCGCGAGGTGAACGCGACCATGCGCGCGATGACGGAGTCGGAGAAGGCCTGGGACCCGGTGGCGTTCACCGAGCTCAACCGTCGCTTCCACTCGATCCTGTTCGAGCATCACCAGAACGAGCACGTGCACGACCTGGTGCACCGCGGCTGGAACCGCCTGGCCGCGCTGCGCTCCTCCACGTTCGCGTACGTGCCCGGTCGGGCGGTGGCCTCCGTGGACGAGCACGAGCACCTGCTGCGCCTGATCGAGGACGGGGCGCGCTTCGAGGAGATCGAGGCCGCCGCCCGCGCCCACCGCCTGAACACCCTGCGCGCCTACCTGGAGCACAGCGCCGAGCCGTCCGCGTGAGCGCCGGCCGGACCGGCGCCGACGCCGTCGGCTCCAGGCCCCGATCATCAGACCCACCCGAAGCACTCAGCGAAAGAGACACCATGACGGAGAAGACCAGCATCGAGGCCCGCACGCCCGAGGGCCTGCCCGACGTCCTGCGCCACTACATCGACGGCGAGTTCGTCGACTCGATCGACGGCGACACCTTCGAGGTGCTCGACCCGGTGACCAACGAGCCGTACCTGACGGCCGCCTCCGGCAAGGCCGCGGACATCGACCGCGCCGTCGCCGCCGCGAAGCGGGCCTTCGAGTCCGGCGAATGGTCCCAGGCCCTGCCGCGCCAGCGTTCCCGTGTGCTGCACCGGATCGCCGACATCATGGAGACCCGCGGCGACCAGCTGGCCGAGATGGAGTGCTTCGACACCGGCCTGCCGATCAAGCAGGCGAGGGGCCAGGCCGCCCGCGCCGCCGAGAACTTCCGCTTCTTCGCGGACCTGATCGTGGCCCAGCACGACGACACCTTCAAGGTGCCGGGTCGCCAGATCAACTACGTGAACCGCAAGCCGATCGGCGTCGCCGGCCTGATCACCCCGTGGAACACCCCGTTCATGCTGGAGTCCTGGAAGCTGGCCCCGGCCATCGCCACCGGCAACTCGGTGGTCCTGAAGCCGGCGGAGTTCACCCCGCTCTCGGCCTCCCTGTGGGGCGGGATCTTCGAAGAGGCCGGCCTGCCGAAGGGCGTGTTCAACATGGTGCACGGCTTCGGCGAGGAGGGCTACGCGGGCGACCCGCTCGTGAAGCACCCGGACGTGCCGCTGATCTCCTTCACCGGCGAGTCCCGCACCGGCCAGATCATCTTCGCCAACGCCGCCCCGCACCTGAAGGGCCTGTCCATGGAGCTCGGCGGCAAGTCCCCGGCCGTGGTGTTCGAGGACGCGGACCTGGACGCGGCGATCGACGCGACCATCTTCGGCGTGTTCTCCCTGAACGGCGAGCGCTGCACCGCCGGCTCCCGCATCCTGGTCCAGCGCTCCGTCTACGACGAGTTCGTGGAGCGCTACGCCGCCCAGGCCTCCCGTGTGAAGGTCGGCCTGCCGGACGACGAGACCACCGAGGTCGGTGCGATCGTGCACCCGGAGCACTTCGAGAAGGTCATGTCCTACGTGGAGATCGGCAAGACCGAGGCCCGCCTGGTGGCCGGCGGCGGTCGCCCGGAGGGCTTCCCCGAGGGCAACTTCGTGCAGCCCACCGTGTTCGCGGACGTGGCCCCGGACGCCCGGATCTTCCAGGAGGAGATCTTCGGCCCGGTGGTGGCCATCACCCCGTTCGACACGGAGGAGGAGGCCCTGCAGCTGGCCAACAACACCAAGTACGGCCTGGCCGCCTACATCTGGACGAACGACCTCAAGCGCGCCCACAACGTCGCGCAGAACGTGGAGGCCGGCATGGTGTGGCTGAACTCCAACAACGTGCGGGACCTGCGCACCCCGTTCGGCGGGGTGAAGGCCTCCGGCCTGGGCCACGAGGGCGGCTACCGCTCGATCGACTTCTACACCGATCAGCAGGCCGTGCACATCAACCTCGGCGAGGTCCACAACCCGGTGTTCGGCAAGCAGGAGCAGGCCGCGGCGAAGATCGACGGTTGACCCCGCGCTGACCGGCGACCATGACGGCGCCCGCACCGTCCCCGCGACGGTGCGGGCGCCGTCGTCGTGGTGGGGCCGGGCCGGGTCTCTCCCCCGGCCCACCCGACGCGGGGTGAGTTGTCGCGGGTGCGGGCGCCCCGGACCCGCGACAACTCAACCCGCGTTCCTCGACGGCCTTCCCGCCGGTCGCCTGGATCGTATACGATCGAGTGAGCGACCGTGTCCCAGGCCACAGCGCACCGCCCCCTCACCAAGGAGCACCGATGACCAACCTCGAGAGCCGCCAGAAGACCTCCTCCGGCTTCTTCGTCACGAAGGAAGCCCCCATCGACCCGGAGAACCCCCTCCCCACCCCGACGTCCGAGGCGCCGGACATCCTGCGCTGCGCCTCGATGGAGCTCGTGGTCACGGACCTCGCCCAGTCCCGCGAGTTCTACGTGGATGTGCTCGGCCTCGTGGTCACCGAGGAGGACGAGGAGACCGTCTACCTGCGCTCCATGGAGGAGTTCATCCACCACAACCTGGTGCTGCGCCAGGGCGAGACCGCCGCCGTGGCCGCGTTCTCCTACCGCGTGCGCACCCCCGAGGACCTGGACAAGGCGGTCGCCTTCTACGAGGAGCTGGGCTGCCGCGTGGAGCGCCGGAAGGACGGCTTCGTCAAGGGCGTCGGCGACTCCGTGCGCGTCGAGGACCCGCTGGGCTTCCCCTACGAGTTCTTCCACGACGTCGAGCACGTGGAGCGCCTGGCCTGGCGCTACGACCTCTACACCCCGGGCGCCCTGGTCCGCCTGGACCACTTCAACCAGGTGACCCCGGATGTGCCGCGTGCCGCCCGCTACATGCAGGACCTGGGCTTCCGCGTCACCGAGGACATCCAGGACGAGAAGGGCACCGTCTACGCCGCGTGGATGCGCCGCAAGCCCACCGTGCACGACACCGCCATGACCGGCGGCGACGGCCCCCGGATGCACCACGTGTGCTTCGCCACGCACGAGAAGCACAACATCCTGGCGATCTGCGACAAGCTCGGCGCCCTGCGCATGTCCGACCACATCGAGCGCGGCCCGGGTCGCCACGGCGTCTCCAACGCGTTCTACCTCTACCTGCGTGACCCGGACGGCCACCGCGTGGAGGTCTACACCCAGGACTACTACACCGGTGACCCGGACAACCCCGTGGTCACCTGGGACGTGCACGACAACCAGCGCCGCGACTGGTGGGGCACCCCGGTCGTGCCGTCCTGGTACACCGACGCCTCCCGCGTGCTGGACCTCGACGGCAACCTGCAGCCGCTGGTCTCCCGCACCGACGACTCGGAGATGGCCGTGACCATCGGCGCCGACGGCTTCTCCTACACCCGCGAGGGGCAGGGCGAGGAGTCCATGCCGGAGTGGAAGCAGGGCGAGTACAAGCTCGGCAACCAGCTCTGACCGGCACTGCCGGCACCGCTCCGGGACACCACGACGACGGCGGGCACCCAACGCAGGTGCCCGCCGTCGGCGTCCGCCCTCCCTGCCACCCTCCGCGTCTCCCCGCCCCGCGCCGTTCGAGGCGGAAAATCCATCTCATTCGAGCCAGGAGGGCCAGTTTGAGCTCGATTTCCCGCCTCAAAGCGTGGGGAGCAGGGGTGTCCCGCCTCGCAGACGGGCGTCGGGGGGCTGGCCTGGCTCACGGTGCACCGCCGCCAGCCCGGGCTGGGCATCGGGACGCGCACCCCGGACTGATCCGGGGCGGTGACAGGATGGCGACGGGGCCGGGGGCCGAGCCGCGTAATCGTATACGATCAAGGCCAGGCCCCTGCCCGTCGTCGTGAAGGAGACCGCTGTGCTGGACCACGAGACCCACCTCAAGATCGCCGACGAGCTGCACCGCGCGGGCATCGACCGCGTGCCCGTGCCGCGGCTGACCGCGCGCTACCCGGAGATGGAGATCGAGGACTCGTACGCCATCCAGCGCATCTGGGCCGAGCGTCAGGTCGAGGCGGGCCGCCGCAAGGTGGGCCACAAGATCGGCCTGACCTCCAAGGCCATGCAGGACGCGACCGGGATCGACGAACCGGACTACGGCGTGATCTTCGACGACCAGGTGTTCGAGTCCGGCCACGTGTACGAGTGGAAGAAGTACACCCATCCGCGCATCGAGATGGAGCTGGCGTTCGTGCTGCGGGACGAGCTGCGCGGGCCCGGCCTGAACCTGATGGACGTGCTGCGCGCCACCGAGTACGTGGTGCCCGCGCTGGAGGTGCTGGACTCGCGCATCGAGATGGCCGGCCGCACCATCACGGACACCATCTCGGACAACGCCGCCCTGGGCTCCCTGGTGATCGGCGGCCGCCCCGTGGGCGTGCACGACGTCGACCTGCGGTGGGTCTCCGGCATCCTCTCCCGCAACGAGGAGATCATCGAGACCGGGGTGGCCGCGGGCGTGCTGAACCACCCGGCCAACGGCGTGCACTGGCTGGCCAACCGCATCGCCGAGCACGGGGACGCGCTCGAAGCCGGTGAGATCGTGCTCGCCGGCTCCTTCACCCGCCCGATGTGGGTGTACGAGGGCGACACCGTCTACGCCGACTACGGCCCGCTCGGCACCATCACCTGCCGCTTCGCCTGACCCGCCCGTCGTCGTCGCCCCGC
>NZ_JABFNH010000021.1:16312-28202 GCF_017168435.1 Micrococcus sp. KRD070
CGCCCGCCCGCAACGCGGGTTGACCTATCACCAGTACGACGCCGCTCCACCCGCGACAACTCAACCCGCGTCGGGTGGAGGGCGCGGAGAACCCCGGAGGAACGTCCCATGCCCGTCCGCCACAACCCGCAGCCGCTGTTCCGCGACCTCTTCACGCCCGAGGCCGTCGCCGCCCGTGGGGGCCGCCCCGCCGCCGGCATGTTCCTCTCCTCGGGGGACCCGACGACGGCGGAGATCTGCGCCGGCGCGGGCCTCGACTACCTGCTCATCGACGCCGAGCACGCCCCGCTGACCCTGCAGGACGTCCTCGCCCAGCTGCGCACGATCGCCGGCTACCGCGTGCCCACCCTGGTGCGTGTGCCGGCGCTGGACACCGTGGCCATCAAGCAGTTCCTGGACCTGGGCGCCCAGACGCTGCTGGTGCCCATGGTCGACGACGCCGAGATGGCCCGCAGCGCCGTGGCCGCCGCCCGCTACCCGGACGGCTCCGCCGAGGGCGGGGTGCGCGGCGTGGGCTCCGCCCTGGCACGCTCGGGCCGCTGGAACCGGATCCCCGGCTACCTGCCCGGCGCGGCGGACCACGTCTCCGTGATCGTGCAGATCGAGACGGCCGCGGGCGTGCGCAACGCCGACGAGATCGCGGCGGTGGACGGGATCGACGGCGTCTTCATCGGCCCCTCGGACCTCTCCGCGTCCCTGGGCCTGCTCGGCCAGCAGTCGCACCCGGACGTGGTGGCCGCGGTCGAGGAGGTCATCACGAAGGTCAAGGCCGCCGGGAAGTTCGTGGGCGTCAATGCGTTCGTGCCCGCGCAGGCCGACGCCTACGCCGTCGCCGGCGCGGACTACGTCAACGTGGGCGCCGACGTCGCCCTGCTGGCCCGGGCCGCCGAGGCCCTCGCCGACCGCTGGTGCCCGGAGCCGAGCGACGCCGCGGCCGACGGGGAGGGCGCGCCCCGCGCGTCGTACTGACCTGGTCATCCCCTCACTTCGGGGCGCGAAATCCACCCCATGGACGTCCGATCCTGGTCCATGACGTGGATTTCCCGCCTCGAATGGCTCGGGGCCGGCGCCCCGGGGAGGTCACCGCCTCCTGCACAACCGCGTCGGGCCCCCTCGTGCATCCCCAGGCCCCCGCTCGTCCGTCTCGGGATGCCGACCGACGGGGCACGCTCGCCGCATGTCCCGTCGCCCCGCCCCGCTTCCGCCGTCGATCGACCCCACCGCCTTCACGGTCGATGACGCGCGCCGGGCGGGTGTGACGTGGTCCCGACTGCAGTCCTCAGACCTGCGGCGGCTGCGCCACGGCATCTACGGGCCGGCCGGCCCTGCGGCGGTCTCCGTCCGTGAGTGGACGATGGATGAGATCCGCGCGTATCAGCGGCGCCATCCCGACGTCGTCGTCAGCCATGAGACCGCCGCCCGTCTGCACGGCCTGACCGTGCCCGAACGGCTGTTGGCCCCCGGTGCGGTGCACGTCAGCGTCGGCACCTCGGGCGGCCGGCCGGCCCAGGCGGGTCTGGCGCCCCACCGCATCGAGGTGCCGGAGGGACAGCGGATGACGCGGGGCGGCGTGCTCGTGACGACGCCGGCCCGCACGCTGTGGGACTTGTGCGCGGCACGGTCGGCGCTCACCGAGCGGGACGTCGTCGTGGCCGGTGACGCCCTGCTCTGCCCGCCGTGGCTGCCCGGCGGCGGACGCGGGGCTCCCGCCTACACCCCGGAGGAGCTCGTCCGATCGCTGGCCGAACGGGGACGTTTCCGGGGGCGCGGACTGGCCCGGGCGGCGCTGGCGAGGATGCGCGTGGGGGCGGATTCGCCGCGCGAGACGCGTCTGCGGCTGGCGCTCGTCGACGCCGGGCTGCCGGAGCCCGAGGTGCAGTGCCGGCTGGACCCGTCAGACTGCCGCGCTCCGACGGTCGACCTCGGGTATCGGCCGTGGCGCCTCGCGTTGCAATACGAGGGCGAGCACCACCGCACCGCCGAGCAGCAGGCCCGCGACGTGCTGCGCGACCGCTGGTGCGCCGACCACGACTGGCTCTCGATCAAGGTCATGTGGGCCGACGCTCAGGACGACTACGCGGACGTCGTCGCGCGGGTGCGGCGCCGGGCAGCCGAGTTCAGTGGGTGACCCGGTGAGGTCCACGGCCCCCGTCTCGAGGCGGGAAATCCAGGTCAAAGCGCTCTGGTCCACGCCCGTGGGATCGATTTCCCGCCTCGAAAGGACGGGCCCGGTGGGAGTCGGCCCGTGAACACCCGGCCTCCCCCACGTAGCGTGGCCCCATGACCGCGTCCGTTCCCGCCCTGAGCTCGCATTTCGCCGACACCTTCCCGGAGCTCGCCCTGCCCTGGCAGGCCCAGGCCACGGACGGCCCGCAGCTCGTCCTGCTCAACGCCGGTCTCGCGGCGGAGCTCGGCCTCGACGCCGAGTGGCTCGCCAGCGACGACGGTGTCTCCTTCCTCACCGGCGAGCAGCCCGGCCCGGGCGCGCGGCCGGTCGCGCAGGCGTACGCGGGCCACCAGTTCGGCCACTACTCCCCCCGCCTGGGCGACGGGCGCGCCCTCCTCCTCGGCGAGCTCACGGCTCCGGACGGTCGGCTCCACGACCTGCATCTCAAGGGCTCCGGTCGCACGCCCTTCGCGCGCGGCAACGCCGACGGGCAGGCCGTGCTCGGCCCCATGCTCCGCGAGTACGTGGTCTCCGAGGCGATGCACGCCCTCGGCGTGCCGACCACGCGGGCGCTGGCCGTCGTCGCCACGGGCCACCCGGTCCGCCGCGAGACCGTGCTGCCGGGTGCGGTGCTGGCCCGGACGGCCGCGTCGCACCTGCGCGTCGGCACGGCCCAGTACGCCGCGGCCCTCCCCGAGCAGGCGCACCCCACGGAGGTGCTGCGCCGGATCGTCGACGAGGCCATCGCCCGCCACCACCCGCACGCCGCCGACGCCGAGCACCCCGCGCTCGCGCTCTACGAGGCGGTGATCGCCGCGCAGGCCGCGCTCGTCTCCCGCTGGATGCTCCTCGGCTTCGTGCACGGTGTGATGAACACGGACAACATGACCCTGTCCGGCGAGACCATCGACTACGGCCCCTGCGCGTTCATCGACGCCTTCGACCCGGCTGCGAGCTTCTCCTCGATCGACGCCCAGGGCCGGTACGCGTACGGCAACCAGGGGCCCATCGCCGCGTGGAACCTCGCCCGACTCGGCGAGGCCCTCGTGCCCGTGATCGACGACGACCCCGACCGCGCCGTCGCACTCGCCCAGGAGGCGCTGGGCAGGTTCCACGGCGCCCATCTCGCGGCGTGGCGCGGCGGACTGCGGGACAAGCTCGGCCTCCCGGCGTCGGTGGCGGAGGACGACGTCGCCGCGCTCACCGACCGCCTGTTCCCGTGGCTGGCCGCGGCGCGGACCGACTGGACCTCGTTCTGGGTGCGGCTGGCCGAGCACACGGCGGCGCCCGTGGACGACGACGCGGCGCGCACCGAGGCGGCACGGCTCGTCCCCGGCGCCCCGGACCCCGCGGGGCTCGCCGCCTGGCTCTCGGACTGGCGGGCGATGGGTCCCGATCCGGCCCGCATGCGCGCGGTGAACCCCGTCTACATCCCACGGAACCACCTGCTCGACGAGGCCCTGACGGCCGCGGAGGACGGGGACCTCACCGCCGTCCACCGGCTGCTCGAGGCCGTCACGGATCCCCTCACCCCGCGCCCCGGGTTCGAGCGGCACGCGGAGCCGGGTCCGGCGGACGGGGCCCCGTTCGTCACCTACTGCGGCACCTGACCGCTTTCGTCGACGAAACGGGCGCCCTCACCCCCGCGCCAGCGACTTGACCGGCACGGCCGGGTCCGCGAGCGCGGCGGCGTCCACCACGATCCCCCGGTCGATGATGCGCCGGGCGGCCTTGACGGTCATGGGGTCGTCAATCGACGCGGCCCCGCGCAGGGTCCCGTCCGCGGCCAGCGCGAAGCTCGCCACCACGACGCCGCGCACTTCGCGATCCACGATCCGCCCACCGGCCGGCACCGTCATGTCCCCCACGGCCTCCACGTGTGCGTCGTACCGGTCGGACCAGAACCACGGGGCGCCCGGGGCGTCCGCCTGTCCCCCCAGGAACGCCGCCGCGGCGGCCGCACCGGACCGCAGGGCCGGCTCCCAGTGCCGCGACGGCGCCCACGCGGACTCCCGGGCGCGCGCGGCGTCGCCCACGGCCAGGATCCCGGGCACGGTCGTGCGGCCCATCGCGTCCGTGAGCACGCCGTCGGCCACCTCCAGACCGGCGTCCGCGGCGAGGGCGGTGTCCGGCACGGTGCCGCCGGCCAACACCACGACGTCGGCGTCCACGGTCCGCCCGTCGTGGAGGTGGAGCCGGTGGGCGGCCGGCAGTGCGGCGCCGCCGTCGGCGTCCCGGTGCTCGATCCAGGCCGCCCGCCCGACCTCGACCGCGACCCCGTGCTCGGCGTGCATCCGGTGCAGGCGGGCGGCCAGCGCTGGCCCGACCGCCGCGCGAGCCGGGGCGTCCGTCCCGGTCACGAGCGTCACCGCGGCGAGCGAGCGGCGCGCCGCGGCCGCGACCTCCGCCCCCGTGAAACCGCCGCCCACGACCGCCACCTCGGTCCCGAACGTCAGGCGGTCGCGCAGGGTCTCGGCGTCGGCGCGGGTGCGCAGGGTGATCAGGTCCGGGTGGTCGGCGCCGGCGACGTCGAGGGCCCGGGGTCGCCCGCCCGTGGCGAGCACGACCGCGTCCGCGTCCAGGACCCGCCCGGAGGCCGTCTCCACCCGGTGGGGCGCGGGGCCGCCGTCGGGGTGGACGCCGCCCGGCACCACCCGGACCGCCTCGTCCTCCACCAGCTCCACCCCGTGCTCGGCGAACCATGCCGGCGGGGCGAGCAGCAGGCGGTGCGCGTCCGCGTCGCCGGTCAGGAACTCCTTGCTCAGGGGCGGCCGGTCATAGGGCACGCCCTGCGGGTCCACGAGGGCGATCCCGCCCGCGAAACCGCGGCGCCGCAGCTCGCGGACCACGGCGAAGCCCGCGACGCCGCCGCCCACCACCACGACCGAGCCGGGCACGCCCGCCGGGGCGTCGACGTCGTGGCTCATGCGCCGGGGACGAGGTAGAGCTGGCCCTCGCGCTCCTCGACGCGGTGCACGCCGACGCCCTTGGTGGCGGGCAGGCAGAGCGCCTCGCCGGTGCGCAGGCAGAACTGCGCGGCGTGCAGGGGGCACTCCACGCGGTCGTCCTCGAGCCAGCCCTCGGCCAGCGAGGCGTCCTCGTGGGTGCACGTGTCGTCGATCGCGTGGAACTCGCCCGCGTCCGTGTGGAACACCGCGACGTCGTCCCTCGTCCCCGCCGTCGCCGCCGGGACGACGATCGCCTCGCCCTCCGGGACGTCCGCCGCCGCGCCGATGTGGATCGGCTCCGCCATGGTCTGCCTCCTCTGGTTCCCGGGCCGGGCGGCCCGTGGTGGTCTCCCGTCACCGTATCCCCCGGCGCGGACCCGACACCCCTCCGCTGTGCTCCGCCCCGGTGCCACACCGCGCCCACCTGTGAATGGGTGAACCGGACATCACGGGGGCGTGAAATCACCCGACAAGCCTTCGAAAAATGTTCCCGGGAATGGTCGATCACGCTACGATCACGACGGCTCTCCGGCCCTCATCCCGCCCTCACCACGTCACCGACCCGGGAAAGCGACACGGCCCGCGCCTGTCGTTCCTCGGGCACTCCACCTTCCGAAGGCATCCGCATGAAGATTCTCCCGCCGCGTTCCGCCGCGTCCCCCCGCCCGCTCGCGCCCGCCGTCGCGGTCGCCGCGCTCTCCGTCCTCGTCGGCGGCCTGCTCCCGCAGCCGCCGTCCGCGACCACGGAGGGCGCCCCCGACGTGCGCCCGCTCGACGACGCCGCCCGCGCCACGACCGTCGGCGCGGCCGCGACCCCCGCGTCGGCCGCTCCCGTCGAGGGCGCCGGCGTCGCGACCGTCCCGCAGGAGGGCGAGAACCTCGTCCCGGCCGAGGAGGCTCCGGCCGGCGTCGTGCTCGGCGAGCCCGTGGTGGACCGCCCGTTCACGGTGGCCGCCGCCGTGTGGGACACCGCGGCGGACGACGCCGTCGAGCGCGTGGAGATCCGCGTGCGTCAGGACGGGGCCTGGGGCCCGTGGCAGGTCCTGGATCGGCCCGTCCTGCCTGAGGACGCCGCCCCCGCGCGCACCGGCACGGACCCGTTCGTCGCGTTCGGCGCGGACGGCGCCCAGCTGCGCGTGACCACCGCCGACGGCGCAGCCCCGGCCGGCCTCGAGCTGTCCCTCATCGACCCGGGCACGGCCGCCACGGACGAGACCGTCGCGAGCGCGCACCCGGCGGTGACCGCCGAGCAGGCCGCGGAGACGGCCGGCCTGCCGCGGGGCGTGAAGTCGAGCGCCGTCGTCGGGGGCGCCGCACCCGCCGAGGCCCGCACCGTGGCCACGGCCTCGGATGCGCGCGCGAAGATCCTCCCGGACGTGATCACCCGCGCGCAGTGGGGCGCGGACGAGTCCTGGGCCGAGTCCTCCCCGCAGTTCGACCAGGTGCGCGCGCTGACCATCCACCACACGGCCGGCACAAACGACTACTCGCGCGCCCAGGCCGTGGAGCAGATGCGCGGCATCTACGCGTACTACACGAGGACCCTCGGCTGGGGCGACTTCCCGTACCACCTGATCACGGACCGCTTCGGCAACATCTACGAGGGCCGCCGCGGCGCCCTGGACTCGAACCCGCTGGGCACGCACGCGGGCGGGTTCAACCGGGGCACGATGGGCATCTCCACGATGGGCAACTACGACGTGGTCGCCCCGTCCGAGGAGGTGGTGGACGCGATGGCCCGCGCCACCGCCTACTACCTGTACCGCGACGGCATCGACGCGCGGGGCCGAGTCACCCTGACCTCGGGCGGCAGCACGAAGTACGCCGCGGGCACGCCCGTCACCGTGGACACGATCTTCCCGCACCGGGCCACGTCCGCGACCGCGTGCCCGGGGCAGCACCTGATGGCCCGCTTCGACGACCTGCGGGACCGCGCCGAGGCCATCGCGACGGCGGCCGGCCAGCCGCCGGCACCGGCCACCCCGGCTCCGACGCCGGCCCCGACGACCGAGCCGTCGACCGCCGGCACGTACACGGTGCAGCCGACCGACGGCTGGTGGACCATCGCCCGCCGCACCGGCGTGCCCGCGGCCACCCTCCAGGAGCTCAACGGCATGACCGAGTCGACCGTGCTCCACCCGGGCATGGTGCTGCGCACCGTCGCCGACCCGACCGCCCCGGAGCCCACCCCGATCACCACCGGCACGTACACGGTGCAGCCGAACGACGGCTGGTGGGTCATCGCCCGACGGACCGGCGTCAGCGCCGCGGAGCTCCAGCGGCTCAACGGCATGACGGCGTCGACCGTCCTGCACCCGGGGATGGTGCTCATCACGGCCGCCACGGCGCCGACCTCCCCGCCCGCGCCTGCCCCGGCCCCGGCCCCCGCCCCGGGCACGTACACGGTCCGCGAGGGCGACGGCTGGTGGATCATCGCCTACCGCACCGGCGTGACGATGGAGACCCTGCAGCGCCTCAACGGCATGACCGCGACCACCGTGCTGCACCCGGGGATGGTGCTGCGGACCGGCCAGACCGCCTCCGCCCCGGCGCCCTCGCCCGCCACGTACGTGGTCCAGGCGAACGACGGCTGGTGGCTCATCGCCCAGCGCACGGGCGTCTCCATGGAGCGCCTGCAGCGCCTCAACGGCATGACGGTCTCGACCATGCTCCACCCGGGCATGGTGCTGCGCACCGCCTGAGCACCCCGCCGGGACGACGTCGGCCCGCACCTGCGCGCGAAGGTGCGGGCCGCCGTCGTCGGTTGAGTTATCACCGGTCGCAGGCCGCCGCACCCGGGATAAGTCAACCGGCGTTCCTCCCCACGAGAAGTCGACGACGGCGCAGGCCTCCGAGAGCCCGTGGGGCCGGTGGCTGCGGCGCCGCGGCTCAGTCCTCGAGCTTCTCGAACCGCACGCCGGGGTGCGCCGCCTCCAGCTCCTCCCACGTGATGCCGTGCAGCTCGCGGACCCGCACGACCCCGGAGGCGTCCAGCAGGAAGACGCCCCGATCCGCGTAGATGCGGGAGACGCAGCCGACGCCGGTGAGGGGGAACGTGCACTCGGCCAGCAGCTTCGGATCGCCCTTCTTGGTGAAGAGATCCATCATCACGTAGGTGTCCTTGGCGCCGATCGCCAGGTCCATCGCACCCCCGACGGCGGGGATCGCCCCGGGCTTGCCCGTGGACCAGTTGGCGAGGTCGCCGGTCGCGGAGACCTGGTAGGCGCCGAGGACGCACACGTCCAGGTGGCCGCCGCGCATCATGGCGAACGAGTCGGCGTGGTGGAAGTACGCGGCCCCGGGCAGCTCGGTGACGGGGATCTTGCCGGCGCTGATGAGGTCTTCATCGATCTGCTCGCCCTCGGCCTGCGGGCCGAAGCCCAGCATGCCGTTCTCGGTGTGCAGGGTGACGTTCTTCTCCGCCTCCAGGTAGTTGGACACCGTGGTGGGCTGGCCGATGCCCAGGTTCACGAAGGAGCCGGGGGCGATGTCCGCCGCGATCGTACGGGCCAGTTCGTCCTGGGTCAGCGGGGTGTCGGTCTGGGTGATGCTCATCGCTCTCCTCACTTCCCCTCGGCGGCCGGCTCGGCCGCGGTCGTCGTGGCCGCGCACGGCTTCGGCCGGCCCTCCGCCAGGGCAGCCCGCTCGGCGCGCTCCTTCTCCCCGGACTCGGTGTCGATCCGCACCACGGTGTCCGTGTAGATGCCGGGGGTCACCACGTGCTCCGGGTCGATCGGCTCCTCGCGGACCTCGTCCACCTGGACGATCGTGGTGGCGGCGGCCGCGGCCATGACGGGTCCGAAGTTGCGGGCGGTCTTGCGGTACACGAGGTTGCCGTGGCGGTCCGCCGCGTACGCCTTGATGAGCGCGACATCGCCGCGGATCGGGGCCTCCAGCACGTAGTGCGTGCCGTCGATCTCGCGGACCTCCTTGCCCTCGGCCAGCTGCGTGCCGTAGCCGGTGGGCGTGAAGAAGCCGCCGATGCCGGCGCCGCCGGCGCGCAGGCGCTCGGCCAGGTTGCCCTGCGGGACGAGCTCCAGCTCGATCTCCCCGGCACGGTAGGCCTCGTCGAAATGCCACGAGTCGGACTGGCGCGGGAACGAGCAGATGATCTTGGCGACCCGCCGCTCCTTGATCAGCAGCGCCAGGCCCGCGTCCGCCTGGCCCGCGTTGTTGTTGACCACCGTGAGGCCGGTGGCCCCGGACTCGAGCAGCGCGTCGATCAGCTCCATCGGCTGGCCGGCGTTGCCGAACCCGCCGATCAGCACCGTGGCGCCGTCGGTGATGCGGGAGACGGCCTGCGCGGCCGTGTCCACGAACTCCAGCATGGGGACTCCTTGGATGAGGGGGTCGGGTGGGTGCTCGGCCGGACGCGTCAGCGCGCGGCCACGTTCTCGAGGACGACGGCGATGCCCTGGCCCACGCCGATGCACAGCGCGGCCACGCCCCACCGCTCACCGGAGGCCTCGAGGCGGCGGGCCAGCGTGCCGAGCACGCGGGTGCCGGAGGCCCCGAGGGGGTGGCCGATCGCGATCGCGCCGCCCCAGGCGTTCACGATCTCCGGGTCCACGCCCCAGGCGTCCGTGCAGGCCAGGGACTGGGCGGCGAAGGCCTCGTTGAGCTCGACGGCGGCCACGTCCTTCCAGCCGATCCCGGCGCGGGACAGGGCCCGGTTCACCGCCTCCACCGGCGCGTAGCCGAAGAAGTCGGGCTCGTTGGCGGCGGTGGCGCGGCCGGCGATGCGGGCCAGGGGCTCCAGGCCGAGCACATCGGCGCCCGTCGACGAGCCCAGGAGGGCGGCCGAGGCGCCGTCGTTCATGGGCGAGGCGTTGCCCGCCGTGACGGTGCCGTTCTCCCGGCGGAACACGGTGCGCAGGCCGGCGAGGGTCTCGGGGGTGGAGTCCGGGCGGACGGTCTCGTCCCGCTCCAGGTCCGTGCCGGGCACGGCGGCCACGAGGGAGTCATACCGCCCCTCGTCCCACGCCCGCGCGGTAAGGCGGTGCGAGCGCGCGGCGAACTCGTCCTGGCGCTCGCGGGAGATGCCGAAGCGCTCGCGCAGCAGCTCCGTGGCCTCGCCGAGCGAGACGGTCCACTCCGGCGGCATCGCGTCATTGATCAGGCGCCAGCCGAGCGTGGTGTTCGCCGCCGCCAGGTCGTGCATGGGGAACGGGCGGGTGGTCTTGGGCAGCACCCACGGGGCACGGGACATCGACTCCACGCCGCCCACGAGGACCACGTCCGCCTCGCCGGTGTTGATCTGGCGGGAGGCGATGATCGCCGCGTCCAGGGATGAGCCGCAGAGGCGGTTCACGGTGGTGCCGGGGATGGACAGCGGCAGGCCGGCCAGGAGGGTGGCCATGCGGGCCACGTTGCGGTTCTCCTCGCCCGCGCCGTTGGCGTTGCCGAAGACGACCTCGTCGATCCGCTGCGGGGCGGCGGCGTCCGTGCCGGCCTCGATCGGGCGGCCGGCGGCGGCGTCGGCCACGGCCTGGGCGGACGCGGCGCGCAGGCCCTCCAGGCCCGGGGCGCGGTCCACGAGGGTGCGGACCACGTGGGCGGCCATGTCGTCGGGGCGCACCCCCGACAGCGCGCCGCCGACCTTGCCGAAGGGGGTGCGGACGGCGTCGAACACGTAGGCATCGGTGAGGCTCATGGCCTCACCGTAGGACCGCCTCGGCGGGCGGGGAAGGGTGTGTGCGTGACGCGCACGGGCGTGCGCTGTGCGCATAGCGGACTACGCTGGCGGACATGACCGACGACGTCGACGCCCCCGGCGCACGTCCCGCGTCGGGCGGGGACGTGGTGCGCGCCCTGGCGTCCGGTCTGGCGGTGCTGCGCGCGTTCACCCCGGACACCCCCACGCTCTCGGTGAGCGAGGCCGCGACCGCCGCGGGGGTCACCCGGGCCACGGCGCGGCGCATGCTGCTGACGCTCACGGAGCTCGGCTACGCCGTGCAGGACGGGCGGCGGTTCGCGCTGACCCCGCGCGTGCTGGAGCTCGGCCACGGCTACTGGTCCGGCCGGTCCGTCTCCGAGATCCTCCGGCCGATCCTCACCCAGGCCTCGCAGCGCCTGCACCAGTCCTGCTCCGCGGGCGTGCTCCACGGGGCGCACCTGATGTACATCGCGCGTGTGCACACCGAGCGGATCCTGCGGGTGAACCTCGACGTCGGCACGCGCCTGCCCGCGTTCACCACGTCCATGGGCCGCGTGCTGCTGGCCGACCTGCCCGAGGACGAGGCCTGTGCCCTGCTCGCAGGCGCCCCGCGCACCCCCGCCACGGAGCACACCCTCACGGACGTGGACGCGCTGATGGCCGAGCTGGCGCGCGTGCGGGAGCAGGGCCACGCCGTGGTGACCGCGGAGCTGGACGCCCATCTGAGCAGCGTCGCCGTGCCCGTGCGCGACGCCGAGGGGCGAGTGGCCGTGGCGATCAACACGGCGCTGTCCCTCGGGCCGGACCATCGCGACCCGGGCGCGCGCCGGGCGGCCCTGCGGACCGGGGCCCGCGTGCCGGCGCCGCGCACGCCGGAGGTGGCGGCCGCCGTCGTGCAGGCCCTGCCGGTGCTGCGCGCCGCCGCGGACGACGCCGAGGCCGCCCTGGCCGCGCTCCAGCGCTGAGCGCCCACCCCCTTCAGCACTCCCCGCACCCGCATCCGCACCAGCACCAGCACCCGCCCCCGCGAATCGACTGCGGTTCTGACCCTTCTGAGGCCCGGAACGGCCGCCAGAAGGGTCGGAAGTGCAGTGGATTCGGAACGGGAAGGGCAGGGTG